>CAYJMA010000020.1:0-19609 GCA_964371475.1 uncultured Rikenellaceae bacterium | reverse complement strand
CTCCCGCTTACGAAGATCAGCTCTTTGTTGAGCCTGCTTATAATTATAAACTCCTCTCTTAGGCGATGAGTTGCGACGTATCTCCCTATAAACTACACTCCTGTGTCTATTTATAGCTCTTGATATCTCTGTTATACTCCTCCCCTCTTGTAAATACAGAAAAATTCCATACCTTTGCTCTAAAGTTAGATGTGCCATACGCAAATAATTTTAGTCGATTAAACTTGTGGTACTCTAATGGCTCGAAGTTCCTCTGAACTTCGGGCCTTTTTTATACCCCAAAATTAATCAATTTTTTATTACTCGTGTCGCATTTACAACTTTAATCTGCGCCAAAAGTGAAGCCGCCGGCAGGCAGTGCGAGCTGGTTATGCCAAGACGGTCGCCAGTGAGCTCCGCAAAGAATTTTCCGGAGCTCGCATGGGGTGGCGACCGTCCGCAATTGGTAGTTTGCTCCATAATCTTAAAGCAAAAAAAGCTCGCTCAGAGTCCCACCCTCCACTACAATGTCGTGGTTTATATTGAGCAGTGCTTACCGCGACTCGCTATACCAGTGCTCTCTCTCTTACACACTTACAGACCAGAGCTCTACGATGCAACACTCTACTTGGGATTCCCAATGCAGTTGTAATCAAAACCTGCTGCGCGAACTTCCCTGCCGATGTAGATATTGCGACCATCAATTATCAGGTGATTTCTCATCGCACTGTGTATCTTTTCCCAATTCGGTAACCTAAATTGCTTCCACTCCGTGAGGAGCAACAGCGCATCAACACCCTCCACTGCCTCGTACATATTAGAAGCATAATTAACCCTATCGCCCATACGTCTTTGACACTCCTCCATTGCAATGGGATCGTAGACCGTAACCACCGCCCCGGCAGCAAGCAACCGCTCGATGGTGGTAAGAGACGGAGCCTCTCGCATATCATCGGTCTCGGGCTTAAACGATAACCCCCATATTGCAACCCTCAGACCTCTCAATTCACCACCGTAGTGTGCACTCAGCTTGTCAAATAGGATATGCTTCTGCCTATCGTTTACCTCCTCAACCGATCTTAGTACTCGCATATCATAGCCCATAGCCTCTGCACTGCTAATCAATGCCTTGACATCCTTGGGAAAACACGACCCTCCATAACCACACCCAGCATAGAGAAACTTACCACCAATGCGACTATCACTGCCTATCCCCTTGCGCACCATATTGATGTCAGCACCGGCAAGCTCGCATAAGTTGGCAACATCGTTCATAAATGAAATCCTTGTGGCAAGCATAGCATTGGCTGCATACTTTATCATCTCTGCAGATGGAATGTCAGTGAAAATTACCCTGAAGTTGTTCAGTAAAAACGGCCTGTACAACTTGCTCATAAGCTCCTTTGCTCTCTCGCTCTCAACGCCGATAACAACCCTATCGGGGCTCATAAAGTCGCTAATTGCAGCACCCTCTTTTAGGAACTCAGGGTTCGAGGCAACATCAAACGGCACATCCACTCCTCGCCTCGACAACTCACTCTCTATCGCTTCCACAACTCTCTTTGCCGTGCCAACAGGAACCGTAGACTTTGTAACCAAGACAGTGTATCTGTTAATCGTTCGACCAAAGGTCCGTGCAACCTCCAAAACATACTGCAAATCAGCACTGCCATCCTCATCCGGAGGCGTGCCAACAGCCGAAAAAACAACCTCAACACTATCGATCACATCCTCCAAATTGGTCGTAAAGTGTAGACGATTCTCCCGCACATTACGATCAATCATATCCTCAAGACCGGGCTCATATATTGGAATAATTCCCTTGCGAAGATTCTCGATCTTTTGCGCGTCGATATCCACGCACGTAACATCTGCACCAACCTCTGCAAAACAAGTGCCCGACACAAGACCGACATAACCAGTTCCTACAATTGCTATTTTCATTTCACTTTGTTAAAATACAATAAACATCACAAAGTTAGTGATTTTCTCGATACAAAAAAACCTAAAAAACAAATAGAGGTGCTCTAATCGGGAGCACCTCTATTCTAAAAGATATTATCGTCTAATTCCTAATCTTTCTTAGAGCTGAGGACCTGATGCAAGAAGTGGAGCTCCCTCTGGAAGGTACTGCTCGAAGTTTGCAATGTACTTAGCTGCAAGCGATTTTGCTTTCTCCTCCCACTCAGATACATTGCTGTATGTTTTGCGTGGGTCAAGAATGTCAGAAACCTCTGGTAGAGATTTAGGAGCAACGAGATTAAGCACCGGGATGTTTACAGTCTCTGCCTTGTCGATAGAACCATCAAGGATAGCGTCGATAATTGCGCGAGTGTCCTTGATAGAGATACGCTTGCCAGTTCCGTTCCAACCAGTGTTTACAAGGTAAGCCTTAGCTCCGTGCTCTTCCATCTTATCTGCCAATACCTTAGCATAAATCGTTGGGTGAACAGTTAGGAAAGCCTCACCAAATGCTGGAGAGAATGATGGAGTTGGCTCAGTGATACCACGCTCAGTTCCTGCAAGTTTCGATGTATATCCGCATAGGAAGTGATACTGTGCAGACTTCTCATCGAGAATAGAAACTGGAGGTAGTACGCCAAATGCGTCTGCCGATAGGTAGATAATCTTGTTGGCGTGACCTGCCTTAGATGGAAGGACAATCTTACTGATATGGCGAATTGGATAAGAGACGCGAGTGTTCTCTGTAACCGAACCGTCAGCATAGTCAGGAGTGCCATCTGCGTTTACTGTAACGTTCTCAAGAAGTGCGTTACGGCTAATTGCTCTCCAAATGTCTGGTTCGTTTGGTTCAGACAAACCAATAGTCTTTGCATAGCAACCACCTTCGTAGTTAAAGACGCCGTTGTTATCCCAACCGTGCTCATCGTCGCCGATTAGGAAGCGCTTTGGATCTGCCGAAAGAGTTGTCTTACCGGTGCCCGATAGACCAAAAAATAGCGCAACATCGCCATCCTTGCCAACGTTTGCAGAGCAGTGCATAGAGGCAATACCTTTAAGGGGCATATAGTAGTTCATTACGCCGAACATACCCTTTTTCATCTCGCCACCATACCAAGTACCACCAATTACTTGAAGCTTCTTGGTGAGGTTAAACGCTACGAAGTTCTCTGAGTTAAGCCCCATCTCTTTCCAATCTGGGTTAACACACTTCGAGGCGTTCATTACCACGAAATCTGGAGTGCCAAAGTTTGCAAGCTCGTAGTGTGACGGTTGGATAAACATATTGGTTACGAAGTGCGCTTGCCACGCTACCTCCATAATGAAACGTACCTTCATACGAGTGTCTTCGTTAGTTCCGCAATAGGCGTCAACTACATAGAGCTTATCTTTGTTAGATAGCTGCTTAACGGCAAGACCTTCGAGCTTTTCGAATACCTCTGGAGTCATCGGAAAGTTCGGTGACAGTGGGCTCTTCTCGTCCTTGAACCAAAAGTGATCCTTGGTTGAGGCATCAAGAACGGTGTATTTGTCCTTAGGAGAACGACCAGTGAAAATACCAGTCTTTACGCATACCGCTCCTGTGTTTGTTACTACTCCTTTTTCAAAACCCTCAAGATTTGGGTTGGTCTCATCGATGAAAAGCTGCTGGTAGTTAGGATTGTGTACAATCTCCTTAACACCAACAATACCGTACTGTTCTAAGTTTACTGACATTGTTTTTTAAAGATTTAATTGTTTATAATTATTGAATTGTTTAGTTTGCTTCGAGTGCTACAATTTTTAACGATACAAATATACAAAAAAATATTCAGTGTGAAAAAAATAACACTACTTTTTTTTAACGATTAATCTATATTTAGCAACAGTGGGGTATATAATACAGTTATCCCCCTAAAGCAATCGAGCCTTAGGGGGATAACTATATTTATATCTAAGCGATCTATATATCTATAAATCCTTAACCAAGATAAGGAAGTCACTATTGTCAACAGTGAACGTATGAGTAGATTCCCATATGTTATAGGTTCCGTTGGTGATTAGGTTTTTCCATTCACCAGTTATCAGATCATCGATTTCACGCGTTGAACTCTCTCCGTTCTGGCTAAAGTTCGCAATAACAATTACAGCCTCATTGCCCACCTTGTAGTAGAGGGTCTTAGCAGCTATGTCGTTATCGCCAACGTACCACATATTACCATCTTGATTCATATTTGCAATTTGATTATCCTTCACCTCATTTGCGTAGATTGAGTGTTGGTTGCTCTTGCGGAAGTTTAGAATCTTTGATACATTGTCGTATAACTGCCTGCGATAGACATCCTCAAGGTAGTCCCACTTAACTGGTTTTTTCCCTGTACGTCCGTTCTCAAAGATAGAGATATCGTAGCCCAGCTCACCAAACTGCCACATCAACTTAGAGCCCGGTGATAGGAAGTGAAAGGCGTAGATGCCGGTAAGGCGGTTAGAGATAGCCTCCCAATCATCTCTATATGATAGAGGTGAGTAGGTGATCATCTTATATGCAATTCTCTCCTCGTCGTGATCCTCTATGATATTAACACGTGCAGGCCATACATCCTCGCCAAAGTTACTCTTTTCAGAACCAACATAGCCCATTGCTGTCTCTGCAAACGGGTGGTCTGCTCGCTTCCATAGTCGTATCCCGTTGTAGGCGGCAAGCTCGTCCTCTTCTTGGAGGCTTCCCCAGTGTTCGAAAATTATGTAGGCGCTATTGTCAACCTCTCGAATGGCATCAGTCCAGCCCTTTAGTATCCCGATACGAGCAGGATTGTAATCGTACCACGAATTACCCTCTCTGAGATCCTGTGTAGACTCGGTGATACCCTTTGTTAGGTCGAAACGGAAGCCATCGACGTTGTACTCCGTGAGAAGGAACTGAAGAACCTCCCTGATATGGCGATCCATCTTACCTCCTGTATAGTGCTTGATGTCGTTGAACACATTGTCTGGGTGCATACCCTCTTGGTGGAAGAATGGGTTGTTTTTGTCTGCAGTCCAGTTGTCGCCCATCCACATCCTCATCCAAGGGTGATCTCCAGTTAGGTGGTTGAACACTACATCTATGATAACAGCAATGTCGCGCTTGTGTAGCTCGTCGATAAGCATTTTGTAGTCTTCTTTGGTGCCATAGAACTTGTCCATAGCGAAGTAGAACATAGGAGCGTAACCCCAGCTGTCGTTGCCGCTAAACTCCTGAACAGGCATCAGCTCAACAGCGTTAACACCCAGAGACTCTATATAGTCAAGCTTCTCCATTACACCATCAATAGAGCTCTCGGTTGAGAAGTCTCTAATAAGTAGCTCATAGATCGATAGCGATGCTGCTGGTGGGCGTGTAAACTCACTCCAGTTGTATGGGCTCTCTTGTGCAGTGGTAAAGACAGATATAATCTGGCTTGTGTACTGCGATGGGTAACTCTTAAGGTTTGGGTAGACCGTTGCTGGGATATACTTGTCGTTCCACGGATCAAGGATCTTCTCACAATACGGATCGGCAACAAGAACCTCACCGTCAACTAAAAATTGATAGCCATACTCCGTGTTGGGGTTTAGCCCATCTACAGTGATCCAGAAGTATGCCTCCTTTGCTTTAGATGCATCACGACCGCTCTCTCGATATATTGCCTCTATTGCGCTCTGAACCCGTGTGTCAGGCGTGGCGATGTTAATATCCCGCATCATTTGGTAGTCGATAGATGGGGTATAGTTGTTGAAGTCGCCTAAGAGTATTACAGATTCCTTACCCGGAGCGTACAGTACGAACGTTGCAGAGGTTCTATCGTCAGAGACGGTAACACCCTCTTTGGCGTCAGTTGGGCGAGCCACATCGATTGGAGTTGATTCTATAACAACAACTACAATAGAGTCTCTGAGACTCTCATCGCCCTTTGTAGCCTCAACAACTATCGTATAGTCGCCGATTGCCTCTGGGGTAAAGGTATAGCTTGGGTTGTTTTCTCCGGTCTCTATAGTGGTGGTCATCACATTGTTGGTGTAGAGCTCTATACTCTCGGCATCTGCATTAATCTGAAGGGTTATATCTACACTCTCCCCGATTGTCATTACACTGCTACTATTGGGTGAGATAATATCCAGTACAAGTGCTCCTGCTCGGTTTACCTTGATGTATATATCTTTTCCGTCATCTACCTGCGTGATTTCTGAATCCTCCGAACGAAACACAATGGCGATATAGCTCAGGATCTCCTGAGGGTCTGTTACTCCAAAGTAGCTACGCATACCACCAGGTAGAGTGAGGGTGTATACTCCTGGAGAGGACTGCGCTAACTTATACTTCTCGCTGTTATCTCCCCAAGTTGGAGAATATTTCCAATCAGAACCGGAGGTACTTGTACCTGTAATGAGTCCGATGTGAGCGTAGATATCTTCTGTGTAGCCATCGAAATTTGTGCCAGAGACGGGGAAGTGAATCTTAATATCCTCTTCGCTATCTACTATGATTGCAGGCTCGGTATAGACCAATTTTGAGGTGCCGAGATTGAGGTTGTTGGGGTCGGTAGGACCAACATATGGATCATCCGTTCCGGGAGTATCCCCTCCGTTGTTAGGTGCCGAATCGTCCGAACAGCTTGGGGCTACAAGTGTCGCCATTAGCGTAAGGGCTGTAATAAACCCTATCTTTAGTAGTCTCATAATTAAAATTTGGTTAAGTTGTTAATATATTAAAAAGTTTTATAGTTGTAAAAAATTCAGTTATTAAACACACACATAGCGCACACACACTTGTCGCTGTTTATGTAGTCACACTTCAAACAAAGGTATATATTTTTTTCTAAACAAAGTGTCAGAAAAGGGTTATTTTTTTATATTTTTATAAAAAAATATCACATACAGATCAAACAGAACAGTAAATTTTAGTATCTAAGCACACTAAACCCCTACGATTTAAGTAATAAACAATAGGGGTTTTAGGTTATTTGTTGTTCTTGAGTGTGTAGTATCTCTTTATCTCTTCATTGTGCTCCTTTTTTCTATGGAGGCTACAAGTAGCGATGTTTTCTCACTGCTCTCCACTCAAATACGAGGAGTAGCTACGCATATACAGCACACAACCACAATTTATTTTAGTCAACAGGGATGTCCTTATTAACGTTTTTACTGCCGACAAGAGCATAGAATAGCATATATGCGCAGCCTGCTACAATTACCCAATATCCTGCCATATAGCTTGCCGTGTGGTCTACTATTGCACCTTGAATAAGCGGCAATATACCACCACCACATACCATTACCATAAAGAATCCAGATGCCATAGCTGTGTACTTTTTGCCGAGTCCTTCAACAGCGAGGTTAAAGATCCCTCCCCACATCACCGACGTGCACAGCCCAACCAGCACGAAAAGCAACACGCTCAAAGGCACCGATGCCGATGCAAATGCAAGGTCAGAGGTAACAGTTGGCATACTTACCATAATAGTATCAGGGAGTATGATTCCAGCCGAGATCAGCGAGCAGGCAAGTGCGGCAACCACACCGAGCATTGCTCGTGGGGAGACCTTTGTAGCTATAATACCACCGAAGATACGCCCAAACATCATAAGCAACCAGTAGATACCTGCAACTGAACCAGCAACTGCTTTGCTCATACCAAGTCCGCCATTTTCAACGCCTCCAGATAGAAACGTGATGATAAATGCTGGAATGCCTACCTCGACTCCAACGTACACAAAAATTGCAATAGCTCCAAGCGTAAAGTGGCGGAATGACCAAGGCGAGTACTTATCCTTAATCTTAACAGCACTTGTGTCTTTCTTCTCAAGATGAGGCTCAGGGATGCGCACCGCAAGAAGCACAAGGAAGACCACTGCAAAGATACCCATAGCAATAAAGAGTGCTGGATTGGCATCCTCGATGGAGGCCTTAGCAGCGGTGCCCGTAAGCATACCCACAAGTATCGGAGCTATCGTTCCCGACAGAGAGTTTACAGAGCCGCCAAACTGAACAAGTTGGTTACCCTTTTTGCCTCCTCCGCCAAGTGTGTTGAGCATTGGATTGACAACAGTGTTTAGCATACACATAGAAAAACCCGCCACAAACGCTCCAGAGAGATATATCGAAAAGCTCTCGGCAACTCCCGACAAGAACATTATGCCCACGCCCAAAAATCCAACACCTACGGCAATAAGCGCAGTGCGTTTGTAGCCAAGGCGTTTGAGCATTATGCCTGCAGGAATACCCATAAAGGCATAGGCGATAAAGTTGGCAGCGTTGCCCAGTTGTGCCATAAAGTCTGTTGCGTGGAACTGATCCTTTACAATTGCGGCAAATGGCGAAGCGAGGTTCGTTACAAACGATATCATCGCAAATAGTGCAAACATCATAATGATGGGTAGCACGTTGTTTTGTTTAGTTTGAGTCATAAGATCTTATGGTTTAGTTAGTTGAAAATGAATATACAATGGCGACTTCGTAGATAGATCCTGCTTGGAGAACCGTTGATGGAAATTCTGGCTTGTTTGGAGAATCGGGAAATGCCTGGCACTCGATGGCAATACCCCCTCTATCTACATACTCAACCCCTCCCTTACCCTGCGGGCTTCCGCCAAGCCAATTCCCACTATATATCTGTACGCCTGGCAACGAAGAGCTAATCGACATCCTGCGCCCACTCTGCTGGCAGTATAGCTCCCCGACGGGGAGTATCTTTGAGCCATCCTCATAGCCGTCCACTGCCCAACAGTGATCATATCCTGCCCCAATCTTCAGTGGCTCATAATCATCGTTAATTCTACTGCCTACTACCACTGGATTTAGAAAGTCCATAGGAGTGCCACTGACATCGTCCAACTTGCCCGTTGGTATCTGTGTGTTGTCGGTTGGGAGCCACTTGTGGCAATTCAGCTGAAGGCTATGGGTGTCGAGAATAGAACCTGAGGCGTGCCCCATAAGGTTAAAGTATGAGTGGTTCGTAAGGCTGATGACCGTATTTTGATCGCTGCGAGCAAAGTACGTAATAATTAGATTTGCGTCATCATCCCAATCATAACATACCTCAATGTGAAGCTCTCCCGGAAAACCCTCCTCGCCCGACGCACTAAGATAATTAAAGACAACTCGATTGCCCTCCACACGAGCTCCCCACACTCTATTGGCAATACCGGTTGGACCACCGTGAAGAGAATTCGGGCCATTGTTCACAGCCAATCGATACTCCTTACCGTCGAGCTCAAATCGACCTCGTGCAATCCTATTGGCATACCTCCCAACGCTCTTGCCCATATATGGGCCATCCGAAATATAGCTCTCCCACCTATCATAACCCAGCACAACGTCGGCTATTGAGCCATCTTTGTCTCGTACGTTAAGCTCCACAACAGCTCCACCATAGTTGCACAGTACAACGCTCTCACCGTGCACATTTGTCATCGTATATCTAATGATCGGCTCTCCGCTCTCGCTTATGCCCCAGATTTCTTGTCTAATTTCCATATTTTTTTTTAAGAGATGTTTTATTTCACAAATGTAAAAAATAATTTAACTTTGTGCAATGAAACGGAGTAAACTTTTACGATATTTTACCGAACGCATCAAAATATCAATACGTAGCGTTAGCACTTCACGAGAGATGTGGCACACCTTTACGGCAAGGGGATGGATTCTTATATTTATTATTTTTGCAGTAACGGTTCTCTTTGTTGGCGCATTAGCCACTGTTGCATATACACCTATTATGGATTATATCCCGGGCTACCCTGGGTCGAAGTCAAGAGCACAGCTCATAAGTTCTCTAACGAGGCTCGACTCATTGAGCAAAGAGGTAGAGCTATGGCAGAGATACACCACCGATCTTCGCAGTGTCCTCGAAGGTCGAGATATATCGCAGATCATAGATCAACACGACTCGCTCAGAGGCAAATTTGTAGCAAACGTATTTCCTCGCTCCGAGGAGGACTCTATGCTGAGAAGCGCGGTTGACAACACACCTGTCAATGGCGCGGAGCAGAACAGCAGGAGCGAAATATTAACCTTTGAGATGATAGCGCCTGTTGAAGGGGAGGTTGCCATACCATTTGGGGTGGGCAATAGACTCTCGGTGGAGATTACTCCAAAACCAAACTCTGTGGTTCTGTCGGTAATGGACGGCACTGTGATTTTTGCTCAGTGGATGCCCTCGGATGGGTATGTGGTTATGGTTCAGCACGCTGCCTCGATGATCTCCGTCTACAAAAACTTGCAGAGCACACTGAAAACTGTTGGTAGCCGTGTCAAGGCCGGAGAAGCAATAGGGGTTGTGGAGGAAATAACCAAAACCTCTACACCCTCATTCGAGTTTGAGTTGTGGAGCGAGGGAAATGCCGTTGATCCAGAAAGCTACATAGCGTTTGATTAAACTACCGCTTTAGTGGGGTATATCTACGGTTGCTTTAGCAGCTCGCATAGATAGTCCCAGGTCTTCTGAACGGTGCTGATCTCAAGTCGCTCGCTTGGGCTGTGAACATCGCGAAGTGTAGGACCAATGGATATGATATCCATTCCTGGGTATTTGCTAAGTAGGAGCCCACATTCGAGACCTGCGTGAATAGCCTTTACTTTTGGCTCAACTCCAAACATCTCTTTATAGATTCTGTGCGAGGTGCGAACAAATTCCGAGTCGGGGTTTGGTTTCCAACCGGGGTATCCATCACTATGAGTTACCTCAGCACCACTTAGAGCATAGATGGAGGCGATCGAGCTGGCGAGATTGTTTCGTGCACTCTCGATGGAGCTGCGCTGAGATGAAGTTACTATAAGTGTACCATTGTCATCGGCAGGTTTTATCGAGGCAAGGTTCGTAGAGGTCTCCACCAAACCGGGCATAGAGGCACTCATCTCCACAACACCATTCTGAACACCAAGCACAGCTGTGAGTATCCTCCGAGCAGACTTCTTGCCATAGGCACTCCACTTCCGCGAGGATATCACTCCTTGAATGGGGGTCATTTTAAGAGTCATATCAGGTTCGGTAACGGCATACTCTTCGCAGATTGCTTTGCTGAGCAGGTCAAAATCGACCTTTGCTCCAGGGAGTATAAACTGCTCGCGAGGTAGAGCGACCTCTGCCACTGCATCACGAGCAATGGCGTTGCGCAGATTCCCACCCTCAATCGAGCAGAGCCTACCCTCGTACTTCTCGGTCAGTAGGCGAACTATGCGTGCAAGCACTCTGTTGGCATTGGCTCGTCCTTTGTTTATGTCATCGCCCGAGTGTCCACCCTTTAGACCACCTACCTCTATGGTGTAGAATTCGTACTTGCTGGTGGTAAGTCGCTTTTTCTTCTCTACATACTTTGCAATAGTGTCGATACCACCGGCACAGCCAATAAAAATTTCACCTTCGTCCTCAGAGTCGAGGTTCACCATACGTTTGTGGGTCAACATACCATCGCCAAGCTCCATTGCACCAGTTAGCCCCATCTCCTCGTCGACAGTAAATAGAGCCTCGATGGCTGGATGTTGAGTATTCTCGGCTATGAGTACAGCCATTTGCAGTGCCATACCAATACCGCAGTCTGCGCCAAGTGTGGTGCCTCGTGCCTTAACCCACCCATCCTCGGTATAGGTCTCAATAGGGTCTGTGTCAAAGTTATGGGTAGAGTCCGCACTCTTCTCGCATACCATATCGACGTGGCTTTGGAGGATGACGCCGGGGTGGTTCTCATAACCGCTTGTGGCACCCTTATAGATCACAATATTACCTTTGGCATCTTCGCGAAAATCGAGGTTATGCTTCGATGCAAAATCGCGCAAGTACTCTCGAATCTTCTCCTCGTGTTTCGACGGGCGAGGAATTTTAGTAATTTCATCGAAGATGGTCCATACAGTTGTTGGCTCAAGGCTTAGTAGTGCACTCATAGTCTTTTTGGTTTTAAAAACAACGTAAAATTAATAAAAAAATATTGATATTGCAATAAAACTTTTCGACCCTTAAAGTGTACAAAACAACTACTGAAAATGCTAGTCACAGTGACAAGGGGAGTTAAGTATGGCTGTTGTGTTATTAGTTGGTGTAGTCTTTTAGTTCTTTATGCGCACGGTATTTTTCGTCCCAAATATACCCTGCATCTCTAAGTTCAGCCCATATAAACCAATAGTGGCCTGCGCCGTAAACCATTACAATTTTCGGGTAGGTGCTTCCCAAAACTCTATTTGAGATATATTTGTTGCGAAATTCTTGAACAAAGGCAAACTCGCTATGTTTAACGGTGTCGGGGGTGTTGTACTCTGCATTAAGGGGGGTGTCCCAATCATAGGCTGTGAGTTCGATGGGTTTATACTCCCTTTCGTATAACCTAAGTAGCTCGGGCTCGGTCATATCGACCCATATTTCGTTATGTGTATTAAGGCTATCTGCGGTTAGCCCAAGCAGAGCTTTGCTCTGAGTAACAAAGTCTTTGCGGACGTTTCGTCTAATTGATTTGTTATCGGGGTCGGTGTATTGATTTTCAATGGAGGAGAGATGAAACCCAGTAAGCCTCCTAAATTTTCGACTAATAGTATCAACTTTTGCCAATAAATCTGCCTTTAATGTACTGTCCCCTGCGATAAAATTTAAGTTCGCATAGTCTACGCTGTCAATAGGTAGCAGCCCCTCATAAAAAATTGTATATCCCTGAGATTTTTTTAGGTCAAGATAGAGTTTAATTTTTTCGTAGTCAGCTTCTTTTCCTACGTGCACCATCGGCAGGAATATCACTTCTCGATTACGCAGTGTGTCGAGGTGCATCACAGCAGCTTCGAGCACATAGTTTGCACGACTATGATGAAAGAGTGCGTTGAGACCCATCCGTGATGTTACTGAGGCGCAACCAGATATTAGAAATAATAAACAAACGATTAATGTGTTTTTCATTTTTTTTCAGATAACGTGGTAAAAAAGGGCTGATTTTTTTGTTAATTAAATACTGTAAATTTTGGGATTTATGTTGCGCAGCTGAAATCCGTGTGCAAAGTTATTATTATTATCAAAATAGTTTAATGTTTTTTTTTGAAAAAATATAATATTTAAGTGTAAAATCACCAATTAAATACTCCTCCACCCCCACCGACTCTCCCATACTAAAAGATACGCAAAAAAACTTAACCCGATTCTAAAAAATAGTTGTTTCGCCAAAGTTTTTTTACTACCTTTGCACCTTAGAGGGTAAGTCTTTTACGACCAGCTCCCCTTTAATCCTCCAGGGTCGGAAGGCAGCAAAGGTACTTGGGTTGAGCGGTGCGATGAAAGTAGCTTACCCTCTTTTTTTTTATTCTAACCAACAATAGCAATGGCAAGAAGAAAACTAAAAAAAGAGTATAGAACAGTAATGTTTATAGTAGCTGGAGCACTGTGCGCAGCTGCTGTGTGGGGAGCAACCTATATCTATGGGCACTACGATTATAGATTTGGAGAGGCGGTCATAAAGAGTGGAAGTGTTAAGATATATCCTGAACAAACATCGATTCAGAGCGTAGGGGATATGCTGCAAAGTGCTGCGATTATCAAAAGCAGCGACGAGTTTCAAACAATTGCAAAGAGTAGGGGGGTGAGCGCAGTAGAACCTGGAGCATATAGCTTTCAGAGCGGAGACAGCTTCCGCACAGTAGTGGCGACTCTGGCAAATGGTCGCGAAACACCCGTGAGAGTTACTTTTAACAATATCCGTACACTCGAACAACTTGCAGGCGTGCTTGGCAAGTCGCTTATGGCGGACTCCCTCGAGTTTATTAACTATTTTAATGCAAAGAACAGCGATTCAAAGTATATCGAGCACTTCATTCCTAACTCATACGACATATACTGGAGCATCAGCCCAGAGCGATTTGCAGAGCGTATGGAGGACGAGTTTAAGAGATTCTGGCAGAGCGATAATAGAGCCGTAAAGGCCAAAAAACTTGGATTCACCCCCTCGGAGATAGTCACCATAGCCTCGATAGTTGATGAAGAAACGAACGTCGTGGATGAAATGGACGAAGTCGCAGGAGTTTATATCAATAGACTTCGCAAAGGTATAGCTCTTCAGGCTGACCCAACGGTAAAGTATGCTATCGGTGATTTTTCAATCAAACGAGTGCTAAACAAACACCTCACCTACGACTCTCCATACAACACATATAAGTATAGTGGATTACCACCAGGGCCTATATGCTCGCCCTCGATTGCAGCAATAGATGCAACGCTTAACTATGACGGGCATAACTATCTCTACTTTTGTGCAAATGCAGACTTTTCGGGAAGGCACGCCTTTGCTCGAACACTCAGTGAGCATAATGCCAATGCGAGAAAGTATCAAGCCGAGCTTAATCGTCGCGGGATTCGGTAGTATAGGAGGCACTGCTACTCCTCTGGCGCTCTAACTCCTCGAATGCTGAACGAGCAGCACGCTGCTCGGCACCCTTCTTACTACGTGCCGATCCATAACCATACCGCTTGCCATCGATCATTACCACGGACTCAAAGACAGGATTCCGATCATTGTAACCAGCACTGATCTGAGAATAAAACCGTAAATCCTTATGCCTCTGTTGCGCCCACTCAAGAATCCTACTCTTGTAATCAAGCTCAATGTCAAGTAGCTCATCGATGTTGAGCTCCTTGGAGAAGAGATTTAAGAGAGTCTTACTCGTTTTGTCGAAACCTTGATCGAGATAGAGCGCACCGCACAGTGCCTCAAAGGCATCACCAAAGATATTATGACGAGAGTCTCGATTCGAGGTCCTACTTGCTACAACCTCGCTCTGAAGATTAAGCCTCTTTGAGAGACTATTGAGAGTGGCACGACACACTATCTTACTACGTAACTTTGTCAACTCCCCTTCCTGAAAGTTTGGATACTCCAAAAACAACTTCTCTGAGATCAGGAGTTCCAATACTGCATCTCCGAGAAACTCCAACCTCTCGTTGTTTATCATATCTCCACTCTCCAGCATCACCGATGCCGAGCGATGAACAAGTGCGAGCTTATATAGCTCAATATTATAAGCCCATACACCGAATATACGATGTATGAGCTTATAGTAGTGGGCATCACTGCCATATTTTCGTAAAAAACGAAACATTTTTAGCTTTTATTATACTCTTGTCTAATCGCGCCTGATAGAACCCCGAGGCGTTGTGAGCGCTCTTATCGTTCTATCAAACTCCCCCCCCCTCTACTCGTCTCTTTATTCAAACTTCTTGAAAATAACAGTAGAGTTGTGTCCTCCAAAACCAAATGTATTGCTCAGTGCGTACGTTATATTGCGTTTCTGAGCTTTGTTTAGCGTAAGGTTAAGTTTGTGGTCAATAGACTTATCGAGCTCAAAGTTGTTGATCGTAGGAGGTACAACACCATCTACCAGTGCCATAATACAGGCAAGAGCCTCTACGGCTGCCGCTGCGCCAAGAAGGTGTCCGGTCATCGACTTTGTAGACGAGATGTTCATCTTGTACGAGTGGTTGCCAAAGCAGGTCATAAGCCCTGTAATTTCGGGTATATCTCCAGCCGGTGTTGACGTGCCGTGAGTATTTACATAGTCTATATCTTCTGGCTTAAGCCCTGCATCCTCAATAGCATTCTGCATAGATTTGCAAGCTCCCATACCATTTGGGTGTGGACTTGTAAGGTGATAAGCATCAGCACTCATACCGCCTCCAACTACCTCTGCATAGATCTTTGCACCACGAGCAACTGCGTGCTCATACTCCTCGAAGATTAGTGCTCCAGCTCCTTCGCCCATCACAAAGCCATCGCGACCAGTATCAAACGGACGAGATGCTGTCGCAGGATCATCATTGCGAGTTGACAAGGCTTGCATTGCATTAAAACCGCCAATACCCGCCTCAGTTATCGCCGCCTCAGAACCACCTGCAACTATAACATCTGCCTTACCCCAACGAATCATATTCATTGCATCGATAAAGGCGTGATTAGCACTCGCACAGGCTGATACTGTTCC
The DNA here is from genome assembly GCA_964371475.1 of uncultured Rikenellaceae bacterium. Taxonomy (GTDB): domain Bacteria; phylum Bacteroidota; class Bacteroidia; order Bacteroidales; family Rikenellaceae; genus Mucinivorans. The sequence goes on along the minus strand of CAYJMA010000020.1, from coordinate 3,730 downwards.
GTAGTTTGGACCACGAAAACCATACTTCATCGAGATATGACCAGCTGCAATGTCGATAATCATCTTCGGTATAAAAAACGGATTGAAACGTGGTGTGCCATCTCCCTTAACATAGTCCGAGATTGCTTCTGTAATTGAGTTTAGACCACCAATTCCTGATGCCCAGATCACTCCTGCACGATCTAAGTTTATCTTCTCTACATCTATCCCAGAATCGGACATAGCTTGCTCGGCAGAGACCATCGCAAATTGAGAAAATCTGTCAAATTTACGAGCCTCTTTTCTATCAAAAAAATCATTGGCATTAAAACCCTTGACCTCGCAAGCAAACTGCGTCTTGAACTTCTCGACGTCAAACAAAGTGATCTTTGCAGCACCACTCTTACCTGCTTTTAGAGCACTGAAGTACTCCTCTATATTATTCCCCAGTGGGTTGATTGTACCCAAACCAGTAACCACAACTCTTTTCATTGTACCTTCAAATGAGTTAATTTTTTATAATTAAAAAAAAGGGGAAAGCCTAAACGCCTCTCCCCATTTCTTTGTCTGCTTTCCTTATGCTTCAGCGTACTGCCAAATCTACGGCAAAACGCAAAGCTAATTAGAAGATTTTAGCACAGGAAATTAGTTTTTCTTTGCCTCAATATATGAAATAGCATCACCTACAGTGCCAATTTTTTCTGCGTCTTCGTCTGGAATTACGATTTCAAACTCCTTTTCGAACTCCATAATAAGCTCTACTGTATCAAGTGAATCTGCCCCAAGGTCAGCTGTAAAGCTTGCTGTTGGAACTGCTTCTGCTGCGTCTACACCGAGTTTCTCAACGATGATTTCTACTACTTTTTGTGAAATGTTTGACATACTTTTTTAATTATTGGTTTAACATTTTTCTTCAATTATAACGGCAAATTTATACTTTTTTTGTGAAATAGAGCAACAAATCGCATTTTTTTTGTAATTTTATCGTAATATATAAATTTAAGTTATTGATAATGAAAAAAATAGCGATTTTTGCCTCTGGCAGCGGTACTAATGCAGAGGAAATTCTGAGATATTTCAAACATAACACCAAACAAGGAAAAGTCGTTACACTAATCTCGAACAACGATCAAGCCTTTGCACTACAACGAGCACAAAAATATGGAGTGCCAACAATGGTCATCGATGCAAAAACACTGAGAAACAATCCAGAACAACTGCTCGATTATCTTCGAGCTCAAAAGGTGGACTTTATCGTGCTGGCTGGATTTATGCTACTTATGCCAAAAGAGATAGTTAGAGAATACCGAGGCAAAATGGTAAACATTCACCCTGCACTACTGCCAAAATATGGAGGAAAGGGTATGTATGGTGATAATGTTCACAGAGCAGTGGTCGAGGCAAACGAAAAAGAGTCGGGCATCACCATACACTATGTTACCGAAGAGTATGACAAAGGTGCAATTATATTCCAAGCTAAAGCTAAACTCGATGTGGGAGAAACACCAGAAACTTTGGCGCAAAAGATCCACACGCTCGAACACAAACACTATGCCGAGGTCATTGCAAAACTCATCACAGACGACATAGGTAGTGTGGTGGAGCAGTGTGTGAGAGTCTTGAAGGCAGGGGGTACTATACTATATCCTACCGATACGGTATGGGGAATTGGTTGCGATGCTACGAACCAAGAGGCAGTCAAGAAAATCTATGAGATCAAGCAACGCGAGGACAGCAAAGCAATGATCGTGCTGGTAAAGAGTATAGGTGATGTGGCTCGATATGTAAGGACTATTCCGCCTATTGCCGACGATTTGCTCGAAGCTGCAAACACCGAAGGAGCTAAACCACTTACAGTTATTATGGAGGGAGGATGCGGAGTTGCAAACAACCTGCTCTCACCAGAAAAGGGCACAATCGCAATACGAGTCCCTCGCAACCAATTCCTCGAAAAGCTACTGGCAAAGTTCAACGGCGCAATAATCTCTACATCTGCCAACATCAGTGGAGAGCCTACACCCACGAACTATCACAATATTGACCCTCGAATCCTCAGTGGTGTAGACTATAGTGTGTCCCCTGCACACGAAAAAGGAGCATCGGGCTCGCCATCCTCTATTATATATATAGGTGAGGGTGGAGAAATTGAGGTCATACGAAGCTAAAGTAAAGACAAGACTGGAAAAAAATAAACAGTAAAGAAAATGAAAAAAATCACAACACTCCTGCTGCTAATTATTACCTTGGGCAGTGCTCAAGCGCAGAAAACTATTTTTGATAGGTACATTGACAGAAATATGCCGCTCTCGGTGGTCGAAAAGTATTTCGATGCAGAGAATGAGTTTTTTTACTCCGGCGGAACACACATCGGATATGATGGACTGAACAATGGTCTTAGCTACTATGATAACCCAGATAATGCGCAACACGTGGTCGTATTTTCCGAGATCTACAGACGTGGCGGTGTTTTACACGTCAAAGACTATCTAATTATCGAAGACCTCAATAGAGATGGAACATACTTTAGCTTCTACGAAAATAGCGGTTTTGGTGATGATTATTGCGCAGCCTTTGCTCTGTACGACACCTCGGGGCAAACAAAAGACGAGTTCTTTACAAAGGCGCTCAGAGCGTGGGGCGTTAGAAAAGATAATCTGCAAATCGAGGAGATTTCAACCGAAGGGTTAAAGTGTCTGAACGAAGATTACAAAGAACCAGAAAAGTAAAATGAAAAGGCAAGTTGTCATAAAAATTTAATTGTTTTTACAATAAATGTTGCTATATTTGTAGTTGTTTTTGATAGTGTGCGGGTGCTAATAAAACAGCAAGACGAAACTTGGAACAGACAAAAAAAACAGGATCTTAATAATCGCATAACAGCTTGTCAAGTTTATGAACTCTGGCAAGTATAACTCTTAAAAAATAAACAAAAAGAAAACTATGAGAAAGCAATTCAAAACATCATTAATTGGTTTAGCTATGGTAGCCTCAGCGCTATGCTCAACAGCTACAACCAGCGCAAGTCAAACCCCACCAGAGCTCAGAAACGATGAGTACGGGTATTTCGATACACCAAACAGTGAACTAAAGCTCTTTGTCCAAGGATCAACTCAGCAAGAGTATGCAAATGCAAAAGCAACTCACGATGCAGCGCAGAAACGCGATACTGAACTGACGGCTCAATTCGTAAATGTAGGAAGTCAAAGCGTTACTGTGAGACTGCTTACTGGAAATGATATGACTATTCAAAAAAGCAGTATCGGCGATGACGAAGTTGAGTACCTTGGCTATGTTAGCAATATTGATGCTGCGTATTATGTCTTCTCATATTTTGGCTATGAGACCGGAGATGGCGAATGCTTTGTTTCAGCAACTAACGGTAAACTTTTCCATACGGGGTATAACGCAATTGTTTCTCCCAATAAAGATATGTTAGTTACATATTATGCTTCTCCAGAGGGCGAAGATTCTGCAACTATAGAGGTTTATGACCTAAATAGTGGCAATGTAGTATTCCTATGTGGATTATGGTCAAGAACTTTGCTACCATACGACATTCGTATCGGTCAGGACGATACGCTCTATATCAAAGCATACAAAACGCCTTGGAATGACCAAGAGTTTGTGTACTACAAGTTGCCGTTGAGCAATATGTAGGAGAGCTTAAGCCGAGGTTTAGTCTCGCGCTTTTTGTATAGAAAAGTGAGTGGGTTGGGACGACAAAAAAGATCTTTTAGGACTAGGTTTCTAG
>CAYJMA010000019.1:0-19984 GCA_964371475.1 uncultured Rikenellaceae bacterium | reverse complement strand
GTCGCCAGTGAGCTACGCAAAAGAATTTTGCTAAAGGTCGCTTGGGGTGGCGACCATCCGCAATTTGGTAGTTTGTACGCAAAAGACGTACGACTCCCTGGGGGGGAGTCGTACGTCCGCCTTGGGTTGATTGCTCTAAAATCAGTGGTCAGAAAAAGCAAAAAAATCGCCAGTGAGCTACTCGCTGACTGAATTTTAATACGTCAAAGCTACTCAGCGATTTGAAAGTTGCTCCTCTCTTAGTCGCTATACGTGCTCTGCTATACCATAGCTTCACGGTGAGTCAAAATAGAGTCTCTCACAAGATCTTAATGGTGATCATATAATTTGATCCTCGCTTTGCAATGATCCCTCAGCAACGAGAACCTTCGATAATACAAAGCGAGAGAGTGAGCGGTTAATAAACCACTCACTCTCTCGCTTTTGTGACACCGACAGGATTCAAACCTGTAACCTTCTGATCCGTAGTCAGATGCTCTATTCAGTTGAGCTACGGTGCCGAATTGAGGTGCAAAGATATGTAAAAATTTTTCATTGTCAAATTTTTTGCAATCTTTTTTTTCAAACACCCTACAATGACGGCATTAAAAAAAACTAAACTCACCCTCACTGCTCGCCACTGCCAAGCAAAGAGAGTGAGTAAAAGTATCCGTTGTGATACCACACCCCACCGCACACTTACTGTTTTGGTGGAATGGGCACCACTACTGGTCATTAATACACAGTGTTTTGTGGGTCAAAGTTAGTCCATCCAGTCATCCAGTTATTTGAGGCACTCTCTGCTGGTCCAAAGGCTCCGCTATATACAACTTTGTCAAAGAAGTTACTCTCGACCAAAGTGTTAGTCCACACCGCAGAGTTAGCAGCAGGGCTCGTGGTGTTTGGGATAGCATTTGGTGATGTAAGCATTTGAGGATCACCCTTAAGGTCAAGCTCTGCGATGGTGGCAAGTGGCTCAAGGTTTCCTGCACCCTCTTTGTTCCATATAGCCTCAACTGCTGCTTGTGTAGCATCGCTTGGACGTATATCCTCTTTGTTTGTTGCTACGTCCTGAAAGTCGTACACCATACCAGCCATAACATTACCTCCGAGTGCTCCACGCGTAAGTGCTGCACCTTGAGTATCCGACCCCTTGTCGTTGTCAATGTTTACTCCGATAGGATATCCTGCCAATACCGAGTTGAAGAGACTAATTCTTGAGTTGCGACGAATCTGCACAGCATTCTGAAACCATCCCGATCCTGCTTCGCTACCCATATCACTATAATCCTCAGGGTTTGAGACAGGGCCGACAAGCGTTACATTTGCAAATACCGCAGATGTAAATGGCTCTGCTATGCTTGCCGACGAGTTGTTGTCCGACTCAAAGCCATTCGATGATGATTTATCCGCATAGTTAGGGTCGTTGAGTCCGAAAAGGAACTGCAACTTGCCAGAGTATCCATTATCGGTGTCGAATGTATCGTCCCACGTACCGAGTGCAACAAGGTGCGACATATTCACAGTACCGCCAAACCACTCAAAGCTATCGTCCTTGGCATACGAAACCTGAATGTGGTGCATCGTCGTGCCAGCACCTACCGAACCAAGCGTTAGACCATTGATCTCATTGTCCGTTGAGTACTCAATACCTCCAAACTCGATGCGAACATAGGTGAAAACTCCAGAGTTATCGTTATTATCGCTACCACCGTGCTTGGAGTTAATCCCCCCTTCGATGGTCATCTCTCCTCCATTGTTTGGAGCATTACCCAGTATTATGATACCTCCCCAGTCTCCAGGTGTGCGTTGACCCGGAGCCTCAGACGATGTAAAAACAATAGGATTTGCTTGCGTACCTTCTGCCACAATCTTACCTCCACGCTCAACAATCAACGTACCCTTTGTAAACTTATCTCCTTTGATTACAGTACCGGGCTCAATGGTAAGGGTAACTCCGTTTGGAACGTAGACAAACCCTCGCATTGTGTATGGCGTACCTGCCACAAGTCGCGTGTCTTCTTTAAGTTCGTAGCGTTGAGTTCCATCCCCAAGTTCGTGCTTTGTCAGTGGGTCTACCTCGGTTGATCCACCGCCAGTGTTGTTGTCCTCACAACCAACAGTTGCTATCGAAAGGAAGATTGCAGCGGCTACATATGCCACATTTTTCATCATTTTTTTCATTGCTTTTGTTTTTTTGGGTTTTTTTTAATTATTCTTAAAATTTAATAGATAGTGCAAGCGATGCGGTTATACCCTCACGAAACTCTCGTGTGATCTGCTCACGACTCTGCGACTCACCATCGATGGTCGTTGTCGGAAACTGTTTGAGTACCACCGGTGAGTTTAGAAGATTCTTTGCGCTGAGCTTCAGCTCAAACATCTTTCCGAACTTCTTTGCCACGGTAAGGTCAACCATATGTCGTGGCATTTCATACGAGTCTGGAAGGTACTGATCGATGTCGGTTGGATCGATCGATATGGACTTGCCCACACCCATAATCCTCTTCCCTATAACATTGTAGAGTACCGAAGCCGAGAGTCCGAGCTCTTCGCTGGAGTCGTAGTATAGTCCAACGTTGACGATGTAGGGCGATTGACCTTGTAGGGCACGTGAGCGTTGCTTGACAAGCCCCTCGTTTTTGAACTGCACCTCGCTTGCCACAAGCGATGCGTTGATCACCAGCGCGAGCTCTGGAACACCGATAAAGTCAAGTCTTTTACGCATATCAAACTCTATCCCTGCGGTGTATGCTCCCTTGGCATTCTCATACGAGTAGCGATAGGTACCTCCCATATCTGTAAAGTTCCACTCAATGGGGTTTGTAAAGTGCTTGTAGAAGACCCCAACACTGATAAGCTCTCCTGCCGAAGGATAGAACTCATAACGCAGATCAACGTTGTCGATAGTTGCCATCTGCAGGTCAGGGTTTCCTTGAATCTCGGCATTTAGCTCAAAGTCATAGTAGACCGATGGTGATACTTCACGAAACTCGGGTCTGTTGACAGTCCTTCCATAGGAGGTTCTGAGTGTGTGTCGTTTGTTGATGTTGTATGCAATGTTTAGTGCAGGGAGGATAGATAATTCACTGTAGTTGTTTGTCACAATTTTTTGATCGCGAGGGTCTGTACTCTGGTCATAGCTAACCGACATATTCCACAGCTCAGCACGTACACCAACATCAAAAATGAACTTCCCAACAGGCATTGTACCCGACACATAACCCGCTCCAACGAAGTAGTCTCCTGTGTAGGCATTCTGTTTCGACCCTATTTCATTGACATATACCTGTCCATCACCGCTACCGATCCAATAATCACTCATCTTTTCATCAATCGAGGCATCGAAATACAAATCCTTCTGTGCTTGATTCAAGTTATCGTAGTTGTAGATAAACTCTCGTGGTTCGTAATCACGGTTTCTGTACTCACCAAATAGGCCTGCCTTGAGCGTTGGCATCCAGTTGTCGCCTTGGAAGACTTTTTTGTAGTTTGCCGCACCCGAGAAAATATTGTCCGAGAGGGTTTCAAAGTAACGCTTAATGCGACTCTCGGTAACATCCATAGGTTCGGACTCGGTGGGGGCATCGTTTGCCTGATCGAGCACAATTTTACGATCTGGTTGTTCGCCGTGAGCGTAGGAGTAGGTAGCATTCCAGTCGATAGTATTCGAGGTGTTATCTCCAAATGTGTGGTTACCGGCAAATTGTCCGGTGTAGGTAAGTCTTGAGGAGTACATATACTCGGTCTCCTCTTGGTAGTAGTCGCCACTGACCATACTCATACCGCTACGCTCCATTAAACGATTCTCACCAATTATATTGAATAGATTACGAAATTCGAGTCTGTGCGAGGGATTGATCTGATAGATCCAGTTGTTCATAGCCGCTATGTTTACCTCTTGGGCAAATTGATTGTCGATGTAGTCCTTTTCGAGCACTGGTTCATCATTCGAGGTGTTATATAGCCCGTAGCGGCGGTTTGTGATGTTGGTAACGGTGTGATACTTATTATTGTAGTTTGCCGATAGTACCATACCGAGTTTATCGTTGATTACGGCATCCCACTGCACCGATGCTTTTATCTCTGGTGCTGGACGAAACGAGTGCACTGTCCAATCGTTGGAGAAGCCATTGAGATATAGATACTCCTGTTGAGCAGGGTCGGTAACACTACCAAGGTTTGCAGGAAAGTCTGGGGATAGTGGTCGCAACGAGGCGTCAAATCCGAGCCATTCGGTTGATGCTCGCGTTCCGAGGTGCGTGTCGTGAAACTGAGTCTGGGAGTTGATGCCAGCACCGATGCTGAGTTTCACTGAGCTTTTGTCAGGCATTCCCTTTGTGGTTATTTCAATAAAGCCACCGCTGAAGTCTCCGGGTAGGTCTGCGGTAAAGGACTTGCTGATGACAATATTGTCGATGTTGCCACTTGGTATCACATCGAAGCTAAATGCTCGTCCATCTGCTTCGGTACTTGGAACACTTCCTCCATTGATCCACACGTTGTTGTATCTTTGGGCAAGTCCTCTCACTACGATAAACCTTCCGTTGATTAGCGAAATACCTGGAATACGGCGCATTACCTCTGCAGCATCGCTATCTGATGTTTTGGATATTTGCGCTCCCGACACACCCACTGCCACGGCATTTGTTTGGCGCAGCGAGGCTATCATTGCTGTTTCGGTGTTTTGTCTTCTGCGCCTTGTGACAGTTACGGCACCTGCCGACAGGGCCTCGGGTTCGAGTGTAACTACAATCTCACCTGGTGCGTCGACCACGATCTCTTGGGTTTTGCAGCCTGCATATCTTACAATCAGTGTACAGGGGTAGTCCACGCCCGTGATCATAAATGCGCCGTCGATGTCCGATGCGACTACTTTGTTTTGATTTTCCTTTACGATAACAACTGCACCTATGACTACATCGTTTGTTGAGCTGTCGTAGACCTTACCACGGATGCTTTGTGAGATGATCTCAGTTTCGGTATTCGTTGCGGGTTCAGTGCTCGGCGTAACGAGGTTTGCCGTAGCTTGGAGGGTTAGTAGTGCAAGAATTGTTGTAAAGATTTTGTTCATACCTTTTGTTTTATGTTATTTCTGTTGTTTTGTTTTTCGTGGGCAAAGGTATGTTGGTATTATTACGGAGTTATTACAGAAATATTAAAGTGATGTTACGGTATTGTTTCGAATTTGTAAAGGAATCCACAGATCATACGTAGAGAGAGAGAGAGAGAGAGAGAGAGGAAAAAAAAAGAGAAAGAGAGAGAGAGAGAAAAAAAAGTAAGAAAGAGAGTAAGTGTGTATTGTGCTCTGAGGTGCATATTAACTAAAGGGCGGTGAGCATTCGAGGGTTGACGCGTAAGGAAACCATATTTTTTTGAGCGAGTGAGCGAGCGAGAAAATCGATATGGTTTTAGCGTCAGGCCGATGGATGCAGCCCGTAGTTAACGCACATCGGAGCATAATGCACACGCACTCACTCACACACGTACACGCACTCACTCACACACGTACACGCACTCACTCACACACTCACGCACGCAGAGATGCCACCTTTGGGTTGTATATCTATACAACAAGAGAGAGAGAGGGGGTCTCTAACTGAAGTTAGCGACTCCCTCTCTTCTCACTAAATAATAAAGTACAATTAATTTAGTTATACCTGCCTCCCCCTACATCATTCCACCTCCACCGGTTTGCCCTGCCGAGCCTCCACCCTTTTGGTCTGAGTTATCTATGGTGCGCCTTGCCTTTTTCACTGCGCCCTTTGCCGAGCCGAACCTCCACGATGCCGAGAGTTTGATCTGTTGCCCTCTCTGCAACATTTTACCGTCGAAGGCAAAGGTTGTGGGGTCGAATCCTGTTATGGTATAGTAGTTATACTTTGTCCACGGGTTTTGTGCATTGATCGATATGTTTAGTTTCTTTTTGAAGAAGCCTTGAGATACAGATAGTCCACTGAAATAGTAGACATTTCCGTCCATTTGTAGATTTACACCACTTTTACCGGCTCCCCCCATAAGGGTAACAGTTCCGTCTTTCCAGGCGTTGCCCGAGATCATTGCAAAGACATTGTAGTCAGTGCCAGTGTTTGATCTGTTTGAGCCGTCGTTTGAGCGGATATCAAGATACCCAAGCGAACCATTTAAGGTAAAGGATAGTTTGCCACCAAAGAAGCGTGCTCCGGCACTGAGCGAACCGCGATAGGCATACTTTTGCCCGATGTTCTCTGGTCGCACATAGCTTGTCTGATTGACGATAGTTAGCACATCTTCGATCGAGTTATTGGTAATCCCTGCGCTGAGCGTAGCTGAGATATTAAACATCGGTTTGTAGATGCCATAGCCGAGCTCAAAACTGTGTGTTAGCTCTGGGTCAAGGTTAGGGTTGCCTGACTCAACGTATAGAGGGTTGCTTGTGTCGACATAGGGATTGAGTAGCCATATTCCGGGGCGAGATATACGTTGCGTATATCCGAGCTTTAGGCTCTGGAAGTTGTCGATTTTATATCCAAAGTTAAGGTATGGTACGAGGTTGAAGTAACGACTAAATAGAGGGGTTGTATCAATCGATAGATACTCTCCATCGTTTACGGTGTACTCAGCCCGTGCACCCGCTTTTGCCGTAAAGTTTTTCACCTTGTACTGATATGCGGCATATGCCGAACCGATGTGCTGCATATAGTCGAGGTCGTTTTTGAGGGTTATATCCTCCTGCCACTCATCCCCTATCAAGATCTCGTTTGTGCTGTTACTCAAACTCGGACGCAGGGTGTACTTTAGTCCAGCCTCAATCTGATGGTTTTTGGTAATCGGATCGAAATAATCGACCTGAATGGCGTGCTCCATACCCCACGCATCGTTGTTCGAACGAGTATGGAGTGCAGATGTCGAACCAAATATAGGTAGTATCTCATTCTCGGCAAAGTTGCCATTGGGATTGTAATCTACCTTGTAGGAGGCTGTCAACAACTGATCGGGACGGGCAAAGGTACGTTGGTAGTCCAAACTCGCGCCAATACCACCCCAATCCCCCTTCGATCGTGATACGTTTTCGTACGAACCGGTCGGGTCGCCAATCTGACTAAAAAATTCGTTGTGAGTGATATTCTCCATATTGTAGTTCCCCAACGAACCATTTACGGCAAAGGAGAGGAGATTTAACGAATCGAACTCATAGGACATCTCAAAGCTCACACCGTTGTAGTGCCCATCGGCGTTGTTTTCAACACGATATTGGTGTGTATAACTATCGACCGAGTTGAAGTTTGTAAGTGTAGCATCAATGATGCTACCTGGTTGGTTGTAGTGCCCTGTGTATAGGTTGCCCGAGAAGTTGAACTTTCCGGCAGTACCCGCAATATACGCACCAGTGTTCCACCCACCAAAGGTGTCGCCACTTGCCCATACCGAGCCGTTGAAACCCTCAATAGTCTTGCGCGTTGTCACAATGTTTATAATACCTCCAATACCTTCGGCATCATACTTTGCAGGCGGAGAGGTAATAACCTCTATGCGCTTAATGGAGCTCGCCGGCATTGAACGCAACACATCCTTGTAGTTGCCACTAAGAAGCGAACTGCTCTTACCGTTGACCAGTATCTTAAAGTTTGTCTCACCACGAAGACGTATCTCATCCTCGGCATCAACCGACAACATCGGAACCTTGCGCATCATCTCAAGTGCCGTGAGTGCAGGAGCTTCGGGATCCAACTCGGCATTGTACGATGTCTTATCAACATCGGCTGTGATAAGCTGTGCTGTTACGCTCGCCGCACCAATCTCAATGGCCTGAGTAACGTTTATAACGCCCAGATCCAAGTCCTGATCCAGAGTGAAACTACGCTCGAATGGAGCATATCCCACAAAATTCACACGCAACGTATAGTCTCCAGCGTCTGTCTTTATGGAGAACCTCCCTTTGTCATCGGTATAGGTAGACACCTTTAACTCCGCGGCGTCTGCGCCAAACAAAAGAACTGTGGCATAGGCAGCAGGCTCACTCCTCAGCGTGTCCATAGTAACACCACTTATCGTATAGTCCTGCGCATACGACAAGGTAGAAATCAAAACTAAGCTTAAGGTAAGTAATAATTTTTTCATACTAAAATATTGGTTTTGTTAATTAATTTATCGCACTACAAATATAAACAACTTTATGATATAAAGCAAATAATTTTCACTTTTTTTTTAATAGTTAGACGCCATAGGGTTGAAAAAGTTACAATATTTTTGTTACTTTTGTTCTCAATCAACTACTCTCTCTCACCTATGTCAAACACTCAACTCTATAAATACGTTGGCGACTACTTCAGTCGCACTATGCCAGAGCCTCGCAGCGAGCTCAACTACAACTCCCCCTTCGAGCTCCTTGTTGCGGTTATTCTCTCGGCTCAGTGCACCGACAAACGCGTCAATATCGTAACACCTGCGCTCTTCAAGGCACTGCCCACCGCCGAGGCTATGTCTGCCTCAACCCCCGAGGAGATCTTTGGCTATATAGGCTCAATATCCTACCCTAACGCCAAGTCAACTCACCTTCACTCGATGGCAACGACCCTTGTGGAGCGTTTCTCGGGCACAGTACCGAACACTCGCGAAGAGCTTGAGAGCCTTAGCGGCGTGGGGCGCAAGACGGCAAATGTCATCCTCTCGGTAATCTTTGGGCAAGGTGCCTTTGCTGTCGACACTCACGTCTTTCGAGTTGCTGCTCGCATCGGTCTGAGTCAAGGTGCCAAAACTCCACTTGCCACCGAACTACAACTCGTCGAGGGTTTTTCTTCAGCAGGTTTTCAGGATAGCCTCGGCGATGCTCACCACTGGCTCATACTCCACGGGCGCTACACCTGCACAGCTCGCAAACCAAAGTGCGAGAAGTGCGGACTAACCTCGGTGTGCAACCACTTCCTCAATGGTAATGCCTAAATCCTTCATCTCCTTGTAGAGGCAAGGTAGAGTTGTGGCAAAGAACTCCTCCTTACGCTCGCGGTGTACCATTGCCTTTGCACCTACGCAAACAAAGTAGCCAATACCACGTCGCTGCTCAATTATGCCCTTTTCACTCAGATCATCGTATGCTCTGAGCACCGTTGCTGGATTAACCGCCAGGCTAACTCCAAACTCTCTAACCGAGGGGATTCGCACTCCCTCTGCCCACTCCCCACTAAGGATATACCCACCTATAAGGTGCGCAATCTGGAGGTAAATCGGGCGTTGTTCACTAAACTTCATCTTGGTTATCTCCGTACTCTAAGTTTTCTAAATCTTCTCCACGTCAAGACTAAAAATAGCCCACCCAATGCCAAATCAAAATATATCCTATGGTTGAGCATCATCACAATAAACTCTTCGAGTTGCCCATCAGTGTAGAAACTGTGCTGAACGATAACAATACCTACAATTGCCCAAAATATACTGTAAAGTATAATGATACCAATAGCTATTAGGTATTGCGCTCGTCTAAATATTACTCCGACCAACAGATAGTATGAGATCGTCGAGACCCACGACACAAAGAGTGTAGCTACTGCTGGCATATCTACTACCTTTCCACTGAGCACCCCAGTAAAGTTAGCTCCAAATCCGAAGAACTCTCCATCGTTATACAAATTATCTCGCACTGCCACCAGCAAGTCTCCCCCTGTATAGAATATAGATGCAATTGAGGTGCATATCAGCATCGGTATTATGAGTATCAACGGATAGATAATACCGTTTGTAAGGATTATGGTCAGATACTTCTCGATTTTACTAACCGGCAGCATCATAATACGAGGTGCGCTGTGCGCTTTGTGATACTCTTTGAAGCTAGCAGCAAGTCGAATATTCCACACTATACCAAGCACTACGGCAAGCACCGAAGGTACATAGGGGAATAGATCTGTTGGGTTTGTCGGATAGAGCGCAAAGCATAGCAAGAAGCCGAAGGTACATATCCCTGCAAAGATCAGTGCTATGCGCAAGTAACCTGGCATATTGGTGGTCGTAGTAGATAGGGCATAGTGCCCAAAACGCTTTATGTTAAAGTTATTCATCGTGGGTTTACTTGTTAAATATTTGCGAAAATTTCTCTTGGTCACCATTCACTGCATTAAATAGCATCTCAATATCGAGATTTGTTTCACTCTGCTCGTGATTTTCCACTATGCCGATCGTTCCGTGTATGGATCTCTCGCTGTATAGCGTTGGGGTGTCGGGTGCGACCACTTCGAAGCGCAGGCGACGGGTTATCTCGGCAGAGGAGGCATTAAGCAACACTGCATTGTTCTTTAGAATGACTATATGGTCGAGCACCTCTTCGAGATCTCGTACTTGGTGGGTGCTGATGATAATCGTGCGGTGGGAGTCAGCGAGTCGTGCAACGGCGCGACGAAATGCAGTCTTTGATGTAATGTCGAGTCCATTGGTGGGTTCGTCAAGTAGCAGTAGTTCTGCACCTGTTGCAAATCCAAAGGCTATGTATGCTTTCTTGCGCTGTCCGAAGCTCATCAAATGGAGCTTTGCGTTTGGGCTAACCTCGAACTCTTCGAGGTATGACCATAGAGCCTCAAGCGAGAAGTTTGGGTAGAACCTCCCATAGCGATTGGCATATTCGACAATCGTGCAGCGCGGTAGTGAGAACTCCTCTGGTAGAAAAAATATCTTACCAAGAAATGACACCTCGCGCTTGAAGGGTTCGTGCCCCATTACCGATATTTTATCAACGGTGGTGGGCTGTTGCAATCCTGCAAAGATTTGCAAAAGGGTTGTCTTTCCAACTCCATTCTTTCCGAGCAGGCCGCAGATCGCTCCGGTCGAGAAGCTCAGCGAGAGACCGCTGAGAACTGGCACATAGCGTGTGTAAGCAAAGTTTAGGTTTTTTAACTCTATCATTGTTTTGGTGTGTTGATGTTCTAATACACTACAAAGGTATGTGAAAATTTCTTATTTCCAAATTTTTTTCAACAAAAAAGTCATTTTTTGCATACTTTCCACTCACGGTAGCTAATGCCACTATTATTAATATATGCATTAAGCAGAGGGGAGAAGTGAGCGGGGGGGGGAGTAGTTTTGTATGGTTTAAGGGTGTCACTACCCTGCTTTTTTTTGTATGTTATGCAAAAAAATGTATTTTTGTGCACAATTTTTAATGCTTTGTTCCGTTAGGATTTAAATTTGTAGCACTGCAAAGTTTCGAGGTGCAAAACCGATAAATAAACAAATAAAAATAGTAACACAAGATGAGCGAAACTGTAAACATCAAAGAATTAAGCGAAAAGATTCAAGCTCAGAGCGCATTTGTCGACATTCTGACAATGGAGATCGGCAAGGTGATTGTTGGGCAAAAGGGACTTGTAAATAGCCTACTCATTGGGCTTCTAAGTGGCGGGCACATACTGCTTGAGGGCGTGCCCGGGTTAGCAAAGACCCTTGCAATTAACACCCTTTCGGATGCTATTGCCGGCAAGTTCTCTCGTATTCAGTTTACCCCCGACCTACTCCCTGCAGACCTCACCGGTACGTTGATTTACTCGCAAAAGAGCGAAGAGTTTTCTGTAAAGAAGGGTCCAATTTTTGCGAACTTCATCCTTGCCGACGAAATTAACCGCTCGCCTGCCAAGGTGCAATCAGCACTGCTTGAGGCAATGCAAGAGCGTCAAGTCACCATCGGAGACACTACCTACGCCCTACCATCACCGTTTTTGGTAATGGCAACTCAAAACCCAATCGAACAGGAGGGCACGTACCCACTCCCTGAAGCACAGCTCGACCGCTTTATGCTGAAGGTTAAGATAGGCTACCCAACTCGCAAAGAGGAGTTGACCATCATTGAGCAGAATATGAGTCAGTCAAAGTTTCCCAAGGCATCGGCAGTGCTAAAGCCAGAGGATATCACTGCCGCTCGCGAGGTCGTAGAGCAGGTGTACATTGACGAAAAGATACAGAAGTATATCGTAGACATTGTCTTTGCCACTCGCGAACCGCAGAGTGTTGCAGGGCTTGAGAATCTCTCCATACTTATTGGTTGTGGTTGTTCGCCACGTGCTTCAATATCGCTGGCCAAGGCAGCCAAGGCATTTGCATTTATCAATCGCAGGGGATATGTCATTCCAGAGGATGTCCGAGCAGTTGCATACGATGTGATGCGCCACAGAATTGGCGTAACGTATGAGGCAGAGGCGGAAAACATTACCTCGGAGGATATAATCACTGATATTCTTAACGCGGTAGAGGTACCCTAATGGACAAGGACATTCTAAAGAAAGTTCGCCGAGTGGAGATAAAGACTCGCGGACTTTCGAACGAGATTTTTGCAGGCAAGTACCACACAGCGTTCAAGGGGCGAGGTATGGCATTTAGCGAGGTGCGAGACTATCGCATAGGCGATGATGTACGGGATATTGACTGGAACGTAACGGCTCGCACGCGCTCACCTCACATCAAGTTATATGAGGAGGAGCGAGAGCTTACGATGATGCTCATCATAGATATCAGCGGCTCGGGAGGCTTTGGCACAAAGTCTATGTATAAGCGTCAGCTGGCGACAGAGATTGCAGCCACGCTTGCCTTCTCGGCTGCGAGCAATAATGATAAGGTAGGGGTGATACTCTTTAGCGATCGTGTTGAGAAGTATATACCACCGAAAAAAGGTAGACAGCACGTACTGCGGATTATCTCAGAACTTATCGACTACAATGCTCAAGGTAGTGGCACTGATGTTAGTGGCGCACTTCAATTCTTTGCCTCGGTTCAAAAGAAAAGGTGTACGGCATTTATTCTCTCAGACTTTATTGATGGCGGCAAGCTCACCAGCGATGGTGCACATACACTTAGTATCACTGGTTCAAAACACGATATGATTGCACTAAGGCTATACGACAAGCGGGAGGGAGAGATGCCAAACGTCGGAGTTGTAGAGCTTCGAGATAGCGAGAGTGGAGAGAAACAGTGGGTGGATACTGCCAGCAAAAGAGTCAGAGAGCACTATGCAAAGAGTTACACTGAGCGAGTCGAAAAACTTCGCTCGACGCTCAGCAGCAAGAACATTCGCAACACAGCTATTGCCACGGACGAGGATTACGTTATGGCACTTATTAGACTATTTAAGATGAGGTAGAAACTCTTACGTTATGGCACGGAAAATTATTTTATTTTTATCGATACTATTTAGTACGTTTGGTGTGTGCGATGCACAACTAATAGAGCCGGAGGTAAGCCTAGGCCTCTCGAGGGACTCCATTATGATTGGAGACACTCTTCGCTTTAGTGTCAAAATAAAGAAGGATATGGCAGAGGTTGTCTCAATCCCTACGTTCAGCAGCAGCAAGCTCACCGAACACGTTGAGATAGTTGGCGGTCCGTTTATAGACACTTTGCCGCTCGACGGCAGGGTACAAAACGTTGAGATAGGCTATCTTATCACATCGTTCGAGGCTGGAGGTCATAAATTTGATAGTTTCCCTATTGTCATCGGCGCAAAAGAGCCGTATGACACTCTCTATACAACTGGAGAGGAGATCCTTTTGGTCGGCACCTACGAAATCGACACCACAAAGGATGTCCCTTATGACATTGCTCCAATTGTAGATGTTCCGTATAGCTGGGATGAGTTCATTTTCGACCTTAAGAACAATTGGTACTGGATAGTCGGAGCACTGGCAGTACTTGGTGGTATTGGCTACGGAGTATGGTGGTATGTTCGTCGGAGGCGAAGAGTTGCGCTTATCGAATCGTTGCTCCCACCTCACCTTCGTGCAATTGGCGCGCTGGAGAAGATACGAAACCAGAAGTTGTGGCAAAGTGGCAGATACAAGGAGTACTACTCCGATATTACCGACACGCTGAGAATATATATGGAGCAACAGTATGGCTTCGGAGCTATGGAGATGACAAGTAGTGAGATACTTGGCGAGCTTCGGTCGGTTCACCACGAGGAACGCCTGCTGAGCGCAATGCGAGATTTGTTTGAGATCTCGGACCTTGTGAAGTTTGCAAAGGCAGTGCCAAGTGCCGAGGAGTGCGAAACTGCATACTTTGACGCATTCTACTATATTGAACAAACTAAACCAAAAGAGATTATAGAAAACGAGCAAGTAAGATAGATGAAATCATTAATCATATTTATATTCGCGCTGTTTCCGCTCATAGCCTCAGCGCAAGAAGAAAATGGAACCATACGCGAGGGAAATGAAGCCTACGAGCAGAAGCAATATAAGGATGCCGAGGTCAACTATCGTAAGGCGCTTTTGAAAAACAGCGAGTCATATCCAGCCCTTTCAAACTTAGGCAGTGCTATGTTTCGTCAGGGTTTGTATGGCGATGCCGAGCAGATGTGGGCACGCGCCATCGAGGTCGACTCTATGTCGAGTCAGGCGAACTACAATATGGGCAGTGCACAGTTGGCACAACGTAAGCAAGATCCAGCAAAGTTGGATGCCGCCATTGAGAGTTTTAAGCAAGCACTGAGGCTCAATCCACGAGATGATATGGCTCGCTACAACTTAGCCTATGCTCTGGCACTAAAGAATAACGAAGATGGTGGTGGTGGCGGTGGAGAAGATAACCAAGACCAAAATCAAGACCAACAGGATCAGCAAAATCAAGATGATCAGAATCAAGATCAGCAGGATCAGAACCAAGATAAAGAGCAGAACAAAGATCAGCAAGAGCAACAACAGCAGGGCGAGAAGCCTCAAAGCAGAGCAGATGCAGAGCGTATGGCAGATGCTATCCAAGCTGCCGAGGACAGAACCAAAGAGAAGGTCGATAAGGAGAAGGCCGAGGCAGTGGGAGTTGGCAGTGGTGGTAAGAGCTGGTAAGGGTTAATTTAATAGATCAGAAGAATAGAAAGGTATGGAGAATATACGTTTTGAGAATTACGAAGTGCTGTGGTTGCTGTTTATCATAGTACCGATGATTGGCTACTATGTATATAGTCTGTTACGAGGAGGTGCTTCCATTACGGTGCCAACGACAGAGCCGGTGCGAGACAGTAGTCGCACTCCACTGTTTATCATACGCCACATTCCATTTGCGTTGTTGTGTGGTGCGGTGGCACTCCTAATCATCGCAGCGGCACGCCCACAAAGCTCTTCCGATATGTCGCGCACGACAAGCGAAGGGATTGACGTTGTTGTAGCTTTGGACATATCCTCTTCGATGCTTGCCAGGGACTTCACTCCCAATAGATTTGAGGCCGCCAAGGAGATTTCAAGTCGTTTTATGCTTGACAGGAGTTCGGATCGTATAGGGCTTGTGGTATTTGCTGGCGAGGCCTTTACTCAGGCACCGCTTACGACCGACCATCGAACACTTGTAAACTTGTTGAGTCAGGTTGAGATGGGCGTTATATCGGACGGCACGGCAATAGGCACGGGGCTTGCCACGGCAGTCAATCGTCTCCGACACAGCGACTCACCAAGCAAGGTTGTGATTCTACTAACCGATGGAGAGAACAACAGTGGGCAAATCGACCCACTGACAGCTGCAGAGCTTGCCAAGGAGTTTGGCATCAGAGTGTACACCATAGGGGTTGGCACGGAGGGTATGGCACCCTACCCTGCTTATGACCAATGGGGAGATATAGTCTACACGCAGATGGAGGTGAAAATCGACGAAGAGCTACTCACTCAAATCAGCGACCTAACTGGTGGCAAGTATTTCCGAGCCACCGACAACGCAAAACTCACTGAGATATACAACGAAATAGATACCCTTGAGAAGATAAAGGTTGAGGTGGAAAATAGTGTAACGTACCAAGAGGAGTTCGGCATATACTTGGTATGGGCTCTCGCACTGCTACTCTCTATGATAATACTTAATTATTTGATATTACGTAAGATTCCATAATGGTTAGATTTGCAAATCCAGAGTTTTTATACCTACTGATACTACTTCCTGTATTGGTACTGTTATTTGTTTTGTATCGCCGTAGTCAGCGCAGACTGATCGCAAAGTTCGGTGATATGGAGTTACTTCGCGCGCTGATGCCGGGTTATGCTCCGAAGATGGGCACAGTAAAGTTTGTGTTGGTTGTAGTTGCCGTAGGGTTGATCGTTGTTGCATTTGCTCGACCGCAGGTAGGTAGCAAGTTGCGAGAGGTTGATAGTCGAGGTGGCAAGATTATTTTAGCAGTTGATGTTAGTCGCTCGATGCTTGCCGAAGACTATGCCCCCAATAGACTTGAGAGGACAAAGAATGCTATTGGTCGTCTCTTTGAGAGGTTAGAAGACGAGCAGGTAGGTCTTGTCGTCTTTGCCGGTGATGGCTACGTACAACTTCCCATTACGGGTGATTACCGTTCGGCAGCAAATTTCGTAAGGGCACTATCCCCAGATATGGTGGCACGTCAAGGCACATCTCTCCAACGAGCCATCGAGGTATCAACACTCGCTATGCCCTCTGCAACCACCGAAGATCAGAGTGCTAACGACCGCACCATAATACTTATCACCGACGGCGAGAGTCACGATGACGACCCGATTGCAGCAGCAGAAGTAGCAGCATCTCAGGGCATAACGATACACACCATAGGTATTGGTACTGCCGAGGGTGCGCCAATTACAATAGATGGTGAGATTATCAAGGACGATAATGGCGAGATAGTGGTCAGCAAGCTTGACGAGGAGATGCTCGCTCAAATAGCTGCAACCACTGGTGGAGTTTATGCTCGTTCGTCGCAGCAGAGTGTAGGACTTGATGAGATTATGACGCGAATCTCCGAGATGGAGAAGAGCGATAGTACAACTGTCATATTTGAGGAGTATGCCGAACAGTTCTTCTACCTGCTATACATTGCCATTGGACTCTTACTTATTCAATTTTTTCTTCCAAACCACAGACGCGTAAAATGAAAAGACTACTTGTCACCATAATATCGATAGTAATAGGCTTTGTTGGGGCGTATGCTCAGAGTGTAACTTTTGAGAGTTCGGCACCGCTTAGTGTAGGTGCTGGCGAGCGCTTCAGGGTTGAGTTTACGCTAAAGAATGAGAGTGGAAGCAACTTTATTGCTCCCGAGTTTACGGGTTTGCGAGTTTTGGCAGGTCCGAGTGTTAGTACTGGCAGGGAGATTTCGTATGTCAATGGACAGATGACTCAGTCCTCGTCCGAGACCTACACCTACTTTGTAGAGGCAATGGCAGACAGTTCGCGTGGGAGTGTTAGTGCGGCAAGGATTACGGCGGGCTCTAATGAGTACTCGACCAAGCCGATGGTGATATCTATTCTGGCAGGGGAAGGAGGAGGAAGAGGAGGTAATGGCTCTTCAGGTGGTGGTGGTACAGGTGGGGGAAGTGGTACTTCGCGCCCTGTCGAGCAGCAAGAAAGGGAGGATGCTGGGGTTCAAAAGGAGGATATACTGTTACGCTTTGAGGTCTCGAAGCGAAGTGTGTATCAGGGTGAAGGGATTACGGCTCAGCTAAAGCTATACACGCGCGTTGGTATTGCCTCGATCAATGATGTTAAATACCCGTCGTTGAGCGGTTTTTGGACACAGGAGCTTGATCGTGGTGCTCAGCAAGCAACTCGTAGCACGATTGGCGGTGTGGTATATGAGGGGCACGTACTGCGCGAGTGGTTGCTCTACCCTCAGAGGTCGGGAACTATTCAAATCGAGTCGGCATCGCTTGAGGTTATGGCGCAGATTATTAGTCGTGGTGGGGGGGGGATGTCCCTCTTCGATCAATTCTTTGGAGGTGGAAGTACGGTTAGCACTGTTGAGCGCAAGGTTACTGCTCCGAGGGTTAGTATCAACGTAAAAGCGCTGCCCGATGGTGCACCACTCGGGCTACCAATAGCAGTTGGCGACTTTACGATGAGCGTTATACCACCAGATAGCACAATATCTGCAAACTCAGCCTCGTCGCTCACCGTTACAATAAACGGCACGGGAGACTTTCCGTTATTCACATCTCCTGCGTTTTCTCTGCCTGCCGAGTTTGAGCAGTACGACACGAAGACTACCGACAAGACACGCTCTACATCGAACGGAATGGCAGGTTCGATATCGTGGGAGTATCCCTTCATTGCTCGCAGCGAAGGCAGATACACCATACCCAAGGTCGAGTTTGCGTACTTTAATCCCAAGACGAAGAGATACAGTACGCTCTCCACGCCAGAGTACACTATTAGTGTTTCTCGCGACACGAAATCTGCTGATGGCGGTGCGGTTATTAGCGGAGTGAATCGTGAGGATCTAAAGATTCTGGGCTCGGACATCCGATATATTATCACCACTGCCCCACCTAAGGGTAACAGCAATACCACAGCAGGACTACTACTCTACTCCATACTATTTGTGATGACACTTATCATCATAATTGCACTGGGAGTCATTGCAATAGTTGTCATACGGGTTCGCAACAAAGGGCGAGCAGATATAGTTGGCACTAAGACTCGCAAGGCAAGCAAGGTTGCTATACGTAGGCTGAAGAGTGCAAAAAAACAGCTTGACGCAGGTAACAAAGGTCAGTTCTTTGAAGAAATTTTACAGGCACTGTGGGGTTTTATTGGCGATAGGTATGTCATCTCTACTGCGGAGCTTACCAAAGAGCGTATCAAGGTAGAGTTTGAGAGTCGGGGTGTTGTGGAGCAACTATCTGCGGAGTTTATTTCGGTTGTGGAGGAGTGCGAAATGGCAAGCTATGCACCAAGTGCCGCAATGGATATGCAGAGGGTCTATGAACGCAGTTTTGAGCTTCTCTCAAATTTATAAGCTCGTGGGGGCGTGAGTGGGTTGGTGTTGAGGATTGGGGTTAAGGATTTTTGGGGGGGCGTGCGAACAAAATTATTACATAGAGCTAATATTGCACTGAGTCTATGATCTACGATCTGCGCTTGTGAGATCAGGTAGAAGATGTATGGGTGCATAGGTTTACTATGGAAAGGTCTTGTTTTTTGGCGTGCCTCACAGTGTATAGCGTACCACTACGAGGAGATCTATCCTCGGGGTTGTAGTAGGCTACAAGTGTTGAAGAGTTGCTGAGCATAAAATCGTTACGTTTCAGGTAGGCAGACGGGGATCGCTTCTGGCTGATTATTTCAACGTGATCAGCCATCAGCAGAGTGCTACTATATGTAGATTGGTCGTTGGTGGTGGTAAAATCACGTTGCTGACCTTCAAACGGCACCACTGCTATGAGTAGTATATCTTGGTGTCTGTTCTTGAGGTTAATGACTGCATTTGCAGCGAGTAGATCGAATCCGCTACACATTCCGCACATAAATGTTCTATAACCTTTGTCATAGAGTTTTTCGACAACAGTGTCGAGGTTGAGTAGTATTTCTTTTAAGGGTGCATTTTGTTTTAGGAGTTTTTGTTGGCGGTATCCGGTAAAGCAGGCAGTTGTTTGTTTGTTGAATTTGAGCATTTTGGGTTTAGGTTATTAGTCTTGCGATGGAGGTTTGGTTAGGTGCCAAAAAAACGGCACGCCTCCGACAAGTTACAAACTTAGGTACTGCTAAGAAACCTTTGAACTCAACAAGCCAGGACGTACCGTATCTTAAATGATACAATACTCTTGCCTTGTTCACCGAGTTCTTAATTAATTTAGCAGTTTTAAGTCTGTGATAAACAAAAAATTTATGTCGTTATTTATAATTTTCTTTTACATAGTTTGTAATATTTATATTTTTTATTGACTATTGAGGTGCGGCTTTATTGCACTTCGATAGTACAAATATACTATTTTTTCTTTTGAAACCTCCACAAATCTAAAAATTGCATTTAGGTTTTGATCATTGATTATAGAATGTGTAGCTCAATGCTGACGGTCGTCATTGCAACCGACCAAATGCTGCCGAACGACGCCCCTCGAGAACTTTAGAGCAACCAACCCAGTGCGGGTGTCCTCCGTCGTTCGACTCTGAGACTTTTAGAGCAAACTACCTATTGCGGAAGGCCGCCACCCCCGGTGGCCTCCGCAAAATCACGCTTCGCTCATTTTGCGAATCCCACTGGCGTCCTTCTTGCCGTTTTTATTTTTTGACATTGATAACACTGCCTGCCGGCGGCTTCACTTTTGGAAAA
>CAYJMA010000018.1:9719-20008 GCA_964371475.1 uncultured Rikenellaceae bacterium | reverse complement strand
TCCGCCTTGGGTTGGTTGCTCTATAATCATTGGTAAAAAATCAGCCAAAAAAGTGGCGACCCTCCGCAAAAGGATCGCTTTGAAAATTGCGATATAAACTTAATCTCGAGATTAAGTCTTACTGGATCTTAATTCTATATTAAAATTCAACACTACAACAAGTATACATATATGAACTGAGTAGTAGATGCAACTCCAAAAGGATTGTTAGTCTTTTCACTAAACCCCAAAATAATAAAAGGATTGCGCCAAAGCGCAACCCTTTTATATTATAGATAGTTAGAGATAATGAATCAATAGGGCTTACTTTGAGTTGTTATATGCTACGAGACCAGCCTCAAGAAACTGTACGAAGGCATCAGAGTCAAGGCTATAGGCGCGAGGAGCAACTAACTCCAGCTCTGTATAGGGATTCATCAAGATATAGTACGGTTGAGCATTAACTCCAAATCGCTCGATTTGCCAAGCAGCATTTATTTTGCCGAGTTCCTTGCGAACTCGACCACGCTTGTCTGTAACCCATTCACTCTCTGGTAGTTCTTTTTTATCATCGACATAGAGTGCAACAATTACATACTGCTCTTGTAATATTCTAAGCACCGCTGGGTCGCTCCATACATTTGCTTCCATTTCCCTGCAGTTAACACAACCGTGTCCCGTAAAGTCGAGAAAAATTGGCTTGTCTACCTTCTTTGCATACTCTAGTCCTTGTTCGAGATCAAAGAACCCCTCAAGTCCGTGCGGCAGATGCAAGAAATCTGCAAATTTCACTCTGCCACCCTCAACCAAGCTCATATCAATTGTGCTGGTTTTATTGGAAGAGCTGCCTTGAGTAATCACAAAGTCTTGAGTAGCAAGAGGTGGCATATATCCACTTAGTACTTTGAGTGGTGCACCCCACATTCCGGGTATCATATAGACCACAAAACCAAAAGTGATTATTGCCAAAAAAAGTCGCTTTACAGATACGTGCTCAACCTTAGAGTCGTGCGCAAAGCGAATTTTACCTAACAAGTAGAATCCAAGAAGTGTGAAAATAACGATCCATAGTGCAAGGTATACCTCTCTGTCAAGTATTCCCCAATGGTATGTTTGATCTGCTACCGACAGAAACTTTAACCCGAGTGCTACCTCCAAAAAACCAAGCACAACCTTTACGGAGTTTAGCCATCCTCCAGATTTTGGTAAATTTTTAAGCAGAGTTGGAAATAGAGCAAAGAGAGTAAATGGCAGAGCAAAGGCTGCCGAGAATGCGAGCATAGTGATTATTGGCTCCCAGATCTCACCCTGCGTGCTCTTCACAATGATTGTTCCAACTATTGGACCTGTGCAACTAAACGAAACAAGCACCAAGGTTACTGCCATAAAAAACACTCCGAGAATACCGCCTTTATCGGCTGCACTATCGGTTCTATTAACGAGTTTGCTTGGCATAGTGATCTCAAAAGCGCCAAAGAACGAGGCTGCAAAGACCATAAATATCAAGAAGAACAGCACATTTGGAATCCAGTGTGTTGCGAGCCAGTTGAAGATATCTGCGGTGACTGCCTCACCGCCACCAAAGTAGCTTACACCAATAATAATTGCAATAGGTAGTGTGTATAGTGCAACTATGAAGAATCCGTAGAGCGATGCGAGGAACTTACCCCTACTCTTACTTCCGCTGCCTTTAATAAATAGACTCACGGTCATTGGCACCATAGGAAAGACACAAGGGGTTAGTAGCGCGGCAAATCCCCATAAAATGGCCTCGATGATAACTGCCCACAATGATTTATCTGATGCAGTAACATCCCCCTCGATACTTTGCTCAGGCTTTGAGGCTGTTACCTGCATATCATCTTCGATCATATCTCCCGTGGGGTCAAGCGTTACTGGGTCGTCGATGTTTGCTGGAACCTCACCCGAATTAGGGGCTATGGTCACCGTAAATTCATAGTCATCTGGGGGTAAGCACCTTGTATCGTCGCACACCTGCCACTCAACAGTTACGGTAACTTCGGCTGGTTTACCAGTACTATTAAAAAACGCTTGGGTAAAGTTAGCCACCGCACCATAGTATCCGATCTCCATACCAAAGATATTGTCCATCACCCTCTCAGGCTTCACTGCCTCTTTCACCCCACCATCGAGGCTTACACCATCTGGCATATCAAAGGTAAAGCTTGTAGCATTAGGCCCTCCTTGATATGGGCCCATATCGTACATATGCCACGGGGCGTCTGTTTTCGCCTCGATATAGAGCACGCTACCTTGCACATTATGCGTCCACGTTACAGGGTTCTCAATCTGTGCACTAAGTCCAAGTGTTGTAAATAACAACACAAGTGTCAACAAAAATTTCTTCATTATACTATTTAGTTTCTATTTATTAATTTTCGCCCAGCTATCCCTCAGTCCCACAGCTTTGTTAAAGCCTTGAGCCGTACGCACAAAATAACCAAGTCGCTCGAACTGAAACTTTTCGCCCTCACTGGCATCCAACAGCGACGGCTCGACATAAGCTACAACCTCACGCAATGAATCCTCATTTAAGTCATCGAGAAAATTGCCACTACTCTCTGGAGCTTCACTCTTAAAGAGTCTATCAAACAACTTGACAGTAATCTGCTTTGCCTCTGCTGCATTTACCCAGTGTATAATACCCTTTACTTTGCGACCATCGGAACTACCTCCGTTGGCAGACTCAGGATCATAACTACACTTTAGCTCCAAAACCTTACCACTGCTATCCTTTACAACCTCCTCACACTTTATGATATAGCCATAGCGCAGGCGAACCTCACCATCTGGCTTCAGCCTAAAGTACTTCTTGGGCGGCTCTTCCATAAAGTCATCACGCTCAATATACAGCTCTCTACCAAACTTAACCTTCCGAGTACCACCTTCCTCATCCTCGGGGTTATTGATGCACTCGATCATCTCACCATCTCCCTCATAGTTTGTAATTGTAACCTTTATGGGGTCAAGCACAGCCATTCTCCGCTCAGCAGTCTTGTTTAGATCCTCTCTCAAACACCACTCCAAAAGTCCAAGATCTATTACGTTATCACGCTTGGCAACTCCCACCTTTTCGGCAAAGAGTCGAATCGAAGCAGGAGTATATCCCCTTGCCCGCAACCCACATATAGTGGGCATACGGGGGTCATCCCAACCCGAAACATAACCCTCCTTTACCAGCTGTAATAACTTACGCTTGCTCATCACCGTATAGTTTATGTTGAGGCGTGCAAACTCATATTGATGCGAAGGGAAAATCCCTAACTCCTCGATAAACCAATCATAGAGAGGGCGGTGAACATCAAACTCAAGAGTGCAAATCGAATGAGTGATCTTTTCGAGCGAGTCGCTTTGACCGTGTGCATAGTCATACATCGGGTATATGCACCACTTGTCACCCGTGCGATGGTGTTCGGTGTGAATAATACGATACATCAACGGGTCGCGCATCAACATATTAGGATGCGACATATCTATCTTAGCTCTAAGCACTCTCTCTCCATCCTTATACTTACCACCTCGCATACCTGCAAAGAGCTCCAGATTCTCCTCCACGCTTCTGTCTCTATATGGAGAATTAACGCCCGACTGCTGTACAGTTCCTCGATTTTGACGAATCTCCTCTTGGCTTTGGTCATCCACATAGGCCTTACCTTTCTTTATGAGTTCTACTGCCCAGTCATATAGCTGCTCGAAGTAATCCGAGGCGTAGTACTCTGCGTCCCAGTTAAATCCCAACCAATTTATATCAGCCTTTATAGAGTCTACATATTCTGTGTCTTCTTTTACTGGGTTCGTGTCGTCAAAGCGCAAGTTGCACTTACCTCCATACTTCTTGGCAAGTCCAAAGTTTAGACATATACTCTTGGCGTGTCCAATATGCAGATAGCCATTAGGTTCGGGCGGAAACCTTGTATGTACACGCTTCTCCCCATTCGATATCGATTCCTCTATTATTTCTTCTATGAAGTTTAATCGCTCTGATGTATTCTCCGACATTTTTTGAATTTTACTTTTTTTTTAGTTTGTCAATAACACACAAAGTTACATATTTTTTATAAATTTACACCAAAAAAGAGGGCACAATGATAATAAAAGTAACTTTGGAGCAGATGCATTTCTACGCCCATCACGGCTGCTATGATACAGAGCAGCGGGTAGGAGGTCAGTTTTTAGTGGACCTCTCATATAGCTACAATGCCGAGGATGTGGTTCAAAGCGATGATATATTGCGAGCAGTAAGTTACCTTGATATTTATGGTGTGGTGCAGAGTGAAATGAACATTGCATCTCGCACGCTTGAGCACGTAGCGTATAGAATATCTGAGCGACTTTTATCAACATTTTCAGAGCTGCTAACACTTGAGATAACCCTTAAAAAGGTCAGTCCTCCTCTTGGTGGCGATTTGAGGAGTGCGGCAGTTACACTACAAAGATCAAAATAATTTTAAGATTTATTTTGCAATTATATATTTTTACCATATATTTGCAACTCCTAAGGCAAAAAAATGCGGATGTGGTGTAATTGGTAGCCACGCTAGACTTAGGATCTAGTGCCGCGAGGCGTGGGGGTTCGAGTCCCTTCATCCGCACATTTTTAGCGAGCTCTCATTAGGTTGAGGGCTCGTTTTTTTTGTATATGTGAATGAAAGTTATTTTACATTGACCCCAAATGCGGAAGGTCGCCACTTTTTTGGCTGTTTTTTTTATCACTGATTTTAGAGCGAATTACCCAAGGCGGCCGCAACTTGCGTTGCTTATCTGACCGCCCTCCGTCGTTCGACCTTGAGTGTAATTCTTTTTTTGTGAGAAGTATCTCTTGCAGCACGCTAAAATAACTTCAAAAATGACATTGGTATAGATGTCGCAAACCTAAGCTCCTCCCTCGAAACAGGGTGGGTGAAACTAATCGACTGAGCGTGAAGAGCAACACGGTAGATCGGAGACTGTTTTGTCGCTCCATACTTCTTATCACCTATTATAGGATGACCAATATACTCCAGATGTGCACGAATCTGGTTCTTCCGCCCCGTGGTAAGCTGCAACTCAAGTAGAGACAGATTCCTACGACGAGAACGCTTTAGTACTCGATAATCCGTATATGCCACCTTGCCGTGCTCGTGCGTAGTGGCGTATACCTTCAGAGCCTTACTCTCGGTAAGATACGTCACAATTTTATCGCTATCAGACTCAACTAAACCTTCGCAAACTGCCACATACTTCCGCTCGGTTACAACCTCTTCCCAGTTTCGCTGCATAGCCAACTTTGTCTGTTCATCTTTGGCAAAAAGCATTAACCCCGATGTCTCCCGATCGAGGCGATGAACCACAAAGACCTTTGCCGACAAATCATCCCTGCGTAAATAATCTCGGACTATATTATAGGCAGTCTTCTTTGTCTCCTTGTCCGTTGCAATGGACAACAGCCCAGAGTTTTTATTAACCACCAAAAGGTAATCATCCTCATACACAATTCGTAGTAGCGGATGCTTCAGCGACTCCTTAACCTTACCCAATGTAACGGTCACCACATCGCCTTGCTCCAACTCATAGTCAAACTGAGTGCAACGCATCATACCAACGCTCACTTGACCATTTCTCAAGTATGATTTAACCGTAGTGCGGCTCTTTTCGGTCATTTCTCCCAGTAGGAAATCGAGCAATTTACACTTCTCTAAAACCGTATATTCTATCTTCTCCATCTTCTGTTAATTAATTTCTCTTACGAGACAAAGGTAAGAACTTTTGGCACAATAATTGAATTTTAGCGCCATTAAACACTATTAAAAAAACCAATAAAAACTAAAAAACTTAACTATGAAAAGATTACTTTACTTTTTCTCATTTGCTTTAATGCTTTTCGGCACATCAACGCTGGGTTATGCACAACCGAACTGGTTGAACGAAGGTACACAGTTCATCATAATTGGTGGCGCAGAGCCTGAGTTCGAGCACGAAGATGCAGTATCCTTCCTTTTGGAGTATCGCCACGAGGATTACCAAGGAACCAAAGCTCCCCACTATGTCATCACTGACAAGAGGGCTCGTGCAATGTTTTCGATCGGAGGGTTCGTAAATTTTCGCACCGCCTATGATTTTAATGCAGTAATGCCTAATCTGGATTTCATTCCTGCGGACATTCCAATGCAGAAGAACTTTACGAATATGCAGCGAGCGTTGATGGATGCGAGCACCTCTCGTTTATTCTTCGAGTCTGTAATACACACAGGTTGGGATATGCCAATTACTGCCTACATTGAGACAGATTTTCGTGGCCCTGGCCACTCGCTTCGTTTGCGTCAGGCGTACGTTTCACTTGCTGGTTTCAAGTTTGGGCAAGCTACCTCGACCTTTACCGATATAAACTCAGCTTTTAGAACCATCGACTTCGAGGGCCCTAATGCCTATACCTACACTCGTAATCTTATGGCACAGTACACCTGTGAGTTTGAAAGCGGACTTGGAATGGGTATAGCACTTGAGTACCCGATGGTTAATGCCGAATACTCTGGCACCACACTGCCGATCTATCAACGAGTTCCCGACGTTCCACTATACGTGCAGTACAAGTGGGGCGAGAGTGGTAATGAGAGCCACATTCGAGTGAGTGGTATACTACGCAATATGTTCTACGGAGACTTGGTAAGCGACGTGGATGTCGATAGAATCGGTTGGGGAGTTCAGGCAAGTGGACGATTTGTTATCGGCGATTGGCTCAAGCTCTACGGGCAGTTCCTCTATGGCGAGGGTATGGCAGACTACATTCAAGACCTTCAGGGCTTGCCGTATGATATGGTAGAGAATGCCTATCAGCCAGGCGAGATGCTTGCAGTGCCGGCAATGGCATACTTCCTCGGAGCAGAGTTTATGCTCACTCCAAAAGTACCTATGACCGTGGGATATAGTCAAGTATCAGTCTTCGACAAAGACAACTCGGTAGATCCCTATGAATATCATATCGGGCAGTACATCGTTGCAAACTGCTTCTATGACTTCAATCCAGCAATAAGCGCAGGGGTGGAGTATCTCTACGGCGCAAAGCACGACTTTATGGATGGCTTTGGCAGTAGCAGTAGAGTGCAAGTAGCCGTGCAATTTAACTTCTAAGGGGATAAAGATCTATTCTATACTTATATTGACAAAGGGGTGCTTTTTTTTGAGCACTCCTTTTTTTGTGTATAATAATTTTTGTACCTTTGGAATTGTGTTAGAAATTAAATAATAAAAAATTTATGAGACTAATAGAATGTGTTCCAAATTTTTCGGAGGGTAGGTGTCAAGCAACCCTTGAGGCTATTTCCAGTGCTGTTCGTTCGGTGGAGGGCGTCAGTTTGTTGAATGTTGACCCTGGGGTGGCTACAAATCGCACGGTTTTCACCTTTGTGGGCGAACCACATAGCGTATGCGAGGCAGCGTTTCGTGCAGTAAGGTGTGGTGCAGAGCTAATAGATATGAGAGGGCACAGTGGTGCGCACCCACGTATTGGAGCGTGCGACGTACTGCCGCTTGTGCCGGTGGCTGGGGTAACCCTTGAGGAGTGTGCAGAGATGGCTCGCGAGCTTGCAAAGAGAATTGCCCAAGAGCTTGAGATTCCGACCTATAACTATGAAGCTGCCGCTTGTTGTCCCGAGCGCAGAAACCTTGCAGATGTTCGAAGCGGAGAGTACGAAGGACTCGAAGCAAAGCTCAGAGATCCGCAGTGGGCACCTGACTTTGGGAAGGCTGAGTACACTGAGCGAGTTGCAAAGTGTGGTGCTACGGTTGTGGGTGCGCGCGACTTTCTCGTAGCAGTTAACTTCAACCTCAATACGACCTCGACGCGTAGAGCCAACGCCATAGCCTTTGACGTTCGTGAGAAAGGACGCACGGTGGATGGAGTGCAAATTCCTGGCACACTTAAAGGGTGCAAAGCAATAGGATGGTTTATCGAAGAGTATGGCATTGCCCAGGTGTCGATGAACATTACAGATATCAATACGACTCCACTCCACACAGCCTTTGATGAGGTGTGTAGAGCCGCCGAGGCTCGTGGAGTGCGAGTTACAGGCGCTGAGATCGTGGGGCTCGTACCCAAGCGAGTGCTCACTGATGCTGGGGTGCACTTCTTGAGAAAACAGCAGCGTAGTATTGGAGTGGGCGAGGATGAGCTTATTCGTATTGCTTGCCGTACGATGAACCTTAGCGAAATTTCACACTTTGAGCCAAGCGAGAGGATCATCGAGTCGTTGATCGAGGATAGAACCACAAGGAAGTTGGTGGATATGACCTGTCGAGCCTTCGCACTGGAGACCGCCTCGGAGAGTCCTGCGCCCGGTGGTGGCTCAATATCGGCATATCTTGGTTCACTGGCAGCAGCTCTGGGGGCAATGGTTGCGAACCTATCGAGCCACAAACGTGGATGGGATGATAGGTGGGAGTTTTTCTCTAACTACGCACTCAGAGGTCAAGAACTCGTGGCAGAACTGCTACACCTTGTGGACGAAGACACAGTGTCGTTCAACAAAATTATGGAGTGTTTCTCTATGCCCAAGAACACCGAGGAGGAGAAGTCGGCACGCAGTGCCGCACTCCAACGTGCGACGCTCTACGCCACGGAGGTGCCTCTGCGTACTATGAGAGCGGCGTTTGCCACCTTTGAAATCGTTGAGGCTATGGCAAACGAAGGTAACCCGAACTCGGTAAGTGATGCCGGAGTGGGTGCGCTGTGCGCACGCTCGGCAGTGCTCGGAGCTATGCTAAACGTTAAGATCAATGCCGCAGGACTCAAAGATAAAGAGGTGGCACATAGACTGGTCGAGGAGGCAGATAGAATTGCACTGCAGGCAATTCAAAGGGAGAAGCAGGTGCTCGATATTGTAAACTCTAAGATTTAATTTGACTAAAGTTATGATAACATTCAGAGATGAGATACTGGAGGGAATTCCCTCCCATTTGCCCGAGTATAGAGAGGTGGATATGTCTTCTGGCAACCACGCGCCAAGGCGCAAGGATATCTTAACGGCAGAGGAGAAGCAACTCGCCCTAAGAAATGCACTGAGGTACTTCCCCGTGGAGTTGCACTCTGAGCTGGCTGTTGAGTTTGCC
Organism: uncultured Rikenellaceae bacterium; assembly: GCA_964371475.1. GTDB lineage: Bacteria > Bacteroidota > Bacteroidia > Bacteroidales > Rikenellaceae > Mucinivorans. Next base: position 10,924 of record CAYJMA010000018.1, on the reverse strand, counting down.
GAGGAGTTGAAGAGGTGCGGTCGAATATATATGTATAGGTATCGCCCGTTGAACGAAATTGTTGCTCGCCCACTGGGGGAGTATCCTGCACGGTGTACTCAGGCAGCTGCCATTATGCTGATGATTCAAAATAATCTAAGTGATGCAGTTGCACAACATCCAGACGAGCTCATTACATATGGAGGGAATGGAGCAGTTTTTCAGAACTGGGCACAGTATCGCCTTGTGATGCAATATCTTGCTACGATGACCGAGGAGCAAACCCTTGTGATCTACTCGGGCCATCCGCTCGGACTCTTTCCCTCGTCGAAGAGTGCGCCACGAGTGGTGGTAACCAATGGTATGGTCATACCAAACTACTCGAAGGGTGATGACTGGGAGAGGATGAATGCACTCGGAGTGTCGCAGTATGGACAGATGACAGCAGGGTCGTATATGTATATTGGACCTCAGGGGATTGTTCACGGTACAACCATTACACTGCTTGCAGCGGCGCGTCGCAGGGGTGATGCCCAGGGTCAACTATTCGTTAGTAGCGGATTGGGTGGTATGAGTGGTGCTCAACCCAAAGCGGCACGAATAGCAGGAGTGGTAAGCATTGTGGCAGAGATTAACCCAAAGGCGGCTGATGTGCGACACAAGCAGGGGTGGGTGGATGAGTTGTATAGCAACCTTGAGGATGTAATAAATAGAGCAAAAGAGGCCAAAGAGAATAGCGAGGCTATATCGCTTGCATATGTAGGTAATGTGGTGGAACTATGGGAGGCGTTAGTGGAAAATGGTGTTGAGGTGGAGATCGGTTCGGATCAAACCTCACTGCACAATCCCTATGCAGGCGGGTACTACCCAGTGGGCTACTCCCTCGAAGAGAGCAACGCTATGATGAGCAGCGAGCCTGAACGATTCAGAGAGGAGATTGCAAATACACTGCGTCGACACTTCGCCGCCGTTGAGAAGATGACACAGCGAGGTATGTACTTCTTTGACTACGGTAATGCCTTTCTACTTGAGTGTTCGCGAGCTGGGTGCAATGCCTTTAAGTATCCATCATACGTACAGGATATTATGGGCCCAGAGTTTTTTGACTATGGCTTCGGGCCATTTCGTTGGGTATGCACCTCGGGTGATCCCAAGGACTTGGCAACGAGCGATAGACTCGCAGCAGATATACTCAAGGAACTATATGCTACTGCTCCGAGCTCTAT
>CAYJMA010000018.1:0-9709 GCA_964371475.1 uncultured Rikenellaceae bacterium | reverse complement strand
CTGCAAGACAACATCAGGTGGATTGAGAGCGCAGAAGAGAACAGGCTTGTGGTTGGTTCTCAAGCTCGCATACTCTATGCCGATAGCGAGGGTAGAACAAAGATTGCACTTGCATTTAATAGGGCAATAAAGCGAGGTGAGATATCAGCTCCGATTGTGCTTGGTCGAGATCACCACGACGTTAGTGGAACCGATTCGCCATATCGTGAGACTTCGAACATCTATGACGGTTCGCGCTATACGGCAGATATGGCAGTACAGAATTTCGTGGGCGATTCGTTTCGAGGAGCTACCTGGGTCTCTCTGCACAATGGGGGCGGTGTTGGCTGGGGGGAGGTGATAAACGGAGGTTTTGGGATGGTTATCGACGGCTCGAAACGTAGCAAGCAGGCTATAAAGAGTATGCTGTTGTGGGACGTAAACAACGGCATTGCACGGCGTGCGTGGGCTCGCAACTCGGGAGCTATCGAGGCGATCGAGCGAGAGATGGCACGAACAAAAGGGCTAAGGGTTACAGTACCAAGCTTGGTGGATGATAATATAATAAATAATTCGATATGAGTGTACATAAAATATCTGCCGAACACCTAAGTGTGGAGCGAGTAGCCGAGATCATCAAGGAGAACTATCGTGTTGAACTCTCGGAGGATGCAATCAAACGTGTTGAAAAGTGCAGGGCCTATCTGGACACTATGGAGAGTAGCGAGCCGGTCTATGGCGTAACCACTGGATTCGGATCGTTATGCAATATTACTGTGGATGCGGAGCAGTTGTCTCAGTTGCAGTATAACCTTGTGGTGTCGCATAGCTGCGGTACTGGGCAGGAGGTTTGCCAGGAGATTGTTCGATTGATTCTCCTGCTGAAGATTCAATCTCTGTGTTATGGATACTCAGGAGTTCAACTCTGCACCGTTCAGCGACTTGTTGATATGTATAACAGTGGAGTATATCCCATTGTGTATGAACAGGGCTCGCTCGGAGCGAGTGGCGACCTTGCCCCCCTTGCACACCTTTCGTTGCCACTTCTGGGGCTTGGCGAGGTGCGCTACAAAGGTGAGAAATCATCGGCAGAGACCGTCAATAAAAAATTTGGGTGGGCACCGATCACTCTAAAGTCAAAGGAGGGTCTCGCTCTGCTCAACGGCACGCAGTTTATGAGTGCACACGCCGTCCATTCGTTAATCGAGTCCACACGATTGTCACGAACTGCCGACACACTGGCAGCCATCTCACTCGATGCCTTCGATGGTCGCATAGAACCATTCTCGGACGAGGTTCACCAGATTCGCCCCCACCGAGGACAGATCGAAACAGCACGAACTGTTAGAGAGTTGCTAATAGGGAGCGAAATCATTGCACGGAAGAAGAACCACGTGCAGGATCCCTACTCCTTTCGCTGTGTGCCACAAGTGCACGGAGCAACAAAAGACACCATAGATTATGTTCGCAGCGTGGTTGAGACCGAGATAAACTCTGTAACGGATAACCCAAATGTCTTTGTAGATCAGAATTTGACGATCAGCGCAGGGAACTTCCACGGTCAACCCCTCGCACTGGTTATGGACTTTCTTGCCATTGCCATAGCCGAGCTCGGAAGCATCTCATCGCAGCGCACCTATCAACTCATAGGCGGCAAACGTCAACTTCCTCAATTTTTGGTAGCCAACCCCGGGCTAAATAGCGGATTTATGATTCCTCAATATACCGCCGCTTCGATAGTTAGCCAAAGCAAGCAACTCTGCACGCCAGCATCGGTCGATAGCATCGAGAGCTCCCAAGGGCAGGAAGATCACGTGTCGATGGGGGCAAACGCTGCAACGAAACTTCGACAAGTGGTGCTAAACACCGAGAGAGTGCTTGCCATCGAGCTGTTCAATGGTGCTCAAGCTCTTGAGTTTCGTCGCCCGCTGAGGAGTTCAGAGATAGTTGAGTCTATTTTTGCCAACTATCGAAGAGTTGTGCCCTTTGTCGAGGATGACAGGGTTATGTACACCGAGATAGAAAAGACCATTAAATTCTTACGCGCAGAGCTATGTTAATTACTAACATTAAGGGTCTTTATGGCCTGTGGAGTGACCATACCGAGCGGGTGTATGGTACAGATATGGGCACTGTTCCAATGGTCGAGAATGCATACTTGTTGATCCAAGGCGATGAAGTGGTCGACTATGGCGCTATGGATAGTTGCCCGACGGAGCGTGGAGATATTGATGCTTCGGGGTGCTTTGTCATTCCTGCGTTTTGTGATTCACACACTCACTTGGTGTATAGCCACTCGCGCGAGGGCGAATGGCGCGATAGATTGCAGGGGTTGAGCTATGCCGAGATTGCTGAGCGTGGCGGGGGAATACTCAACAGTGCCGAAAAAGTACGAGCCGCCTCCGAGGATGAACTCTTTGAGAGTGCATACGAGCGTATAAAGAAGATCAAGAGTACGGGTACTGGAGCTGTGGAGATTAAGAGCGGCTATGGGCTCGATCTAAGTAGTGAGCTTAAGATGCTCAGGGTAATTGCTCGTCTTAAGGAGCGATCTCAATTAACCATTGTTGGTACTTTGCTTGCGGCGCACGCCGTGCCCAGAGAGTATGCAGGTGCTCAGGGTGAGTATGTAGATCATATTATCGATGATATTCTTCCGGCAGTTGCAGCCGAGGGTCTTGCCGAATATATCGACTCGTTTTGCGACAGTGGCTTCTTTACCGTGGATGAGACAGCACGTATGCTTGATGCCGCGGCGAAGTATAATCTACGAGGTAAGATTCACGCCAATGAGCTTGCCCCAAGCGGCGGTGTCGAGCTTGGATGCTCCAAGGGATGCTTGTCGGTTGACCACCTTGAGGAGATGAACAACTCGGCTTTTGAGGCTCTCAAGCACTCCAAAGGTGTAACAATGCCTGTTGCTCTTCCAGCAGCGTCTCTCTTTCTTAACATACCATATACACCTCTAAGAGAGATGATCGATAGCAATCTGGCAGTGGCAATTGCCAGCGACTATAACCCTGGGAGTGCGCCGAGTGGAAATATGCAGCTTGTAGGGTCGCTTGCCTGTATTGGTTCGAAGATCTTGCCTCAGGAGGCACTCACGGCAAGCACGATCAATGGCGCAGCAGCAATGGGGATGCTCAATATAGGTTCGATTCGCAGGGGGCAAAAGGCAAACATCGCAATAACAAAGGCTATGCCGTCGATCGACTATCTTTTTTATAGTTTTGGAGAGAATAACATTAAGGATATAATACTAAATAAGTAATGGGAAGATTGGTAGAAGAGGATTTCATTACGCTTCTTAGGCAAGAGGTGAAGCCGGCATTGGGTTGTACAGAGCCTATGGCAGTAGCAATGGCAGTAGCTCGTTGTTGCGAGGAGTTGCGTTCTTTGGGTTGCGAGGTCGATAGGATCGAGATCGAGGTTAGTCGAAATATTTTGAAAAATGCAATGGGTGTGGGTATCCCCGGCACGAGGATGGTTGGTCTTGACGTTGCTGTTGCAATGGCAGTAGCTTGTGGGCGTAGTGCTTATGGTCTTGAGGTTTTGCGCGATGCAGGTGAAGGGAGTGTTGAGGCGGCAGAGAGTATACTTAAAGGCGATATGATAAGTGTGCGGCTGGCAGAAAACGACAAGACACTATATATAAAGGTTTTTGCAGCTTCGGGAGATAAGAGCGCATCGGTTACGATCGAGGATTTTCACGACAACGTTACCGAGGTTAAAGTCTGTGGTCGCGTTGTGGAGCAGAGAGGGCAGGGTAGTGGTAGTAGTTTGGAGTGTAGCACAGTTGTTGAGAGTGATTTTAGGCCATCGGTACGTGAGATTTTTGATTTTGTAACGACCGTTGATCTCAAACATATAGAGTTTATGGAGGAGGCAGCGGAGTTGAACGGCAGGATATCAAGGGAGGGCATCGAGGGGGAGTATGGTTTGCAGGTAGGTCGTACTATATATAGTATGATGGGTAGTGATGTTTTTGGTGATGGTCTTCTGTCTCGTGCAATGGCGATGACGGCGGCAGCTTCGGATGCACGTATGGCGGGATCTAAGATGGTTGTTATGAGTAATTCGGGAAGTGGTAATCAGGGTATAACTGCAACAATGCCGGTAGTGGCGGCGGCTCAGAGTTATGGGTCGAGTCGTGAGGAGTTGGTTCGTGCGCTGACGCTTAGTCATTTGGTTGCTATACATATTAAGCAGAATTTGGGTAGGTTGTCGGCACTGTGTGGATGTGTAGTTGCGAGCACTGGTTCGTCGTGTGGTATAGTTTTGTTGCGCGGTGGAGGTTACGTTGAGGTTGCTTCAGCTATTAATAATATGGTTGGCAACATTACGGGTATGGTGTGCGATGGAGCGAAGGTTGGCTGTGCGCTGAAGGTGGCCTCTGGGGTAAGCGCTGCTGTTCAGTCTGCCGTGTTGGCTCTAAAGGGATTGAGCACGACGTATAAGGATGGTATTATAGATCGGGATTTGGAGCAGACCTTGCGCAATTTGTCTTATATTGGTACAGAGGGGATGCGCTTCACCGACAAGTTGATGTTGGATATTATGGCGGGTAAGAGTTACGAGTAGTAGATAGTAAATATTTACGTGTGTGGGCTGTGGATAAACAAAAAAAATTTAGTAATCTGGGGTTAGATTTCAAAATTTGCTATGATTTTAGCATACAAAAGAATAATTTATCAATAAAAAAGTGTTATAAATTTTGATTTTTAAATAATTAATCTTTATATTTGCAAAGAGTTAGAGAAAGGACGGACTGTTGGTAGATGCTCAAACGCGGGGTTAATATATTGACTATCAGCGTATTTTTTACTAAAGCAGGTGTTAGCACGATACAAGACACGGCTTTTGAGCTAAATACTTTAACACTAAGTTGGATTATCTAATGAGAAAAAAGTACAATTAATTATATTTATTCACCAAAAACTTTAGAGTATGAAAAAAGTTTTACTTATTGTAATGCTAGCTTTATTTGCAGGGAGTGCGTATGGGCAATCTCTGTCAGTAAGCGGAAAAGTAACCTATGCTGATGATGGATCACCAGTAGTAGGTGCAACAGTTTTAGTTGAGGAGAGCAGCACAGCTGTTCTAACCGACATTGATGGTATGTATCAGATTACAGTGCCATCATCTGTGTCTAACAAGTCTATTCGAGTATCATTTGCAGGTATGTTGCCACAGACAAAGGCAGTAACGAGCAATGGCGAGGTTATCAACTTTGCACTTGAGGTAGATGCTGTATCAGCAGGTAATGTTGTTGTAACAGCCTATGGAGAATCATCACGAGAGGCCTTTACGGGTTCTGTGTCTGTTCTGAAATCTGATGTGATCGTGGGTCAGCAAGTTTCTACCGTATCACAAGCACTTCAGGGTCTTGCTTCTGGTGTGATTGTTTCGAATTCAACAGGACAGCCTGGAACAGATGCTGCAATTAATATTCGTGGTATTGGTTCTATCAATTCAAGCTCCGCTCCACTTATTGTAATGGACGGTATTGTATACAATTTTGGTCTGAACACTATCAACCCTAACGATATTCAGACAATGCAGGTGCTTAAAGATGCGAGCTCGACCTCTCTTTACGGCCCTCGTGCTGCAAACGGTGTGATTATGATCACAACCAAGCGTGGGGTTACAGGTAAAGCAGTTGTTACGGGTAATGCCTCATTTGGATTGTCTGACAGAGCTGTTGATATGTATGAATTTGTAGATGCAGGTACATATATGGACCTGTCATACAAATCTATGTACAATGACCTAACTCTTGCTGGTTTCTCAGAAGACTTTGCACGCTCTTACTCTGCAGGCAACATTGTGTCATTTCTTGGTTATACACCATATAAACTTAACAACAAGCCACTTGCAACTCCATTTGATCTGGAGGGCAACCTCGTTGATGGTGCGGAATTGGCCTATGACCAAGACTGGGAAGACGCCCTTCTAAGAGTAGGTATGCGTCAAGAATACGATATGCAAGTTCGCGGAGGTACTAAAGATAATAGCTATCTATTCTCTGTGGGCTATCTTAACGACCAGGGTATAGTAGAAACTTCTGAATTCGAGCGATTCAATGGTCGTGCTAAGATTGACTCTAAAATTAACTCTTGGTTGTCTGCAGGTGTTAATATGAGTGTTTCGTATATAAAGAGTAATGTGCCAATGCAGAGTGGAACTAACACTAGCAACGTAATTGGTTGGATATATAATAATGCAAACATATATCCTGCGTATCTTCTTAACGAAGACGGTACATACAAACTTGATGAAAATGGACAAAAGCAGTATGACTATGGATATGCAACAGGAACAGCAGGTCAACCAACCTCTGACTACGCTATCGCAGATAGAGGTACAGGCACAGGTAGTAACCCGCTTGCGACAACAACTGTAAACCTTAGAGATAGCTACCGTTTTCTATCTAGCAATAATGCTTATGTAGAGGCTGAGCAGTGGGGTTTTAAGTTTCGCAGTCAATTTGGAATAGACTACAGTATCTACGGTTCAACAGACTACAATAACCCTTATGTTGGAGATGGTGCTGCATACGGAGGTTTAGTTAGCAAGAGTCGCAATACAACTTATGCGTTTACTAATGTTACGTCTCTTAGTTATGACAATACCTGGGGTAACCATCACCTTAATGCATTTATCGGTATGGACGTTTACGACAATTCGTATGACTATCTAGTATCAGAGGCCGTTGGTTTCTCATTTCCAATACCTGAACTTGGTTATGGTGCAACCCCTACAACTGCAAATTCTGGCAGATACCGTACAATGAATGTGTCATATCTTTCACGCCTAAATTACGACTATGCTGACAAATATCACTTAACAGCATCATACTCTTATGCTGGTACTTCTCGTTTCATCGACGAAAACCGCTGGGGTGGATTCTACTCTGTGGGTGCAGCTTGGAATATGGACAAAGAGGGTTGGTTTGAACCAATCTCAAATGTAGTATCTTCGCTCAAACTTCGTACATCTTACGGTACTTCTGGTAACCAAGATGTAGGACTCAATCCATATGCAAATACATATGATGCAGGCTGGAATATCCTCGGAGAAGGAGGTGTAATTTTCGGACAACTTGGTAACTCTAATATTACGTGGGAGAGTCAGGCAATGTTTGACGCAGGTTTCGATGCAAGCTTCCTAAACAATACGCTTAACCTTTCGGTTACATACTACAATAAAGTTTCTGACGGTCTGCTTATGTCAATGCCACTACCATATTCACTTGGTGAGTCAGGATATTGGGCAAATATAGGTAAGATTTCTAACCAAGGAGTTGAGATTGACTTCAATGCAACTATTCTCAACACACCTAATGTTCAGTGGACAGCTGGTTTCAATGCTTCTTGGCTAAAAACTAAGGTAATTGACCTTCCATCTAATGTAGAAGAAGCTGGTTTGAGTCTAGGCGGGAGCAAGCAAATTTTTGAAGGAGGCGAGATGTACTCTTGGTATCTTAGAGAGTGGGCTGGTGTAGATCCAGAGACTGGTGCAGCGCAGTGGTATATAGTAGAGGAAGATGGCACAAAGACTAAGACGTCTAGTTATAGTAGTGCAACTCTACAAAGTTTTGACCAATCACTTCCAAATTGGCAAGGTGGTATAACATCTAACCTGCAACTATACGGATTTGACCTTAGCTTTATCCTTTCGTTCTCGATAGGAGGAAAGATCCTTGCTACGGACTACGCGGGTCTTATGGATCCAATGACTATATTCTCGCTTGGACGTCAGCGTTCAACAGATCTTCTTGATGCGTGGCAACAACCTGGTGACATTACAGATGTTCCTCTTATTGGACTTGCTTGGCAATCAGGCGGTACAGCGAATGGTCTGGGCAACGATAGCTTTACATCAGCATCTACTCGCTGGTTGTATGACGCAACATACGCTCGTTTACGTAATATAACTCTTGGTTATGATTTTACAAGACTATCAGCTGTTAAGAATGCAGGATTCAGTCGCTTACGTCTATTCGTATCTGCTGAGAACCCACTTACTTTCTTTGGTGGTCCTGAAGGACTTGACCCTGAATCTGGTATTGGTGCTACGCAAAGTTGGAGCTCGACTCCTCTGAAATCAGTTTCATTTGGTATTAACATTGGTTTCTAATCAAAGAGAAATATAATTAAATTAGTTTTACAAACGAAATAGAAAATAAGATGAAAATTAAATATATAATCTTAACACTTCTGGGAGTCATTGTTCTTGCTGGCTGTACAGATAAGTTTCTTGACGAGAGTGTCAATGAAAATGGCCCAGTGGACCCTACAATAATCGCTGATTCTGAGCAGAGTGTAAATGCAGCAGTAATTGGTATTATGGATATGTTGAGGACTTACAATGTAGCAACAACAAATGCAGCTCTATACAATGGTATATGGCACGTTCAGTTCTCTGCAGTTATGCAAGGTAATGACTTGTTCTGCGACCCATCAAACTGGTGGTTGTGGGAAGCTGCCTGGACTCCCGGAGCATTTGCTTGGACTGGTGCAAGACCCTTCTATGAGTGGGTTAATTTATACGCAATGATCAATAATTGTAACCTATTACTTGATGCACTTAATGATGCCGAAAGCCTCTCTGATCAATTCATACTAGATACTCAATCAGAGGTGCGTGCACTTAGAGCATACCTGTATTTTACACTTGCACGTAGATTTTGCGAACCAGTACGTATGGCTGGTGGAGACCTTTCTACACTTAAAGGACTACCACTTTACACAACAGGAACTCAATTAGAATCAGAAGGCGTTGATCGTGGTACTCTTGCGGAACTCTATGATCAAATAGTTGCTGATCTTGACTTTGCAATTGATAACTTCAGCTATGATCAAGCATACGCAAAGTATCGCATAGGTAAAGACATTGCACTTGGATGGAGAGCGTATGTGAACCTTGAACTTGGAAACTATCAAGAGGCATACAACGATGCTAACACTGTATGGCAGAGCGGACGTTATCCGTTTATGACTGCTGCTCAATATGCTGAAGGTTTTAATGATCTTGCAAACCCTGAGTGGATGTTCGGACTTCCGTTTAATCAAGCACAGCAACAAAGCTATTACTCTAAGTTTGCTGTAGTTGATATGACCGCTAACAATTTAAGGTATAGAACTGCTGGTTTCTTTAATGTGGCACTTGCTGCAAAATTCACAGCAACAGATATGCGTAATCTAAAAGCGTACTCTCATAAATCATCAGTGTCAGACTATGTGTCATACAAATTTTATGACAAGCCTGACTTAACTGGTGCATACATTCAGATGCGTTCTTCAGAGCTCTATATGATTATGATAGAGACACAATATCACCTTGGAAACGAAGCTCAGGCACACAACTTGCTATTTGACTTACAATCTGAGCGTGATACGGAAGCAGTAAAATCTACAAATACTGGTGAAGATCTATTTGCTGAGATTCTTATAGAGTATCGTAAGGAGCTATATGGAGAAACAGCACCAAGATACTATAACAGTCGTAGACTTGGAATAGATATGTCAAATGAAGGAGACACACCTAATACTTTTGATATAAGTGCCGATTCTCCTAAATGGACACTTCCTATTCCAAAGGGCGAGTTTGATCGTAATCTAAGTCTTGACCTAGTGACTGATCAAAACCCAGCTTGGTAGATATTTTAATCTACACTGAATATAGATGATAAGGGAGAGAGCCTATAAATGGTCTCTCCTTTTTTTTG
>CAYJMA010000017.1:0-20697 GCA_964371475.1 uncultured Rikenellaceae bacterium | reverse complement strand
AAAACTATTATTATCGGAATTATCACATATATCGTACGCTCGGTTTGAACAATAGTACTCTCAGCACGCTTCAATTCAGAATGTAAAAACTCAACTTTATCCGTATTATATACCTCTGCAAATGAACTAAGCCGAGTGTGATTATTATATATAAGACCTATACCGATCACAAGTAGCAAAACTCCGCAAATCAAACTCGGAACTACATAAGATTTTGCCATATCTGACTTACCCAGCTGCCAAAAACCAAGTGCTGCCAATAGAAAAACTAATGCTGCTAATACAAAAAACTTGGCAGAAAATATCTCATCCCTTGCCCACTCAGTCGCTATTTTTAAGATATCCATCAATTGTATGTGTTTTTAGTGTCTTTACTTAGAGTAGATGCAAATATAGTACAAATTGTGCGCAAATGTGTAATAGAGTGTCATAGAAATGCGATTATGGTTTGGTAATGTTGATGTTTTTCACTAAGTTTGTTTTGTGTATTGTCTCCTCATAGCTCGTAATCGTGCTATGAGGAGACAAAAAGAGAACCACAAAGATAAATTTTTACAATCATAGAGCACAAGACTATGATGTAAGTAAAGCTATAATGTATTAGATATTTAACATACCACTAAAATGTATGCTAATAGAGAATATAGCACAATGAAAGCAAGTAATAATATAGCAAAAAAATTGTATATTAAATAACAACTTAAGGTAAGGTCCAATCAATGAACACAAATATAATTAAACTGCTACTCATCATTGCTACGTTTATGGTATCTTGTAGCAAAAATGATTATACACCTAATGGGCAAAACTCGCAAGATGGACAAATGTCATTTTCAGCAATGTCATATCCCACAACAAAAGTTACCGAAAATAGCGCGTGGGAACTAAACGATAAAGTCGGTATTTTTGTATATGAAAACTCAACGGCTGTATATAGCAATCTGCAATTCTACATCTCTCGGACAACCGACGGTGCGCTAACTGCAGTTGATGATGGAATTACATACAAACAGGCAAACCCACCTCGTAACTACTATGCATACTACCCCTACGATGCAAGCACCTCAGGAGCGAATCTAAATATAGACCTCACCACGGAGCAAGAACCCCTAATATACGCAAAGGTTGAGAACTACAGTAGTAAAAATGTAAACTTTCAATTTAACAACCAACTCGTAAAACTCAACTTGACTTTTACTGCATCGGGAGGCGAAATTACCAATCTAAATGGTGCAACATTGAGAATTGAGGGCGCGTATACAAAAGGAGTCTTTGATGTAAAAAGTGGTGCTTGGAGTAGCCGAACTGTCAGCAATTTATCGCACAGTATATCAAGCTCATCGACAAGTAAAAGCACCTCGCTATACCTCATCGGTGCAGCTGACCCAACCAGCACGACCTTTATAATCACGGTTGACGGCAAGCAATATGGCTGGAAACCAACTACTACGTCTTGGGTTGCTGGACAACAGTACACCTACAATATCACTGTGGGCAAAACAGGAGATCCTCGTACTACCCTTTTGGACAACAACATTAATATGCGTGGTACTGTCCACACGATGACCAAGGATGCAAGTGGGAACTACTCAATTGTGGTTCACGCAGGCTCGGGCTACAACCACAACCCAGGCTCATCCGGCCCAAGCACATCCGAGGTGCTACTATCACTTCCCGAAGGTGCAACAATAAGCCCAAATCCAAGCTCTGTGTTCACCACCGAGAAAAAGTATGCTAAAGGCACATTTACCATCACAAACTACCTGGGTCAAAAGGGCACACCGTTTACAATTACATACTACCCAGACCCTGTGTACACACTTGTTATCATAGGTGATACTGAGTGGAGGGTTGAATCCAGACCTTATCGCACTATAGAAGAGAGTACGGCACGAGCAAATAAAATAGTTGATATAAAGAACAAGCGACCGCCATTTACAAACCACCCAAGTATTCCTATAAACCCAGAGATACTAATGCTTGTAGGTGATGTATCTGCTGACAGGGATAATGACTACGATGACTTTATGACAGTATTTAATAACTGTTACAATGCTGGTATTAAGTGCCTAAACTTTTACGGCAACCACGACTGGGATCCTATCGATTGGGGGGATGGGACTTACGGATTTAATCTATTCAATGACAACTCCTCTTCAGTAGAGAGAATACAAGAAGCTGCCATTAAGAGTGGAGTTTCGATCTCCTCTATCGAGGATCGTAATGCTGACCTAAGCGACTGGAAGACCCCATATCCTTTCACCTTTGTATATCGAGGAGTGAGATACTACTGTGGAAACTACCATTGGTTTATACCGTACTACCAAAACGGTGCAAATATTGGTGATTGGTGGTTAAGTGACCCTGAGTTCCGCGCTGCTGACGGGATAATTTCACGCTTAGAGGAGATTGTCAATGCAAATACACAACAACCATCTATATGGATGCAGCACGTTCCAGTTGCCAGCAGCTGGATGGATAGGTACCTTACCGATAAGGATGGTAATGCTATCAGCACTGCATACAACACTGCTGATAAAAGACGTGACAAGTTAAAAGAACTTATTGTCAAGACAACTAACCCTGTACACTTCTCAGGTCACATTCACCAGTACTACACATATACACATAGCAGTGATGGCAAGTCCTTTAAGGATTACGTTGTAGATGACTGGCCAGAGGGCGACAATGGCCCTGGGTATATGGTGCTTGTGAGCGAAAAAGAAGGCGTACTGGATGTTCAGAGATATAACAACACGAGCTTTTAGCCATTAAAACAAAAAAATAGACAAGAATAAAATATAATTAAAACATTTTTAACCCATATGAAAAAACTAACATTTGCCGCACTAGCCTTAGCAGCTTTGGCATCGTGCACCCCAGAGGAAACCGTTCCTCAAAAGAACCAACTTATGCTTGCCTCTGGAATCACCTCTCGTGTTGTGGAGAACACGTGGGAAGCTAATGATGACATAGGTGTTACGATGACTAATTCGAGCACAAATGCAACAATTGGTACTGCAAATACACAGTTTACTACAGCCGACGGCGGGACTATGGGAGTCTTCTCCTCTACCACACCTATGTACTTCCCCACAAATGTTGACAAAGTAGACGTAAGAGCCTACTACCCCTACTCTTCAACGTTAGAAAACGACGTGCTTGAACTTGATATGGATGATAAAACAGACCTTATTATTGGATATAGAGATGATGTATCATCGACAAGTGATCCAATTACCCTGTTTTTCGAGCACGTACTGGCTCGTGTAAATGTAACAATATCCGCAGGTAGTGGTATCACTGCAAGCGACCTTGCAGGAGCTACATTGAGTCTTAGTGGTACTTATACAAGGGCAGATTTCACGATTTCAGGCTACAACAAAGGGAATAAGAGTAGCACGACACACATAGATAACTACGCTGGCAAAGAGGAGCTAAAACTCACCTCTACGAACCTAACTTCTACAGGTATTGTAATTCCACAAGACATAACCTCATCGCTTAAGGTTTACATAGATCTTCCAGCTATGGGCACTACATTTGTTACGGATCTGACCACTACAAGTTTCAACGCTTCGGAGAACCACGACTATTTCATTACTATTACTCGCGAAGGAGCAGTACTTAATGGTGGTACTATTACACCGTGGGGTAACGACACCGATAGTTCAGACAACAACGGTACAGCCACTGAACTATAAGGTTCCGCCCCTACGCCAAGCTCAATTTATGAAGAAGGATTACACCCTGAGAGCGCAATAGATATTGAGATAGCTATCTGGCAATAAGCTATCTTATACCGTAGATATGTATACTCTAAAATAGCTACCTTTCGATGAGATATTCATTGAAAGGTAGCTATTTTAGAGTATTGTTTTTTATAGTATGGAAACAGATACTTTATATTACAGTCTTTACTCAATGTTTCTATATTTCTATGCCGACAATGTGTATAATAGTCTGCGGCGATCTATCACTTCTACTATCTGCGCCCTTATGCACGCCCGAGTGTAATCACTGAGATCTACTTCTATTGATAAGGAGCCATATACCATCCGAAGGTTCACACACCAGCGGCGCAAGCTGGTATGATAGTGAATTGAAAATTTAGTGACCTGATAGAGAGGGTTTGTCTTTTGAGAGCTTTTTGAGTCTCTTTGAAGACTTTTAATAATTCTTGGCACTTGTGCGAGAAAAATTTATAGTGAGGTCAAAAAAAAAATTTGTTCGCTATGTTAATAATTCCTAACTTAGCGGTTTACATATACAGACTTCAAAACAAACAACACTCTTTCTAACAATGAAAAAAGGAATAAAAGTGCCCCTATTAGCACAAGTTGCCATTGCAGCTACTGCAGGTATTGGACTCGGCTTTATCGCACCAGAAGGTATCACATCTATCTTTGTTACATTCAACACTCTTTTTAGCAATTTTTTGGGATTTATAATGCCGTTTATTATCCTTGGTCTCGTAGCCTCTGCAATAGCTGACTTAGGAAACAGTGCTAAACGTATGCTAATTGTAACAGTAGTACTAGCCTATGGGTTTACACTATTTTCAGGAGTTTTTGGATACTTCACCTCCTATACCATCTTTCCACATATTCTCGAGACCTCGGCAGCACTCTCAAGTGTACACATCGAGCCGATAGAGCCGATATTCACTATCCAAATTCCACCAGTAATGGACGTTATGTCATCTATTGTTTTGGCCTTTGTTTTAGGACTTGGGGTTTGCGCAATAAAGGCTGAGAAGCTCAAAGGAGTAATTGATGAGTTCAAGGATATAGTTATGGTGGTTATTAAAGGTGCAATTGTACCACTACTACCACTATATATTTTTGGTATCTTTATGGATATCACGACTCACGGGCAGGTAGCAGCCGTTATGGACACGTTCCTTAAGATAATAGTTATAATATTTGTTATGACCGTTGTGCTCCTTATCATACAGTTTTCGATCGCAGGTATCGTTGCTCGTCGCAATCCTCTCAAGATGCTAAGTACGATGCTACCATCTGCAATGATGGCACTGGGGACGCAATCTTCTGCAGCGACAATACCTGTAAACTTGGCTCAGTGTAGGAAGTTAGGTGTTAGCGAAAGCGTCACGAATTTTTCAATTCCACTGTGCGCAACGATCCATCTATCCGGAAGTACTCTAAGGACAGTAGCTTGTGCGCTAGCAGTAATGATCATCGAGGGGATAGACTTTACAACTCCTCAATTCATAGGCTTTATAATGATGCTTGGTGTAACGATGGTTGCAGCACCTGGTGTACCTGGGGGCGCAATTATGGCATCGATCGGAGTTCTTCAATCTATGCTTGGCTTTGACGATACAGCTATTGGACTGATGATTGCACTCTCTATGGCGATGGACAGTTTCGGTACGGCGTGTAATGTTACGGGCGATGCTGCAATATCTGTAATTGTTGAGCGTGTCTTTAATAAGAAGAAGAAGCAAGAGGCGGCAAATACTCAGTAAATCATTTACGCTTCATACTTTTGTATTGCTCTGAATTTTGCTTGGCTATATGGTAGAGAGCTGAGGGGGGGGGGCTATTAGAGTAGGTAGTCAAAAGTTTTGATTTCACTTTTTCAAAAGTGAAGCCGCCGGCAGGCAGTGTTATCAATGTCAAAAAATAAATAAGGTCAAGACGGTCGCCAGTGAGCTACGCAAAAGAATTTTGCAAAAGCTTGCTTGGGGTGGCGACCGTCCGCAATCTGGTAGTTTGCTCTAAAGCTCTCGGAGTGGACGACGGAGGGCACTCCGCAAAAGGAGCGATCAGCGATTTTGCGGGTGTCCTCGTGGGGCGTCGGACACCCACATATGGTTAGTTTGCAATATAATCTTAAATCACAACAGTAAAAAGGTCGAACAAGAAGAGTCGTACGTCCGCCTTGAGTTAGTTGCTCTAATGATAGCTAAAAGGGTGGCAACCGTCCGCAATTGGTAGTTTGTACGCAAAAGACGTACGACTGAGGGAGTCCAAAGAGGCAACGCAAGTTATGTTGGCGGACTCCTTCGTGGGAAGTCGTACTCATTGCGAAATGATCTCGCTCCAATTATAACTCCAACACTATTGTAAACCACAGATACCTTATTGACTCTGTGCTCGTCATCGTAGTTTCATTTACTCTAATACTCTATTGCAGGATAAGTTCGATGCCTGCCTCTCCAATACGATGGCAAAAGTGAACCAACTCGCTCGAATTGCAAGGCTGTTCTGCGACAAAGCTATATTATCCGCAGAAATGTTGATAGTAAGCATTTTCGCTCCATTGTTCAACGACACTTTCGTCGGAGATGTTTCTCAAGACTGTAAAGACACAAAATCTTGCAGATATTACTAAACGACTATATATTTAATTCGCTTAAATTCAAAACGTTATCACGCTTTCAATGACTGACTAATTGTCATATCTAAATTGCGTTACTGGGCGGAGTTGAATCGCACCACCCATACCTGCAAGGGCATCAACATCAATTGATGGCGATCTATATGAATTTGATCCTGTTATGGTCGTAGAGTAGGTTTCCCAGCCAGAGTTTGCCGTGTACGAATCTCTTTGAAAAACTCCACCATAGCCACTCTTACCTCGCCGTATCGAACCATCCAAGCTCGTTCGATAACCAACTAAATAGTGGTATGCAAAACCACGGTAGACACCTGCTGTTTGCATAGGCCAGCCAACATCATAGCGTACCGTTGTGCTTGAAAAATCATAGAAAGTATAAAACGATGGGATCATAAATCCAAGCGGTGATTGATCAAATATTGCCTTTTTGTTATATGACTCACTATTACTCGACAACAACGTCTTATCGAAACCAACGTAGCTCCTATTATCGGTAATTCCTGCAACACTTACCCAGTTAGAGTATGCATTGGGGTTGCCGATGTAGAAGCTTGTAGGGTTATCAATACCATCCATAAATGTAGCATACTCGCCTACCGTGGGGATCGAGATACTTTTGCCATCTGGGCCCACAGCACCTGCGCCAGGGAATGGGCAAATGTTGGCGTACTGGAACGACAGCCATCCAGAAACCGGATCTGCTGGAGTCCCACCACCGGCATCTATAAATCCCCCGTGTCCTGCAAAGGTAGAGTTAAATGCACCAAGGTTTCTATCCATAATAAACCTACCAATGTTATCTCCTCGCTCTGTAGTACTACTCCAGCTTGTCCCTCCATATCTATGTATCGCTTTATCAAAACGAGTAGGGAGTATGGTCGGTGTGGTGACGGTCGAGTAGTCAATAAATCCACCGCCTGCAGTATAGACTCCTACACCACTTGCATTAGGCACGCTGGATAGAATCTCATATGGGTTATAGTCTGTCACCCATATTGTCCAGTGCCACAGCATATCGCCAGTGGTTGAACCCTCCGCATCGGGAATGTAGACCGTTACGAGCATAGTACCATAGGTTTGAAAGTTCGCTGGAATCACTACCGAGAATCGCTCCTCACCATTCTCATTGGCCTCCGCCTTTTCTACAACAAGCTGCCCGTCGTAGATCCGCTGCGAGTCATAGTACGTTATCTTCACATTCCAATTCTCAGGCAGAGTGTACGGTAAGGTTGGCTTGGTGTCTGTCGAGGCAAAATATCCTCCATTCATAAACTGCTCGATTCTCGAAGAGATTGGAATGAAGAATCTCAACGTCTCCTTGGTACTTGGATTAAGTATATAACAGTTAGAGATTATTAAACTATCTTCGGCCACATCACCATTGTCAATACTCAGGAAGTCTTGAACCTCACCAGCGTCGCTAAAGTCCACATCGGTGTATCTCTCCTGAGCCAGCAGCACACGAATGCTGCTTCCATTCTTGTTGTACACATAAATAGGACAGTTAAAGTTATTTCTCTGACCATCCTGAAGCGAGGCAAATGACAAAGGTATACCGTTACCATCTTTTCCGCTATACTCCATTACGTTATTACCATTGAAGAGTATCCACGTCTTATAGTCATTGAGGCTATCGGGAGCAAAGTACGAGTAGACATAGTCTGAGGCTGTTGCCGGGTCATCGTACTTCGTAATGACGGTTTGAGAATCGAGGAAGGGGTTGAGTCTCAGTGTGATCTTCTGGACCAGGTCTCCAACTCGAACAGTTATAACAGACGTATTACCAGAATTTGCAAACTCCACAGGGTTGGTAATCTTCAATCGAACGCTATATGTCGAATCGTTCTTCAAATTTGTATTAAAATTCTCTGCATCGACAACCTCTACTCCACTACCTTGCTCAACAGAGATATATTTCTTAGGGTCGGCAATATCGCCTGCTGTGCTATTCTTGGCATAAAAGATCGTAAAGCCCACAAATTCAGTATCTGTCATTTGGAACAGCGAGGAAAAGACATCAATCTCGGTATTACTCAAAGCCATATAGAGTGAGCCATTGGTAATCACAAACTCGTTGCCCTTACTTGCATCGACCTCTATCTCGTGCCTCACGTTCGATGGTTCGCCATCTATTGCCTCATTGAGCGTGGCATATCCATTGCCGATAAACTCCTTGATAACAAGGCGGTATCTAACATCTCGGAAGAGTGAATACTCTCTGGTATTGCCCGTTGGGTCATCGGGATCGGCATATTGAATGAGAATCTTGTAGTATTCGCCATCTCCTTCCGAAACTGAGGTCTTGGCCTTAACCACTGCATACGCCTTATGAATCTGCCTTTCTTTAGGTTGTATAGGGTAGGTATACAGGCCTTGGATGAGATGATAGTTATCCTCTGACTCAGCGTTGGGTTGCTCTGGGGTGTTTAGGTTGGTTGAGCGATTTATCAACCTTGTGTGATCTACATACTCCACTGACGATACATCACCAAAGTATAGTGGCTGTGTTGGTACGCTGACCAAGCAAGCCTCCACAAGCTCTATCATTGAACCTGCCTCGGGAGTGTCGGCCTCTACCACTACGTCAATTCTGGTGTAGGCAAAGGAGGAGGTGGATGAAGGTAGTGTTGTGGCACTTTGATGTGTTAGCTCTGGGAGCATTATAGGGTCAATGGATATGGGCAGTAGTCCATCATCTGCATTCTTGAGAAATGTCTCGCTGGCCGCAATAGTGCTCTTCTCTCCGCTATAATCCACATCGAGTTTGATGCGAGTTATACTTATAAAATCTTGATAGGTTATGTAATCACTGCTGGCAAAACCTGCCTCAGTATTACCTTGGTCATATCGATCATAGAGTGAATCAAGGATATGTTCGGGGAGATTGGCAATAGCCACCAATACAATTGGGGTATCCTCAATGGGCAGCATCTTCAGAGCATAGGTATTATTACCATTATCTGTCGCTGCCTCAATGGCAAGTAGCCTACCGGTAGGGTCTGGGTTACCGTCGGTGGTTGGGTAGAAGTTCTCAAAAACCAGAAGCGTACCATTTTTTAGCTTTGTTTCTCTACTCGTCGCAATCTTTATCTCAGTACTTCGAGTAGAGAGGCTCATATTACCAAACGTTGGATTGAAATTCATATATAGCGTTACGTGTTGACTATCAGGAGAGTCCACATCATCGAGCATACTACGCTGGCAGGATCCAAGCAGTAGAAATGTAATAAGTACTATATAATAAACTATATGTTTGATCATCGCCTTCTGTCTTTAACTTTGCACAATATCGTTCTTCTATGGGTTTGGTATTTGGAATTGGCTGATGCATCGCACTGGAGCTCCCAGAGTTCGAGGCGTGTCAAACTGCCACTCTGCATCTGCTGCTGTGGTATATACTGCAAATTTTAGCGCTCCACCGAGATTATCGCTATAACTACTGTTGCTCCATATTCTAAAGGTTGACAATATTGACAGTGGTGTTGAACCATTTGTTGCATCAATATTGATTGAAGCAAATATCTTATTGTCTACATCCATCTTATAGATGAGTCCTTCATCCTCGATCGTAAAGTCACCACTACCCACTGAAGTTGCCTTGAGCGGAGGGAGCATAAAACCGAGTGGCGATGGATCGTAGATCGATTTTTGGTAGTATGGCGAGGTAGAAGATACAATGTACGCAGAGTCGGGTTCGGGGTGTGCCAACGATAGGTCATTCCACACCTTGCTCTTCACATTCTCATCACTACACCAGCCCTTACCCGTGGGGCTAAAGTAGATCGTATTGGGATTCTGAATCGACGTCTTTTGGCTTACCTGCCCTTCGCTATCTACGTTATGTTTTATGGTAGTATAGATATTGCCGTCTGCAAATCTGGCAGTGTGCCCAAGAATTGGGGATACTCGACCCTGTTGATATACCAACCAACCTGTACCTCCGAGTCCTCCGTGCCCTATATATGTATCATCGATTGCTCCGACATTGCGGTCAAGCACATAGCTAAAATCTTCGAGTGTATTGCGATAAAAAGCTCCACCATACTGGCTACTTGCATACTTCTCCACATTGGGTTTAACGATTTCTGGTGTCGTCACAGTTGCATATATCATATATGGATTGTAGTCAGTGATCCAGAAGTGCCACGTCCAAAGTATCACGTCGCTTGCATCGGTCACTGCAACGAGCATATTGCCGTAATTATCATAGTCATTTGGCAGCACAAGTGAAAAGCAGTCATAGATATTGCCATCATCACTGAGCGTATCCTTCTCCTTATTTATTGCGATGTTATTCACCGGGTAGCGATTATCGTAGGCGTAGAGCTTCACCTTCCACGAGTTATCGTTCAGTATATCTGTTCCTTCAGTTCCGTACATATGCTCGATTTGCTGGTTTATCGGAATATAGTACTTTCGCGTATATTGCTCACTTGGGTTCAAAAAGTAGGAGTTCGAGTACATCACCTTGGTCACAGGAACTTTTAGATAGTCCGTAAGATCCTCCAAGTTCATCAATAGGTATGGCTCCTGCGGCACGAGATTTATCTTCACCGTGGTCGATATAATTCCGGCTTTAATCCTTATTGTTTCTACATCGTAGCTTAAGTCTGGATAGAAAGTGCAATTTACTACATTGTTTGCTTTGTCCACCGACACTGTGTTTTGCTCTCTGGGATCTCCGGTTGAGAGTTCACCATCGGCGCGAACAAACTCCACCGAGATCGAGTCAGCTGGCGCGTTGGTCGTAAAGTAAACACTGAGATTAACCGGATCGTCGCTCAGGTACACCAACGTAAATTCAGCTTTCTCAACGTGTAGATAGGTATAGATCACCTCGGTGGTGATATCAAAAGATTCTCCCCAGTCTGAGAGCTCGGTCTCAAGATCGATATAGGGTTTCAGGCTTTCGGCATTAAGACTAAAATCAAGGGAATAGTGATACGACGAGCCCATTACGAGTTCATCATCGAGGGTTATGACCGTGGTTACATTTTTAATCGTATCTCTATATCTATCCTCTGGTCTAAGCTCATAGCTATAATCATAGACAATGGTGGCAGTAATCTCTCCTTTGCGAGGTATGAGTAGCAGTGCATCATCGGGGGTCGAACCGCCCACAAGCAGCTTTGACTCTGAGCTTATCTCCACACTTGGATCGTGCGTAAATACATAATCTTCATTCTTGGCGTGATCGATCCACGAACCTCCACTTGAATCAGTTTGTAGTGTTGCCTCGGTGGGGGCATTGATCGTTATAGACTTAACAGTAAACTTGCTCTTATGGCGCAAATCTTCGGTCGAGGCCAGCGCCGAGACACGAATCTTGGAGAGTGCGTGTTTGAAGTTCATTGGTACTACGCCAAGCCCATTGGTATTCTTGCCTAAGACCTCGGTCTGCGAGATTAGAAAGTCTACCTGCTCGTCGAGTGCAATGTTTGGCTCCGACACAAAACTAAAGGATGGATACCCAGCATCGTCATTTGCAACCAGTGGTGTAACTTGGCTATTGTTGTAGGGATAGTATCCAAAAAACTTGTATCTATCGTTAGGGTCGTTGCTCCAGTACTTTAGCGGAAAGTAGATCCAGGCACTTGTTGTTCCCATTATAAGCTCTTCGTTGTACATAAAGTTGGGAATTTCTTCTGCATCTGGTGCAGTGGGAGTGCTATTCCAACTACCATCGTCCAAGAAGTAGCCATATACTCCAATCCTGCTTCCGGCGCGAAAACTATTTACGATACCTGTACGAGACTCTAAATCTGCTGTTTGTGCACTACCACCACCTGAGCTAAACGATATAGCATTCTCTGGAGTCTGCAATCCTCCACCATCATCGTCAAGGGTGCTCTTGCTACAAGAGGTAACAAAAACAAGGGCTATCACTAACAATATATTTTTAATCTCATTCATCTGCTCTATCACTCTATCATACAATTAACGTTTCTTCGAGTTGCCTTATTACTTTTTATTCAGTTTTGCCTGCGTTTAATATTGTGACCATAGAGGAGATCAATCCTCTATGGTCTATTTTAAGTTAATTTACCGAGCTGTGGCACCACAGCTCGGTATAAAAAACTACGGAGCGGTTGGAAGTGTTGTTGGAATACCTGTTGATTCGGTAGTAGTACCAGAAGTTGCTGTTCCAGTATCCCAGTCCACAACATTTGCCGATAGTTTAACTTCGGTTAGAGTAAATGTAATTTGGTAGTTATACGCTTTACCTTGTGCGAGTCCACCATCAGGGAGTGTAATCACTACACGATTTGACGAGAATGTATAGCCATTGGCAACTGCAGGATCTTTTGTCAAGATATCGTAGTCGATTGTAAACGATACATTAGAGCCAGTTGCGAGACCTGCTTCGCCGTTTGGTGGGATTACAAACTGGTGGTTATCATCGCCAAATAGCGAGGTATATGTTCCTGCAGCTTGGTTGTTTAGGATTACCTTACCTACAGATGCTGGATAGACTGTTCCTGAACCATACTCTGGATTATCTTTGTCGAGTAGGTCAGAGAAATTCAATGTAAGGTCTCCAGCAAAGTTGCTCCACGTACCATTTTGATCGTGATCTGAGGCAGTTGCATTTGTGCTTGCATCTGTACTAAAGGTATAGTCTGCCGAGCTTGACACTTTAACCGTACCACCACCAGCAATTGAGATAGACTTAACAATAATGTTTGTGCTATCAGAGCCAAATGATGCGGCACCCTCGATGCTACTCTTTGCCTCAAAAGTTAGGCGTGATAGTTGGTGCTTGAGGTTAACTGTTACCGCTCCAGTTTGCTTTGCGATGTCAAGTGTCTGTCCTGCTACAAAGTCAAGGGCAGTGGTTGGATCTGTTGGCATTGTGTAGGTAAGAACTGGCGCGCCAGCAGTGTTGTTAAGACTCTTAACCTTGATGATTGTACCATCTGCATATGGAGCATAACCAAAGAATGAGTACATATCCGATGCATCGTTCGACCAGTACTTAACAGGACTATAAGTCCATACAGCACCTGCCTTTGTAACCTCTTGATTGTACATAAAGCCAGGTATAGCTGTTGTAAAATCAACAGTTCCATCGTCGTGAGCAAAACCATACACGCCAAAGCTCGTAATGTTGGTATTGTCAATGATTGTACCCTTCGTAGCGTTGCTGCTATACGGGCTAAAGTTGATTGGTGAGCCGTTTGCGGAAATGTCCGTTGAAACGTCGCTCTTTGAACAAGATGCCAGGGCAAACGCTGTTGCTGTGGCAAGTAAAAGGATTTTTTTCATTTTTTTTTGTTTTTTTGATTAGTTAGTTTATTTATTTCGCTTATATAATTTTTCTTAGCTGATCTATCTCTTTTCTATCCTATGATTATCGGTACGTCAATTTCATCGTCCCAGGGATCAACCACAGGGTCAAAACCAGTCTCTTCATCTGGACCTGGTTCAACCTCGGGTAGAACAATCGGGTCGCTTACATCATAGCCTATGCGGATAAGAAGTTCAATGTTGGCCTCAGTAGCAGATCCACTCTCCACTATATTTTTGCTGTCGAGATGAATCTCAAAATTCTTGGTCGAACCATCTCTGAGTCTCATTAGCAGCTCCAACAACCCTGTCCAGTAATCATACCTACCGCTTCTTTGCACTTCCGACACAAGTCCCCACGTTCTATACTCCGCATTTGCTTCTCCTTCTGTAAGATCCGCACTTGTACTGTTTTGCTCCCAGATTACGAGTTTTTGGCGTGCATTGATGGTGTTGGGGACGCCGGCAGAGACCATATAACCCTCTGCAAGTCCACTCAATTCGCCATACACACCATTTACGCTCAAGTTATTATAGCCCTCTATCTCCACCTGAACTGCGTGCATCTGAGTGATTAATTCGGGAACAACATATATTGTTCTACTATCTTTTGAGATAATATGCCCCATAATCTCCAACTCCGTATCCTCTGCCATTTCGGAGGTTACCTCCAGATTGCGGTATATTGTCAGTGCAAACTCAGCTGGCTCTTCAGTAAGTATACCGCGAGATGTGGTCGGCTCGCGAGTTGTGGTGATATGTTGCGAGTAGACCTCTAATGTTTCAAGGCGGTCAGCTCCTCTAAAGCCTATTGTACCCATAAGCTCTGCCGGAGTATGATTAAAAACCACTACATCATATCGCCCGACGGGTATCGACACAACGTGCCTTTCTACATTTGCCGAATAGCTGATTATAACCTCTCTGTGAGCATCCTGGGGGTAGAACCATACGCTAACGCCCGTAGGTTTGTCATCTTCGGCAAAGGCTTTTGACCAATCAATATCTATGATTAGCTCTGCATATTCAGTCGGCTCGTAGTAGAGTGGACGTCGCTTACAGGAGACCGCAGCTACTATGAGTATAAGTGCGATTATAAATAATTTACTACCTCTCATCACTTCACCCTCCTTCTTTTATTCCACATCCACACGAACGACACCTTCGCAGAGGTTGGCCCAATCCACGTAAATCTACCATTGTGCTTCCACACCAAGTGTTCATTGTTATTCACTCCCTCATAGTAACGATAGTTCGTGTACATATATCCCACGCTCAGAGCATACTCAAATCTGAGTGTTTGACGCTTGTTGATAGCGTGCGCAAAACCTCCAGAGAGACCGCCACCAAAGAATTCGCCCTGACGTCCCTTGCCTGAATATTGCAAGTCGTAATATCCCGCAGATAGGTACGCGCCTGCAAACCACCCTGTTAGCACGCTACGATCAGATCGATCTCCAAACCAATATTTACCCTCTGCCGTACCCGATAGAATCTGCCAAGCATTGCCATTATCGGCACTTACCCACCAAGGAAATATCCAATCAATGCCAACGCTCCACCTATCGCCAAGTGGTACTTCAACGCCAATATTTGGTGTCAAGAGTAAGTCGTAGAGCAGGTTGGTCTTCACTGCAAATAGTGGGCTATACTCATACTCTATAATCTCCTGCTCGACATTTGGTGTTGGGAGTTCCAGTGGGCGCATTGCCTCACCATCCCTTAACTCTTGTTCACTCTTTGGTTGATCTTTTGGTAGATATTTTACCGTGTCATCTTGAGCTGGAGTTTCATCTACGTGGGTGTAATGTATCAGTGTGTCCTTTGTTACGGTATGGTATTCGAGGGTGTCCTCAGACGGGGTTTCGTGTGTTATTGTCTCCTCCTCGGGGTTATTATAGCAAACCGATATCGTGGTGTTTGAACATAGCTTTGGGAAGAAGTTTTTGCTCATAAAGTCGTATGGAATACCACGTTGACAGGTTATAAGTTGTTGGTGTAAATCATTCGAGAGCAAAAGATACTCTTCAGTATCTTTGTTATAGGTTTGCGCCTCATCGAGGAAGGCATCGAGAAGTTTTAGGACACCTTCGCGATATGGCATATCATTATTGAAGACCATCTCTCGTAGGCACTCCCAGTTAAGCCCCATATAACGTGTCTCTATGATGGTACTATCAACACCGTGATTATCGCTTATATACTCAGCAATTGCTATACTTTTACTAATGTTTGAGCTACTGTTCTGTGACGAGTAGCTGTCTATATAGATTTTATCGAGTTTGGTACTTGCGGTGTCTTTAACCGACTTTAGCAATGAGTCTATTTCACTCATTGCTCCTTGATTACTATATATTTCAGTGCTTACATCACCTATGTCAACACTAAACTTCAGTTCAGGTTCCCTTGGATGTTGTTGCCCGCACGCTCTATATAGCAAAAAAGCCAAAGCTATTATTATAAAAAATCTCAGCACGTACATCTTCACACTTTTGTTCTACTTTTGCAAACATACGAATTTATATTTAATTTAACGCATTTTCTATTGATAAAATTATATTTTTTTCCTATATTCAGGCAATTTTCTAATTTTTATACTAAATTTCGCCCGCAAGGCTAAGTGGCTATGGTTAAATGGATAATTACTGAATATTTTTATTAGCTCTTGCTTTTTACTAATTTACAATTATCATTCCATAAGTTTCCATTGTAATTATATGTCGACTATCAGATAGGGGTTTCATAGCGATAGCCACGAATGGGATCGCCGAAAAATTGCGATGAGATGTTAAGTAGCGAGGTTTTCTGTCGGAGATCAACTATTAGGCGGACGTATCTACGTACAAACTACCAAATTGCGGACGGTCGCCATTTTTTTGGCAGATTTTAGAGCAACCGAACCAAATGCGGACGGTCGCCACCCCACGCGACCTCCGCAAAATTCTTTTGCGTAGTTCACTGGCGATCGTCTTGGCATAACCAGCTAACACTGCCTGCCGGCGGCTTCACTTTTGAAAAAGTGAAATCAAAACTTTTGATCACCTACTCTAATAGCATATCACCATAATAGAGGCAAAAAACTAGCACTGTAATCATCTATCTATTACCTCACAATAATACTCTGATGCGAACTTATAGCACCCACATAACAAAAGCTCTAATGACAAGATGGACCGCAACCTCCCGGTGAACATCCCGTATGAACAACCTTCGTAACAGCCTCCAACAACTCATCCTCTGTTGGCAACTTCTCAAATCTACCTGTCATCATACCCTGAGCATTAATTGCTACTATATAACTATCCTTTAGCTTCCTTTTGACATTAAACATCGTAATCAACTTTGCCTCAGCACTCTCCTCACTGTCAATACTAACAAGCGTGGCACCGCTATTGATCCTCTCTACAACTGACTCGCTAAGCTCCTTTGCCGACTTATCACTCTCGAACTTAGAGTTAGAGACCACAGCAATAACAGGCTTCCCCTCACTCAGAGACCAAAGTATCTCGCTGTACTTGGGTGTTGGAATAGCCTCAACGATAGCCTTTTCGGTTGCTTGTTGTTGGTTCATTCCTCCAAGAAATAGTCCCTTGTCTGAGAAGACCAAAAGTATTGGAAGAGGAACTGAGCCTATTCGATACTGATCGACCAGAGCAGCGTTAGCTTTATCTCCTTTGTCCATTTCAATAATCTTTACACTCTTCTGACCTGCAGTTGCGCTCTGGGCAATAGCTTTAAGGTCGGTTGGCGAGTGTTGTTTGTCACCAACTACCATCAATACTGTATTTCCTTCTTTTACTGCCGCATCTAACTGCTGCTTAACAGAGACTCTTGATTGTGAAAAGCAGTTTGTCGACATCAAAACTATCAGAGCAAGTACGATTGTTTTTTTAAGTATTTTCATTCTTTTGTTTAATTTTTAATAAACCATTTCGTTGTGTTATTTGCAACGTTCACAAGCATTAACATCACGGGTACCTCCACCAACACTCCGACCACTGTTGCAAGTGCTGCGCCAGATTGCAATCCAAAGAGTGAGATGGCAACTGCAACTGAGAGCTCAAAGAAGTTGCTCGCTCCGATCATTCCGGCTGGAGCTGCCACACTATGAGGTAGTTTTGCCCATTTGGCCCATAGATACGCAACAAAGAATATCAAAACCGTCTGCAAAATCAGCGGTACTGCAATGAGTGCAATGTGCAGTGGATTTTCGAGAATCCTATCCCCCTGAAACGAGAAGAGGATGATCAAGGTCATCAACAATCCGATAATTGTTGTGTTGTTGAACTTTTTGACAAAGATGTCATTGAAGTACTGAATCCCTCGTTTCTTCACCACACTGATGCGAGTTATCACGCCAGCCAGAAGTGGAATAACGACAAACAAGACTACCGACAATATGAGAGTACTCCACGGTATCACAACTCCTGTTACGCCCAGCAGTAGAGCCACAATGGGAGTAAAGGCAACCAAGATTATGAGGTCGTTGACGGCAACCTGCACCAGAGTATATGCGGCATCTCCCTTAGTGAGATGACTCCACACAAAGACCATCGCCGTGCAAGGTGCTGCGCCCAATAGTACGGCACCTGCCAAGTATTCATTTGCCAGATCGAGTGGTATCCACACTTTGAACACTACGTGAAAGAAGAACCACGAAATACCGAACATTGTAAATGGTTTGATAAGCCAGTTCGTCACGCAAGTAATCAGAATCCCTTTGGGACGTTTGCCCACATTTTTGATACTCTGAAAATCGACCTTCAACATCATTGGATATATCATCAACCATATGAGTATAGCTACGGGGATGGAGACCGAGGCGTACTCAAATTGTCCCAGAAATTGAGGTATAGCGGGCACAAAATGCCCAACGGTAATGCCCACGACAATACAAATAGACACCCATAGTGTAAGGTATCGCTCAAAAAATCCTATTGCTTTGTCACTTTTCATAATTTGTATATATTCTTTTTACTCATTAACAATCTACTATACACCAACTGCCATACCACCGATCGTTACTTTTGCTTTAGTTAACTCAAATATTGTTCGCAAAAATACGAACAATATTTGATATAACCAAATTCTTCGGAGTTTTTTATTCAATTTTGCAGGTCTGGTGCAAACTCCGAGCAGTGCCTCTATCACATCGAGAGGTATCGGGCAAGTCGAAGAATTGATTTTGCAATTCCACATAATATTAGTTACCTTTATGGGGTTATTAATGCAATAGATTATGGAAAAATATTTTTACGAGGCGTTTGACGGTATGAGCCGACTTGCACCCGGGAGTCAACACTCAACACTTCAAGCAATAGCCAAAATACCCACTGACAAAGCGATTAAAATTCTCGATATTGGATGTGGCGAAGGCACTCACACATTTACAGTTGCCGAAGCACTCCCGAATGCCGAAATTATTGCCATAGATAACAACTCTTGCTATATAGAGGAGTTGAACCTAAGGGCACGGAGGTTGGGTGTCGACAAACGAGTTAGCGGAAGGTGCGTTTCGATGTTTGAGATGAACTTTCAGCCATCATCCTTTGATTACATAGTTGCAGAGGGGGCGATATATATCGCTGGGTTTGCGCAAGGACTTAAGGACTGGAAGAAATTATTGAAAAGAGGAGGTGCTATTATTTGTAGCGAGATAAGTTGGCTTGTAGGTAGTCCATCGCCCGAGGTTCGGAAATACTGGGAGGAGGCCTACCCCGGCATTGATACCACCGAGCATAAAATAGAAATTGCAGAAAAGCTGGGATATAGTTGCCACAATACCTTTGTACTACCCACCGAGTGTTGGACAAAGAACTACTATGAGCCTCTGCAAGAGAATCTCAATAAAATGAAGATTAAGTACGACTCCAACAGTGAGGCGAAACAGGTCATCGAAGCGATAGAAGAGGAGATAGATATCTACAACCGCTATGGTAGTGAGTACAGCTATGTATTTTATGAACTGGTGCTAAATTAATCTTTCCTCAAAGTGTGATTTGAGACATATTTTCGCGCAGAAATATGGGTTTTTAGCAAAAAAAATCATACCTTTGTTATTGATCTTACCTGTGGTATAGAGCGGTGTACAAAAGTAGATAGTTAGCACTGCTTGTTACTTTTTTAGAATATTACAACAACATAATAACTACTATAAACCACCAACAAAATGAGCAAAAATCTAAAACGAATCTTAATTGTAATAGCAATATTGGCATCGTATGCCTGTTTGAGCCATTTTCTGCCGCAATATATGGGTGATCTACGAGTTTCGAATATTGTATTCAATGATCCAGTTATGATCATCTTTAGAACACTTCTGTCGTACTACACTATCTTACTTTTCTATAAAAACTTGAAGCGAGAGAGGTGGGCGCTCTTTGGTCTTACTATGTTTGTGAATCTCGTTCTATTTGTGGGCATTAACATCTATGTTGGCAGTAATGGCTGGGCGGATCTACTCCCAGTTGTAGTTGCTGGAGTGTTAATTATAGTATTTGAGTCTTTAGGTTCAAGAAGGTAGTTCGCTGATTCAGCGTTCTGTTCTATGAGCTTATTTTTTTCTAATCGCCAGGAGAAGAGGGGAGTTTGTAGGGATTGATGAGAAGCTCAACAAGTTAGAGAGTCAGCATCTTGTTTTGTGGGTTGCATTATGATCTCAAAGAGGCTTGTAATTTCTGAATGTCGGCACATCGATGGGGGGGGCTTCTTGTTGTTTTATTTCTAACTTATTTTAGAGCAAATTGACCATACGCGGGTGTCTGCCACCCCACGAGGACATCTGCAAAATCGCTCGCGCTCCTTTGCGTAGTTCCCTGGTGACCGTTTGGATTTTTCACCAATGATTTAGAGTAACCAACCCAGTGCGGGTGTCCGACGCCCCACGAGGACACCTGCAAAATCGCTGATCGCTCATTTTGCCGTTGTCCTCCGTCGTCCACGCCGAAACCTTTAGAGCAAACTACCAAATTGCGGAGGTCGCCACCCCGAGCGACCTCCGCAAAATCGCTCACCGCTCCTTTTGCGTAGCTCACTGGCGACCAT
>CAYJMA010000016.1:15854-22513 GCA_964371475.1 uncultured Rikenellaceae bacterium | reverse complement strand
GGACACCTGCAAACATCGCTATTCGCTCCTTTTGCCAGTGCCCTCCGTCGTCCACTCCGAGAACTTTTTTTTAGAGCAACCAACCAAATGCGGACGAACGACGCCCCACGCGACCTCCGCAAAATTCTTTTGCGTAGTTCACTGGCGACCGTTTTGGCATAACCAGCTCGCACTGCCTGCCGGCGGCTTCACTTTTGAAAAAGTGAAATCAAAACTTTTGATCACCTACTCTAAATCTTGACTATGACCCTAACACACAACCTGCGTGAGTAAATCTCTGATCTATGCGAATGCTAAAAAAAAAGACGTAATGAAGCTAATTTAGACGTCGCTTTAAAGCCATAATGCGACCGTATGCCTCCTCGATTCTATCTCTTGACACCTTGCCACTTTCCACGAGATTCCATATAATCTTTACCGTGCGAGAAACCAAATCCGCTTCGTAATGCTTTGCATTATTACCAATGATTATCATATCAACACCCGCATTTAGAGCAAGTTCGAGCGCACGCTCATAGGAATAATTGTTGACAATGGCACCCATATTCATATCATCGGTGGCAATAACACCATTGTAGCTCATAGCTGAACGAAGAATATCTACTGTTGCCCTCGATAGGGATGCAGGATATTTATCATCGATGTGCGAGTTGAAGAGGTGCCCAACCATTACAATGTCGTTGTAGCCCTGCTCAATGATAGCTTGATATGGTTTAAGCTCATCTTTGTTCCACGAAGACGTGATGTTGGTTAATCCATAGTGGCTATCTTTAGTTGCACTGCCGTGCCCGGGGAAGTGCTTCAGTGATGTTAAAATACCGTGCCTATGGTGCGTTTCTACCCACGCTTCAGCGTGTCGAGCAACCTCTTCATAGTTGGCGCTATAAGCCCGTTCAAGTCGTCCAATTGCAGGACTGTCAATATTACTTGCAAGGTCAACACAAGGGGCATAGTTTATATTAATGCCGACGCTTGCCAGAGTACGTGCCGTGAGCTCGCCATAGTGCAGAGTGCTGTCTATCGACCCACAGTTGCCGAGGTACCAAGCGCTACGGCTGTGAGGAAAACCATAACCACTCTTCAGACGGTTGACCCTACCTCCTTCTTGGTCAATGGCTATAATAAGTCTCGGAATTCCAGCCCCTCGTGCCAATGTTTGTAGACTATCGGTTAGCTTGCGGGTTTGCTCCACACTGCGTATATTTCGCTCGCCATAGTCCTCAGATACGTTAGCATCAAAGAGTATCACACCCCCTACGGAGTATAGCCCCACGGCATCTATAACCTCCTGTGAGGGCTCAGTTCCTATAAATCCGACGACCAAAAGTTGCCCGATCATATGCTCCAAAGACCGCACGCCTTGATGTGTAGAGTCGTGGAGCTCTGATGATAGTTCTGCCGTGTCGGTGCCTGTCAAACAACTTGGCGGAGCCTGAGCAGTGGTTATATGTGTACCACACAGCAGAAGTATTATTGAGGTGAGTAGTCGTTTCATCGTACTGTGAGTTTAATATCTTTTCTATCCACATAATTCTCATACCGAAAGCTCGGCATACCTAGTGCCATACCTGCCATAACTCTACCCTCGATCTCTAACTCTCGTTCCAGTTTGCCTTTGCCACGCTTCAGAGCAGTTAGCACAAAACCGGTGTAGAACTGACTAATACCCAGACTCTCTGCCATTAGCGAGCCGTTTTGATATGCGAGATTTGTATCCTCTACTCCAAACCTACTTCCTTTATTGGCGTGGATAAGTAGAACAGCCGTTGCCCCCCTAAGCACGGGATCGACACCCTCTTTGTAGGCTTCGATCATCTTGCCAAACGAAGGTACATATTTATGATAGAGAGGTCTCATAAACGGTTTGCAGATGAGTTGCACAAGTGGGTTTGTGAGCAGTCTATAGAGCTTGGTAAATGTTGTCATCGTATAGTCGCTAATTTTCCGCAGCTCCTCAGGTGTGGTGATTAGCGTATAGCTAATTCCTTGTAGATTGCTTGCCGTTGGGGCAAGGTGTGCTGCACGTGCAATGAGATGCAGTTTGTCGATTGGTATGGGCTCTTTGCTAAAGGCTCTATTGCTACGTCTACCTGCAATTATTGTCATCATCTGCTGTGGGGTGGGGTATGATGCGTACTCGATCTTGTGAGTTCTATTTGCAGGGAAGCACTCGTGCGCCACTGCCCCTTGGGGGCAGACACCAACACAGTGCCCACACTCAATACAGAGCTCAGCATCTACAACAACGGGGGCTTTATGATTCTCAACCGTTTTGAATATCGCTGCAGGGCATATCCGCACGCATCGACTACATCCTATACACTTTTCGGTAATGATTTCCATAACATTTCATTTCGTTTGACCACAAAGATAGAAATTTATGCGTATATTTACTACCAGAAACAAAACAACCGAGCCATAATGTTATCGAATTACATACCATCCGAGTGGAGAGCGGCTTTAGAGATGGAGCTGTCTAAGCCATACATCGGGGAGCTCTTTGACTTTGTCGACGAGGAGTATTGCTGTGGTGAGGTTTTTCCTCCAAGGGCTCAAGTTTTCCGCTCGCTTGAACTGTGTTCTCTCCAGAGCACAAGGGTGGTAATTGTCGGTCAGGATCCGTACCATAACTATGGTCAGGCTAATGGTCTTGCTTTTTCAGTTGCAGGGGGAGTGCCCTGCCCGCCGTCACTGCGCAACATTCTCAAAGAGGCGCAGAGCTCAGAGCGAAGCTCTGGCGAGCTTGAGGCGTGGGCAAGGCAAGGAGTACTGCTTCTAAACTCAATTCTTACTGTCCGTGCTCATACTCCATTGTCTCACCAGGGGCGTGGATGGGAGAGCTTTACCGATGCAATAATTGGCGCGGTGAATTCGAGTAGAGATTCGGTGGTATATATGCTCTGGGGGGCTTATGCACAAAAGAAGGCTGGGTTTGTTGACTCTGAGCGAAATCTCATCCTGCGTTCGGTTCATCCCTCACCCCTTTCAGCACATCGAGGCTGGTTTGGCTCCGACCACTTCTCCCAAGCAAACCACTATCTGTCAAGTTGCGGGAGAGGAGAGATTAAGTGGTGAAATGGATTGCTACGGTGCTTATTTTCGAGCACGAGGAATTAAAAGTAACAAAAAAATAGTACCTTTGCACAAATGTACTATGAAAGGTAAAGAAGATTTATGAGCGATACTATAAATATTTCACGAGGATGTAAATTCTCAAAAGGTGAGCGAGATGGCGAAGTCTCGGCGCAGAACATTCGAGGAGGTCATAAAATGGAGGTCTATGACTGGATGGAGCCTCTCCCCAGATCGTGCGGTGAGCCTCCAAAGATTGTCGAGGTGCGCTTTAAGAATACTCGTAAAGGGTTTTATGATAATAGTAAAGCTGCTTTAATGCTAAAAGTGGGCGATATTATAGCCGTGGAGGGGACTCCGGGGTTTGATGTCGGTATTGTTACGATGGTTAGCACCCCTATGGTACTAAAGCAAATAAGGCGTGCGAATCCAAAGTTTAACTTCGAGGAAATCTCTAAGGTGTTGCGTATGGCAAGCTCCAGTGATATTTCTCGTTGGGGGGAGGCTATCTCAAGGGAGCATACCACTATGATCGGTGCACGAAAGATTAGTGCAGAC
Source organism: uncultured Rikenellaceae bacterium (assembly GCA_964371475.1). Lineage (GTDB taxonomy): Bacteria > Bacteroidota > Bacteroidia > Bacteroidales > Rikenellaceae > Mucinivorans. The sequence continues at coordinate 18,883 of CAYJMA010000016.1, read as the reverse complement.
CTTGGACTCGATATGAAGATAGGTGATGTGGAGTATCAGGGAGATGGGCTAAAGGCGATTTTTTACTACATAGCAGATGGAAGGGTAGACTTCAGAGAGCTCATCAAGGTGCTTTTCGAGAGGTTCAGAGTAAGGGTGGAGATGAAGCAGATTGGTGCACGTCAGGAAGCAGGTCGTATTGGAGGAATTGGAGCTTGTGGTCGGGAGTTGTGTTGTTCGTCGTGGATAAATCACTTCTCGACCATTGGTATAGGTGCGGCACGTGCGCAGGATATATCGTTCAATCCGCAGAAACTTGCAGGGCAGTGCTCCAAGCTAAAGTGCTGTTTGAACTACGAGGTGGATAGCTATCTTGATGCGAAGAAGTCTATGCCGAGGGTAAACAATCCGCTGGAGACTCTCGATGGTTCGTACTACCTTGTAAAGACAGATCCGTTGACCTCGACACTCTTTTTTTCACCCTCGCAACACAACTCCTCGATAGTGATTCCACTCACAGCCAAGCGAGTTCGAGAGATACAGGCAGTAAATCAACGAGGAGAGAAGGTTGCTCAACTTGAAGAGCAGAGTAAACCAAACAGAGTAGCCGTACACCGTGCAGAGCCTCAGATGCACAATGTTGAGCTCGATGATAGTCTGACACGATTTGATAAGGAGCGAGGAGGCAAGAAGCCAAATCGAAAGAAGGGTAATTTTAGAGGTAAGAAGAGGCGTGATGGTGGTGATAAAGGCGGATCGAGCGAGGGTGGTAAAAAAGACGCTACTCAGAAATGATCAGAGCGATCATAACTATATTATTGTTGGGGCTATTATGTGGATGTAGTACCCTTACGACATATAGCGAGGTTTATGACTTTTCGCAGGGGGAGTGGAGTGGTGATAAGCGAGTCTCTTTTGAGTTTTGCCCTACAACTACTATTTCATCTTCCGAGGTACTACTGACCCTTCGTTACGACCGTACGGTTTCAAACACTCCGGTGGTTCTATACGTAAAGACTCAGAATGGTGATATGCTCTATACGGTGGATAGCCTTAGTTTTACTCTTCCTCGTGGGTACGGTTCGCAGCTTCGATCTGTAACGATTCCGTACAGGGAGAATATCTACTGGCAGTCGCTGAACAACCACGCAATGACAATTTGGCCGAAGAGTGATCTCCAACACGTACTCAGTGTTAGCATAGAGGTCGACAACGCACAAAAGATATAGAAAAACACAACAAATAAACAACATAGTGGGAAAGGATAAGTTACGTAAATTTGCAGAGAATCTAACCTTTAGGTGTATGGTTCAGCCCGAGTTTGACGAGATTTTTCATAAGGATTATAAGTTAAAGGGTCGATGGGGTGCCGATTTTTTTGGCAACGACAACCCGATAGTTCTGGAGCTGGGCTGTGGCAAGGGTGAGTACACCGTGGAGTTGGCAAGACGCTACCCGCATAAGAATTTCATAGGCATCGACATAAAAGGAGCGCGTATGTGGCGTGGAGCAAAGACGGCTACGGAGTTGGAGTTGCACAATGTGGCATTCTTGCGAACCAGAATAGAGTTTATCGAGTCGTTTTTTGCAGAGCGAGAAGTCAGCGAAGTGTGGTTGACCTTCTCAGACCCACGACTTAAGGGCTCGCAGGCGCACCGCAGATTGACCTCACCTGAGTTTCTCACTCGTTATGCCTCGTTTCTCACCCCCGATGGCGTAGTCCATCTCAAAACAGACAGCGCACATCTTTACCACTACACCAAACACGTCATAGCTGAAAATGGACTGAAAATCATCGAGCAAAACGAAGATATATACTCACTGGGAGATAGTATGCCTGAGCTGCTTCGTATTCAGACTACCTACGAAAAGGTCTTTGTTGCAGAAGGATTGCCAATAACATACTTAGCTTTTTTGCTTGGAGGTCGCAGGGAGTTTACCGCAGGGGAGTTTAGCGGAGATGCTGCCGAGCATAACCTTGACGAGCAAAGAGTAAGGCAGGTAAAGAATGTAGAGATTGATGATCGTTCGGGTTTTTGTTTCGGAGTGGTAAGGGCGATAGATGCTGCGGAGTCATTTCTTAGAGAGTGCGGCAGTGGTTATTCGCTCGGCGAGATTGTGCACAATCGTATGGAGACATCACGACTCGAAAAACACGGGCTTAAGATCATCTCGCACGACCAATTGAGCCAACTTCCAACAGGTGCAACAGTCCTTATTCGAGCTCACGGCGAACCACCATCTACATTCCATACAATTGAGAAACATCATCTGAGCCTCGTAGATGCCACGTGCCCTGTTGTTGCTTCGTTGCAACGCAAGGTTAAGGATGCTTGGCAAGAGATGCAAAGGGTGGAGGGAAAGGTTCTCATACTTGGCAAACAGGGCCATAGCGAGGTTGTTGGACTCTCGGGACAGGTTGGAGGTGATGTCCTTGTGGTGGAGAGTGTCGAGGATTTGCAAGGAGTGGATTTTAGTAGACCAATAACCTTGCTGTCGCAGACCACACAGAGTGTCGAGCTCTTCGAGACAGTGAAAAGTGCAATTTTGGAGAAGACCGAAGATGTAAGTAAAGTTACCATACTCGACACTATATGTCGTGAGGTGTCGGGGCGCAACGAACACCTTTTTCATTTTGCCAAGCGCTTCGACGTAGTACTATTCGTCAGTGGCAGACACAGCTCAAATGGCAAGGCGCTATACGAGATATGTTTGAGTAGTAATGCTAAGACCTTTTTTATCGAGAATCAGGATGATATAACTCCTGAAATTTTGAATAGTGGCACCTCTTTTGGTATTTGTGGAGCTACATCCACTCCACTATGGTTAATGCAAAAAATAGCAAAAAAAATAGCTCCACACGTTCCAAATATAAAAAATTAGTTTATCTTTGTACACTAAGAGGTTGCCTAAGTGGCGGTTAATTTGCTGGTTGCCAGAGCGTTAGAGTTGTCTTGGCGCACTAAGATGGGCGACGTGAGGGTGAGAGGGGGTAGCAGCAGGGGGGGAGATGAGAGTGGGAGGAGGAGATGAGGGGGGAGTTACGAAGG
>CAYJMA010000016.1:0-15844 GCA_964371475.1 uncultured Rikenellaceae bacterium | reverse complement strand
TGGAGTAATAACAAAGTTTCAAAAACTTAAATTGAGCATAATAAAATGACAAAAGCGCAAATTGTTGATCAAATTTCTAAAAGTACAGGTATCGAAAAGGTAGTTGCATTAGAGGTAGTAGAGAGTATGATGGATTGCATCAAAACCTCGTTAGAAGGCGGTGAAAATGTGTATCTCCGTGGTTTTGGTAGCTTTGTGCTTAGAAAGCGCGCCCAGAAGGTGGCTCGCAACATTCTAAGCAATACCCCAATCATAGTTCCAGAACACAACATTCCAGCATTCAAACCATCAAAAGAGTTTATGACTCTGGTAAAGGAAAATAATAAATAGTACTAACTTAAATAAAAGCTAAAGAAATGCCAAGCGGAAAAAAAAGAAAACGTCATAAGATGGCGACCCATAAGCGTAAAAAACGTCTTAGAAAAAATCGTCACAAAAAGAAAAAATAGCCATAACCTATGGCGTAATGTGATGTGAGGCTGATTCAAACCCAAATTCAATAGGATCAGTATAACATTTATCACCTTAAATATGAGGATAGACCTATGGCGCAGAGGTTGTGGCAGAGTAGGTCTATCCCTTTTTTAGAGTAAGCATAGTCTATTGTCCCGTTGTGATACCCACCCCCTCCTCCTCAAAAACAATCGAGTACACAACACCACCTACCCCCCCCACACACACTTCCCCATCCCTTTTGCTTCCCTCGCAAAACCCCAAACGACAATAGAATAATTAAAGATTTTAGAACAGTATAATTTTCAATGATAAAAGAGTTGGTAATAAACAGTAGCGGTAGTGATATAGACATCGCACTGTTGGAGGACGGAAATTTAGTGGAGTTAAACCAAGAGCGTGGCGGTGGAGGATTTTCAGTCGGAGATCTCTATGTAGGCAAGGTTCGTAAGGTAATGGCAGGTTTGAATGCCGCCTTTGTGAATGTAGGATACGAGAAGGACGCTTTTTTGCACTACTTAGACCTCGGGCCGCAGTTTCAGACACTGCACAGAATATCCAAGACAGCAGGAGCACATAAAAAACTCATAGACCTATCTCGAGAAAAACTCTCTGCGCCAATGCCCAGAGAGAACAAGATTGGTAATTTTCTCAAGACCGGTGATACGATCATAGTTCAGATTGCTAAGGAGCCAATCTCAAGCAAAGGGCCACGACTTACGACCGATATTTCATTGGCAGGTAGGCACTTGGTTTTAATTCCTATGTCCTCGAAGGTGCATATCTCGCAGAAGGTTCGCAGCTCCGAGGAGCGCAAGCGACTAAAGGGAATCGTAAATGGTATGTTGCCTAAGAATTTCGGAGCAATAGTCCGTACGGCAGCTCAAGGGAAGTCAAACGAGGAGATTCAAAGCGATATTAAGGATTTGTTGTCAAAGTGGCGTTCGGCAATGGTCAAGTTGCAGAGTGCCAAGGCGCCGTCGCTGATACTTGGCGAGGCTTCAAGGGCAACCACAATATTGCGAGACTTGCTAAGCGATAGTTTCTCAAACATACATATCGACAACCCCGAGATCTATAACAGTATAAAGGAGTATATCTCAGGTATTGAGCCCGATGCCGAGAAGATCGTGAAGCTCTATAGGGGCAATATCCCGATTTTTGATCACTATGGAATAACGAAACAGATCAAGCAACAGTTTGGTCGCACCGTTCCATTCAAGCGTGGAGCATACCTTGTTGTTGAGCATACCGAAGCGTTACACGTTATAGATGTCAACTCGGGCAAGCGTGCCAAGGCCGATGAAAATCAGGAGCAAAATGCATTGGAGTGTAATATGAATGCAGTACCCGAGGTTGCACGCCAGTTGAGGTTGAAGGATATGGGGGGCATTATCGTTATAGACTTTATAGATTTACACGTATCGGCCAATAGAGCAAAAGTGTACGAGGCAATGAAGATTGCAATGCAGAGTGATAGAGCCAAACATAATATTCTTCCGCTTACGAAATTCGGTTTGATGCAGATTACTCGCCAACGTGTTCGCCCCGAGACCAAGATTACCATTACCGAGAGTTGTCCGACTTGTAGGGGTACGGGTCAGGTGAGTCCAACGCTACTGCTTGATGAGCAGATAGAGAGTCGAGTGGCGTTTCTTGTACGTGAGAAGGGTATCAAGCATCTAACGATTCAGGCGCATCCCTACGTTGCATCGTACCTTACACGCGGTGTAGTATCACTTCGCAGGAAGTGGGGTTGGCGATACAAGGCAAGTATTAGCGTGGTGCGCAACGACTCGCTCGGTATGATCGAGTATAAGATGTATAACCAAGAAGGCGACACTGTATAACAAATGGATGCGCAGAGCGTAAAGCAGAAGATGGGGATAATCGGAGGCTCAGAAGCCTTTGATCGTGCCATTGAAGTTGCGCTCCGTGTAGCACCAACCGATCTTTCGGTTCTCATAACAGGTGAGAGTGGTGCTGGGAAGGAGTTTTTCCCGCAGATTATTCACAATTATTCATCTCGTAAGCACAACACATACATTGCGGTGAACTGCGGTGCAATTCCTGAGGGTACTATCGACAGTGAGCTTTTTGGGCACGAGAAGGGAGCCTTCACTGGTGCAACAGCCGAGCGTAAGGGGTATTTTGAGCAAGCAAACGGAGGGACGATTTTTCTGGATGAAGTTGCCGAGCTTCCACTAACTACGCAGGTAAGACTGCTTCGAGTGTTGCAAACGGGCGAGTTTATGCGAGTAGGATCGAGCAAGTCTCAAAAGACCGATGTTCGAGTGGTGGCAGCTACGAATATAAATCTACCCAGTGCAATGTCAGTTGGTCGTTTTCGCGAGGATCTCTTTTATCGACTAAATACGGTTCCCATTACTGTTCCGCCCCTTCGAGATCGTAGGGGAGATATTGCTCTACTCTTTCGTCGTTTTGCGGCAGACATAGCAGCTCAGTATCGTATGCCAGTCATATCGCTTAGCTCCGATGCCAAGTCTATGTTGGAGGGTTATCGTTGGCCTGGCAATGTTCGTCAGTTGAAGAACGTGGCAGAGCAGATCTCTGCAATAGAGACTCAGCGAAACATAGATGCGCAGACGCTCAGTAAGTACCTGCCAGCAGTCGAGCAGAGTGCTCTTCCGGTGCTACACAAGGGTGATGGAGCTACTATAAATGATGGTGAGCGAGATATTCTATATAAGCTCATTTTTGAGATGCGTGAGGAGCTCAATCAACTAAGGAGTGCGGTGTCGGAGATCACCCCCAAAGATGGTCGTGGGGGGCGAGTTTTTATTGCAGATAATAACCCAAAACAGCTCATTGACGAAGATTTTGCACAAGTAGAAGATTTGAGTCACGATGGTAGCAGCAGAGGTGGTGAAGAGGGGGGGGCACCTCGCACGAAGAATGATCTGCTTAGGGAGAACATAGTCGCAGCACTTGAGAAACACAGAGGAAGAAGAAAAGAGGCTGCCGCTGAACTATTTATGTCCGAACGAACGTTATATCGTAAGATAAAAGAACTTGGAATTGATTTATAGGTTATGAAAAGAATTAAGATTGTTTTAGTGCTAACGGCAACTGCGCTTGTGATGATGGGGTGCAGCGTGCGATTTTCCTTTTCGGGTGCATCTATTTCTCCCGATGTGACAACAGTGAGGGTTGATTACTTTCCGAACGTTGCAGCTATGGTAACTCCAATATTGAGCCCTACGCTTACCGACGAATTGATACAGAAGATTCAACGCGAGACTCGCCTTGAGTTTGTAAGCGAAAACCCTGACGTGTTGTTCGAGGGTGAGATCATAGACTATGATAACCGCCCTGTGGCAATCTCGGGCGATGAGCTTGCGGAGTTGAACCGTCTGACAATTGCAGTTCAGGTTAAGTTTACAAATATCAAGGATCCGGATCTGTCGTACAGTCGGAGTTTTACGGCGTATGCAGACTTTCCCAGTGCGCAGTTGTTGAATTCGGTAGAGTCGTCTCTGATTCCAGAGATCGTAAAACAACTTGTTGAGGACATCTTCAACGCAGCATTCTCTAACTGGTAAAGCCATATATTCTGCTTGTTATGAATTTTAATGATATTGTAAGGAATCGAACCTTGCTTGACACCTCAGAGGCAAAACAAATTATTGTTGATACATTGGCACGATATCCCTTTTGTGAGCTTGCACGTATTTTTGGCACCTATGCGGGGATTGAATCTGCGCAGAGCGTTGAGCGTCTACACCTCCTCTTCCCACTGTGTGTCATATCCAATGGGCGTGAAGAACCAAACTCAAATCCGCCACAGCTTCAACAACTCAATATGACCGAGATTGAAAATCTCGATCTTGCTGCTCCGCACATCAACGAAAACAGTGCCCCGGTAAGCGAAACAATGGCACAAATTTATGCCGCGCAGGGAAATTTTGAAAAGGCAATAGAACTTTATGATCAACTTTGTTTGAAAAATCCCGAAAAAAATGCTTACTTTGCATCTCAAAAGGAAAAATTAATATCCTTGAGGTAAATAGATAGAGAATTTTAGAACTATTTTAATTAAATAAAAACGTATGTATATCTTTTTAATTGTACTTATTTTCATTGCAAGCCTACTGCTTGTTCTTTCAGTATTGGCTCAAAACCCAAAGAGTGGAATGGCTGCTAACTTTGGAGCATCGAATGCTGTTATGGGTGTTCGTCAGACTGCGGACTTCCTTGAGCGTTTTACCTGGGGACTATCAATTGCTATTGTTGTGTTGAGCTTAGCTGCAACTATGGCTATGCCATCTGGTGATATTGCTCGTTCGCGTCAAGCCACAGAACTTGAGAATAAAATCGAGAGCGAAAGCCAAGGTAGCAACGCATTTACTGCACCGGGGGTTAATCTCAACGATGTACTACCTGCTGACTCGGCAAAGTAGAGAATAGAAGGTAGTAGCCCTTTTTTTTAGTACGAAAAGACTATAATCTCTTAAAAGTTAATAAATTTAGTGCGCTATGGGAGCTACCATAGCGCACTATTTGGGATAATGGCAAAGAAGAGCAGTGAAACTAAGAGAACCTTTGCAACGACTCAGAAGGAGTGCGCAGAGATTATGGCATCGCTTGCCAAGGGACACTATGCGCCAGTCTATTTCCTATATGGCGAGGAGGGCTATTTTGTTGATAAGATCGAGAACTATATTACGTCTCACTGCATCGGAGAATCGGAGAGGGATTTCAATCAGACGATTATATATGGCAAAGATAGTAACGGCGGAGATGTAGTCGCTGCGGCAAGAAGGTACCCTGTTATGAGTAGCAGGCAGTTGGTGGTGGTTCGAGAAGCGCAGTCGCTTAAGGGTATTGACGAGGTTGCATCGTATATAGAAAATCCATCGATTAGCACGGTATTGGTGCTGGTCTATCGGTCGGCAAAGGTCGACAAGCGAACTACATTCTACAAGAAGATCTCATCGTATGATGGAGGAGTTGTTTTTGAGAGCATACCTCCAAGAGACTACGAAGTTGGTCGTTTTGTGGAGGCACTACTCAAGGAGAAGCGAGTAGATGTTGAGCCCAGAGTGATATCTATTATAGCAGACAGTATCGGCGCCAATCTCAACCGCATAGAGAGCGAAATCGACAAGCTATTAACTCGTCTTAGTGGAGTCCGCTTGGGAGATGACCAGTCTCGCATAATCACGGCACAAGATGTGGAGGATAATATTGGAATATCCAAGAAATTTAACAACTACGAGTTCTGCAAGTCATTGTCGTATCTCAACTTTGACAAAGCGTTGAACATCGCAGAACACCTCTCTGCCAACGAGAAGGATACACCGCTAATCTCCACCATAGGTGCAATGTTTCGGCACTTTAAGTCTTTTGCAACGCTTGCCTTTATAAACTACGAGGTTAGAATGGGTCGCAGAGTAGCCCCCTCTCAGAGTGAACTCAGCAGAGAGCTTGGGCTTCCCAGTCCCTACTTTTTGGAGGAGTATCTAACGGCATCTAACCACTACACCATACCGAGGTGTGTTGCAATACTTGGACTTATCCGAGAGTGGGATATGAAGAGCAAGGGTATGGGTAGCGGCTCGGTGGAGAATAGCGAACTGCTGCGAGATTTGGTGCTACGCATAGCAAATATTTAGTCCATTTTCACGCAAATGGACTAAATACCATAGAGCAAAGGGTATAGGAACTCCCTTTACCTATGCTTTATAAAAGGGCATCTTTACTACCACTGCCTTTAGTTGGCGTCCTCTTATGTCAATAAATACTTCAGAGCCCACCTTTGCGTGTGGCGTGGCAACATATGCCATAGCAATGGCCTTGCCAACAGCAGGTGCTTGCGTACCCGAGGTTACCACCCCGATGCTATTGCCATCACCGTCCTTAACCTCATAGCCGTGGCGAGCAATACCTCGATCCACCATCTCTACACCCACGAGTTTGCGAGTAATCCCCTCAGCCTTAAGCCGTTCCATATATGCTCTGTCGATGAAATCTTTGCCCTCAACAAACTTAGTAATCCATCCCAATCCAGCCTCAATAGGAGAGGTCGTATCGTCAATATCGTTGCCGTATAGACAGAATCCCATCTCAAGTCGCAGGGTGTCTCTTGCCCCGAGTCCGATGTTTTTAAGCCCCATTTCGTTTCCAATCTCCCACATAGCCTTCCATAGCTGAGCTGCATCCTCATTTGCAACGTATATCTCGCATCCACCACTACCGGTATATCCTGTAATGGAGAGTATTGCATCCTTGATGCCGGCAATCTCCACCTTCTTAAAGGTGTAGTACTCCATATCTTCTACTGGTTCTGCGCATAGCCTTTGTACGAGCTTCATAGCATTTGGCCCTTGAATGGCAAGTTGTGCTATTTCGTCCGAGGCGTTGTAAAGCTCCTTGCCGACTGTGATGCCAAACTTCTCGGCGTGGCTACACAAGTGTGCCCAGTCCTTCTCGATATTGCTTGCATTTATAACCAGCAGGTAGGTCTCGGCGTCGATTTGGTAGACCAACAAATCGTCCACAATTCCACCCTTGCCGTTTGGGAAGCAGGAGTATTGAACCTTTCCGTCATAGAGTGCCCCGACATCATTCGAGGTAACGTGTTGCAGAAAAGCAAGTGCATTTGGACCCTTCACCCAAACCTCACCCATATGGCTTACGTCAAAAACACCAACGTTTTGCCGAACAGCGTTGTGCTCATCTGCTATGCCTGAAAATTCGATAGGCATATTATAGCCTGCAAACTCGACCATACGAGCGTTGTTCTCAATGTGAAAATCTGTGAAAGCTGTTGTTTTCATATTGCTGAAAAGATTTGAGTGTGTAAGTTTAACTTAAAAATAGGTAACAAAGTTATGAAAAAAATGTAACTTTGTGGTCTCAAATCAATAAAAAAAAGGTGTCGGTGGTAAACAGTATAATACATAGAGTGTTGGGATATAGACGGCGTGCAATAGAGAGATTTATGTCGCAGCCCATAGAGGTTCAAGCACAGCAGCTGTCTTTGTTAATGTCCAACGACAATGGTTATTTGAGGCAATTTGGCGAGTTTAAGAGCTACGAGGAGTTTTCCAGCAGAGTCCCAATTGTAGAGTATGAGGGGTTGTCGCCCTATATTGAGAGGGTGCGTAGAGGTGAGCGGGGAGTTCTATGGAGAGGGGATGATGCAAGATGGGCGGCAAAGAGCTCTGGTACGACAGCTTCTGTGAGTAAGTACATTCCTATCAATGGTCGCTACTTGAATAATTGTCACTATCGAGGTGGTCGAGATACAGTGGTTACTATGCTGGAAAACTATCCAAAGACAAAGGCTTTGAGCGGTAGATCTCTCACCCTTGGAGGGAGTGCAATTCTTGAGAAGGAGGGAGGGCTGATAGTTGGCGATCTCTCGGCTATACTCATAAAGAATACTCCTGCCCCTACATCGTGGATCAGGGAGCCCAAGGCAAGTGTGGCACTTATATCTGATTTTGAGCAAAAGATCGAGGCAATTTGCAAGGCTACGGTTGGTAAGAACATAACGTCGTTCGCTGGCGTTCCGTCGTGGAACCTGGTGCTTATGCAGAAGGTTTTGGAGTATAGTGGCAAGAGCTCCATTAATGAGGTGTGGAAAGATATGTGTATGTTCATCCACGGAGGTATTGCCTTTTCGCCATATAGACAAGAGTATGAGAAGATATTTACCTCGCCAGATATGCGCTATATCGAAACTTATAATGCCTCGGAAGGATTTTTTGCCCTTCAGAACGACCCGACAGATACGGCAATGCTACTGATGCTCGACTATGAGATCTTCTATGAGTTTATTCCCCTTGCAACGCTCGATGACCACACCACAGCAGTGCCACTCGAAGGGGTTCAAACGGGGGTTAACTATGCAATGATAATTAGCACATCTTGTGGTTTGTGGAGGTATATGATAGGAGACACGGTTGAATTTACATCGGTGTTGCCCTATAAGATTCGCATTACGGGACGCACCAAGAGTTTTATAAATGCCTTTGGCGAGGAGATAATCGTAGATAATGCAAATAGAGCGATAGCTAAAGCGTGCGAGGTCACCGCATCAGTGGTTAAGGAGTATACTGCGGCTCCAATATTTATGGAGGGTAGAGAGAAGGGAGCTCACGAATGGATCGTGGAGAGCGATTTAGATGAAGTTCACCATACCCTCTTTGCCGAGAGTCTCGATAGTGCCCTTCAGAGCGTAAACTCGGACTATGCGGCCAAACGGCACAACTGCTCGACACTTAACGCTCCAACTGTGCATTTCGTGCCCGATGGAACATTTGCCGAGTGGATGCGCACCAGAGGTAAGGTCGGTGGGCAGAACAAAGTCCCGAGACTCGCGGGCAGTAGAGAGTATGTAGAGAGCATCTTAAATATTTTGAAAAAATGAGACATATAGTATTAGCGTTATTTGCACTGCTTACCCTAAATACGTTTGCACAGGGAGAAGAGGAGTACACCAAAGAATTTTTTGTATCAACCTCAGGCGATACGCTTCAATACAGAGAGCTGACTCCACTGGGTGCAGGAGATGATCGTTCGACAAAGAAGTATCCGTTGGTAATCTTTATGCACGGTTCGGGCGAGCGTGGAGATGACAACACGAAGCAGTTAACACACGGCTCGCAGATGTTCCTCAACCCATACAACAGGGAGTACTATCCTGCATACGTGTTGTTTGCTCAGTGCCCTGAGGATCATTACTGGGCGTATGATAGTCGCCCGGTCGAGTCGCTACTTCCGATGGAGATGCCCTCTGAGTTTAGCCCAAGTGCGTTGATTGTTGCCATAAAGGAGCTAATTGAAAGCTATGTTGATAGCGGTTTGGTTGATTCTCGCAGGGTATACATTATTGGTATGTCTATGGGCGGTATGGCAACCTATGATCTGACGAGTAGATATCCAGAGTTGTTTGCAGCAGCGGTGCCGATATGCGGTACGGTCTATCCCAAGCGTATGGAGAGTGCCAGTGGGGTGAACTTTTGGATATTTCACGGTGATTCTGATAGCGTAGTGCCTGTTGATGGTTCGCGCCAGGCGTATCTGTCTCTGCGGAGTGTAGGGGCAAAGGTGCGCTATACCGAATTTGCAGGGTGCGACCACAATAGTTGGACACCAGCATTCAACCACCCAGAGTTTATGGAGTGGATATTCTCGCAAAAGAAAAAAGGTCGCTAAAGTGTAGAAAGCGCACTGTCGGCAGCTACTTTATCTATGATGGAGCTAACAATAGCATTGAGCTTTGCTCCCTCCGTGTAGTTTGCCTCTGCTACAAAGTTTACCCTACCATCGCTGTGTAGTTTGGACACATTTTTGTTTGCGCCTTTTTTGGGATCGTAGACAGCTATGGCGTGCCCCATCTTCTCCTTTACCAAGCGCATACAAGGTATGTCGGTTGTACCGTCGCCAATGTATATCATATTTGTAAAGGGTACGGGGCGAGCCTCCTCGGGCATATAATCATTTATACGGTGAGTATCCGAGACCTCCATAATCCCTTTGTTAATCTTGAATATAAACTGCGTCTTGTTGGTGTAGTTCACCGCCACAGCAGGCCAGTATGCCACACCATCCACATCGTAGAGAAACGAGCAAGCAAAGATCTTCTTAAACTCCCCTGCAATGGGAGTCCCTTCGATCATCTCCTTTATCCCCGATGAATTTATAAAGTGCTCAACCTCAATGCCTCTGCTCTTGCCATATTGGTTAATTCGAGAGAACCACTCTATGACCCCCTCGAAGAGCTCGATGTTTGCCCCAGAACGCATAAACGCTTCACGCTTTAGTGAGTTGTTGCTGTTCTTGGCAGCAATAATCATATCGCTTAGGTAGACCAATATTGGGTCAGCATCGTTGTCAATAGCCTTTTGTGTGGCAGCCTTCCAAAACTTTCGATTATCTTTGCCAACTGCCGGTAAGAAGTCATACTCTTGCATATTGCCTGGCGATAGAGTGCCATCAAAGTCGTATATAATTGCTATTTTTGTCATAAGGAGTTGAGTTTTGGATATAAAGATACGATAAAAATTCATATCTTTGTGTTTAGTATTGAAATTAAAGGTATGAAAATAGTCGTTAGTCAAGGCGAGGAGTTGTATGTAATGCCCGACACGGTGCTTTTAAGGGGTGGTGAGAGGTACTACGTGCCGAACTTTGCCTGTGGAGATAAGCAGGAAGTGATCGAGGGAGTGGCAATTAAGATAACTCGCATAGTGAAGTCGATTGAGGCGAGGTTTGCGCACAGAGCGTGGCAGGAGTGGAGCGAGTGTAGGGATTATAGGTTGCTTGGGGTGCACCACACCATTGGTCGGTGCTTTGATAGATCGTTCGAGATATTTCCGCACTGGAATCCTAAGTGCGAACTAAGCGAAGAGCAACAAGATTTGGTGGATAGTCGAATAGCATACGTTTCAAACTATGTGTCGCTAAGAATTGGCGACTATCTTTTTATTAGCAAAGGTGAATTGTACAGAGATGATAGAGATAGACGATAAGATAATAGCCACGGAGGTTATCACTGGGAGGTTCTCCTGCGATCTTGGTGCGTGCAAAGGAGGGTGCTGTGTGGAGGGTAATGGTGGTGCACCACTTGAGCTGAGCGAGATGGAGGAGTATGAGGAGCACTATGATAGTTACAAGGAGTATTTAACGGCAGATGGAATTGCAGCTATCCACGAGCAGGGTTATGGAGTGATGGACTACGAGGGCGAGCTTACAACTCCACTAATTGATGGTGCGGAGTGCGCCTATGTGACCACCGATAAGGACTCCACTTGGTGTGCTATAGAGCGTGCGTATGTCGAGGGTAAGTGTTCGGTAAACAAGCCTATATCGTGTCATCTATACCCCATTCGCCTTACGCAACTAAAGAGCGGAGCGGTGGGTTTGCAGTACCACCGATGGGGGATATGCCGAGCAGCCGAGATCCTTGGAGCTGCAAAAAATATAAGAGTTTTCGAGGCGGTTCGAGATGCCATAGTTCGTCGTTTTGGTAGCGATTTCTATGACCAACTCACCGAAGTTAAACAGTACATCGACAAAGAGAATGAAATACACGCTGAGCAAAATCGCTGAGATAACTGATGGCAGGCTGTACGGTGATGATCGAGAGGTTGAGCATATTACCATCGATAGTCGTGAGGTTGGGTTAGGTAGTCAGTACATTTTTATTGCACTTGCCACTCGTAGACGTGATGGGCATAGTCACATTTTTGATGCAAGCGAGAAGGGGATTCGAGCATTTATGGTAGAGAGGGTGCCGCACGATGCAGGGCAACTTGGTAGCTTTGTGGTGGTGGATGATACCGTGCGAGCACTTCAGCGGTGGGCGCAGTATCATCGACAGACATTCACCGGGGAGGTCGTTGCAATTACAGGTAGTAATGGTAAGACGACGGTCAAGGAGTGGTTTTCGCAAGTGTGGAGGGGGGGTAAGATGTATCGTTCGCCACGTTCGTACAACTCCCAAGTCGGAGTTCCACTCTCAGTGCTTATGGCTTCTGGAGATGAGGATGTGGTGGTTATCGAGGTAGGGATATCTATGGTTGGAGAGATGTCGAGGTTAAGAGATGTTGTACAGCCAACCATTGGCGTTATTACAAATATAGGTGATGCTCACTCCGAAAATTTTGACTCGACCTCTGAGAAGTTATGCGAGAAGTTGAGTCTTTTCGAAGGGCTGTCGTCTCAGAGGATCATTCGAGGAGATTTACACCACAGTGCAACTATGGTGGAGCACAACTTGTGGATAGTGGGAGAGATTTACAGGCTTTTGGGTGTTGAGGCTCTCTTGGGAAGAGACCCTATGCCACTTTCCTTAAGGCTTGAAGTTCAGAGTGGGTTGTATGATTCGGTGGTAATCAATGACTCCTATTCAAACGATTTGGTTTCGCTGCGAGCAGCACTTGACTTTGCAGTTCGCGAGTCGGCGGGTCGTCCGTTGAGGTTGATTGTGACAGATATCGAGCAGAGTGCAATGAGTGGCGAGGCTTTATATGCAGAGCTTATGGATATGGTTCGAGAGGGTGGTGTGGAGCGAATGGTTGGAGTTGGAGCGGAGTTGAAAAAGCATTGTGCTGTCTTTGAGGGTGTAAATGCAGAGTTTTTTGATACCACCGAGGAGCTGTTGGAGAGCATACGTCCGTCGCAATATGGTGGAGGAGTGGTGTTGATTAAGGGGGCACGGTCGTATGGTCTGGAGCGTGTGAGTGCTCGACTTGAGGAGCGCACGCATACCACGATTTTGGAGGTGAATCTCAGCAAAGTTGTGGAGAATTATAGGCACTATGAGGCGATGTGTAGCCCCACTACACGAGTTATGGCAATGGTCAAGGCCTCGGGCTATGGACTCGGAGGAGTGGAGGTCGGTCGTGCACTGCTCGATAGTGGCGTTAGTTGCCTGGCGGTTGCCTATGTTGACGAGGGTATAACACTTAGGCGTGGGGGTATAAGTGCTCCGATTGTGGTGCTAAATGCTGAACTTGGTGCATATAGAGCAATGTTGGAGTATTCGCTCGAACCAGAGATATACTCTATTGAAGGGTTGAGGCTATATGTGGAAGAGGTGCAAAAGAGCGGAATGAGTGGCTGCCCGATACATATAAAGATTGATACGGGTATGCATCGTCTTGGATTTACACCAGAGCAGATTTCCTTGCTCAATGAGGAACTTATGCATAGGTGTGGTGATGCGGTGCGTGTGGCGACTATCTTCTCGCACCTTGCCGCTGCAGACGATCCAGCCGAGGATGACTTTACCAGAGGGCAAATAGCACTCTTTGATAGTATGAGTGCAGAGATTATCTCATCGCTTGGCTATGCTCCATTGCGCTCACTTGCCAATAGCGCAGGGGTTGCACGCTTTGCTGAGGCGCACTACGATATAGTCCGACTCGGCATTGGACTCTACCTTGGCGCCTCCACTCTGAGTACCAAGATTGCGCAAATAAAGCGAGTGTCGGCAGGTAGCACCATAGGGTATAACCGCCGAGGGATTGCAAATAGAGATATGACCATTGCAGTTCTACCGATCGGATATGCCGATGGACTTAGCCGAGCGTTGAGTTGTGGCGTGGGTGAGTTTCTGGTCGGAGGACTTCTCTGTCCAATCGTGGGTAACGTTTGTATGGACTCCGTTATGATAGATGTTTCGAAGCTGAGTGATAGGGTCAAGGTCGGCGATCGAGTCGTGGTAATGGGAGGTGGAGCACTAAGCGAGACAGAGATAGCACGTAGACTAAATACGATAAGTTATGAGGTGTTGACCTCTATTTCGCCAAGAATTAAACGACTAACTATTTGGTAAACCAGAAAAAGTAACTACCTTTGTGCTCACTAAAGATAAAGTACACATAAGAGATGTTAAATCGTAGCCTACTGCGCACCAAAGTCCTTCGCTCGCTCTACTCGCACGTTCAGTGTTCGAGCCGAAGTGTTGAGAAGACCATCGGAGAGTATAACGCCAGTTTGCAGAGTTGTTATGAGCTATCGTACTTTATTCTCCAGCTACTTGTCGAGGTTGGTCACTACGCCTCGGAGCGTCAGGAGATAGCCAAACAAAAGCTACGACCCACCCACGCAGACCTAAACCCTAAGAGACGATTTGTTGAAAATAGCGTGCTCAAAGAACTTGAGCGTAGCGAACACGTGGCAAAAGTACTAAAAGGTTCAAAGTTGAAGTGGACAAACCACCACGAAGTTGTAGTTGATGTGTATAATCAGATAATTAACTCCTCGTTTTATGAACCATACCTCGATGGAGTAAGTAGCGATAGGGAGATTGTGGTCAAGATACTATCGACCCTTATCGAGGATAACGAAACGGTAATTCAAGCACTCGAAGATATTTCGATTCTGTGGATAGATGACCTTGGGTATGCACTACGGCAAGCTATTTGTGAGGTTGAGGGTAACCCCAGCAGTATGTTTAACAATGACGATGATAGAGAGTTTGGCGAGAAGTTGTTATTACACTCAATTTCGCACTATGAGGAGTATATGTCCGTTGTTGAGAACAATAGCGAGAATTGGGAGATCGAACGCGTGGCAATGATGGATAAATTGATTCTTATTGTGGCAATCAGTGAGCTTGTCGGTTGTCCAACAATCCCAATCAAAGTTACACTCAACGAGTATATTGAGATATCAAAGTATTACTCAACTCCGCAGAGCTATAACTTTATAAATGGGGTGCTATATCGCGTTATTAAGGAGCTGGAGGATAGGATAAAGAAAACTGGTCGAGGATTAATAACAACAAAGGTAGAAAAACGATGAAAAAGAGTTGGTTTTTATTGTGTTTGGTGGTAGTGTTATGCGAGGGTTGCGGTTCAGTTTCGTCTCAGCAGGGTGGAGGTGGTACAACATCTGAGCAAGGTGTTGGCAGAGCTCCGATGACAGAGGTTAACATCCCCTTGGTGCAAGTGCCAGATACGATGCATTTGGGCAGAGTGCGAGAGGGAGAAATAGTGGCAGGAAGTTTCGCAATAAACAATAATGGAGATAGTCCACTCGTTATTGTCGATATACGCTCAACGTGTGGGTGCTCGGAGGTTAAGTATAACACCAAGCCGATAATGGGTGGTGAGAGTCGAGAGGTTGAGTTTTTTTTCGATTCAAAGGGTAGAGGCGGTGTTCAGTTTAAGTCCTTTGATGTGAAATTTGCAGGCAGTGAGAGCATTATGGTGCATTTCGATGCCGAGGTGATTACAAAATAACTATTAATTAATAAATAAAACAGAACGATGAATTTTTCAACAATTTTGCTACAAGCACCAGCAGTTACGGCTACAAAAGGAGGCGGAGGTATGGATTACACCTTCATTATTATGATGGTTGCAATCTTTGCAGTTATGTACTTCCTAATGATTCGCCCACAACAGAAGCGTCAAAAGGAACTTAACAACTTTCGTAAAAACCTTGAAAAGGGTATGAAGGTTATCACCGCAGGTGGTATTTATGGTCGTATCAAGGAGATTGAAGAGACCACTGTGCTTGTTGAGGTTGATGGTAATGTTACTCTTCGCTTTGACAAGAGTATGATTATGCGTGACCCATCTGATATAGCTCAGAAGTAGCAGGCACTTTAATATTAAATTAAAACGGAGTGGGTAGTTTATTATAACTGCTCACTCTGTTTTTTTTTTGGGGGGGGGGAGGAGAGAGAGCGAGGTGTTTTGATCTGAATAAATTAGTGTTATGTGTAAAGAGTTTATAGTCAATTGTTAGAGTAGGTAGCCAAAAGTTTTGATTTCACTTTTTCCGCAGATTAAAGTTGTAAATGCGACACGAGTAATAAAAAATTGATTAATTTTGGTGTAGAAAAAAGGTCCGGAGTTCTGAGGAACTTCGAGCCATTAGAGTACCACAAGTTTAATCGACTAAA
>CAYJMA010000015.1:0-24828 GCA_964371475.1 uncultured Rikenellaceae bacterium | reverse complement strand
ATATTTCTCGATTTAAAAAAACAAAATTACCAACTGTTTTTTACCACATTACCTTCTAAACCATATCATACAAAAGAGGTAGAGCCTACTTAACCCGACCTCTTGGAGGTCGGTGCGGATTTTAGACGGCAGGAACGAGGTTTCGCAGACCCCAAAAGCATAGAAGCCACGAGGCAGAGGTTTTCACTGGCAAGTTCTAAACCATATCATACAAAAGAGGTAGAGCCTACTTAACCCGACCCCTTGGAGGTCGGTGGCGGATTCGAACCGCCGTACGAGGATTTCGTAGACCCCAAAAGCATAGAAGCCACTAGGCAGAGGTTTTTCACTGGCAAGTTCTAAACCATATCATACAAAAGAGGTAGAGCCTACTTAACTCTACCCCTTGGAGGTCGGTGGCGGATTCGAACCGCCGTACGAGGTTTTGCAGACCTCTGCCTAGCCACTCGGCCAACCGACCATATTTACTGCCCGATACCACTAAAAATAGCTGACAAGCGAACTGCAAATGTATAATATTTTTTCCAATTGTCCAAAAATACACGCACTTAAATTATTCACCTATGCGAACAATACCCCACAAACCATCGAGACACAATGCTACAAACCCATCACCACACCGCTCTGATGCTCCCTCAAACTCCGCCTCAATAACCCACTCTCCTTTGCTACTTACATAACCATACCCCCCTCCCAACTTAACCCTGGCAACATCCTCGCTGAAACTCTCTGCCGCTTCGAACTGTGGCTCATAAAGTACACCTCCACCCGAATCTATAAAACCATACTTATCCAACAATCGAACAACTGCAATTCCATCGTAAAACCTGCTCGCTTCGTCATACCTCGGCTCAACCAAAACAGCTCCCGTAAAGTCAACATAACCGTACTTCCCGCCCTGAAGAAAACTAAACAGGGTGTAGGACACATCCTCTAAGTAATCATACATTGGTTCTATGGCAAGATCGCCGTGAGGGTCGATCAACCCCCACTTACCCTCCACTTGAATCAATGCAAAGTTCTTCAGCGTGCCACTAAAGCTGTCGAAATAGGTAGTGCCAACCCACTTTGCATCTCGGCTCAAAATGCCGTACTTATACCCCGGGTACTTCGCAATAGCTACTCCATTGCAAAAATCTCCTGCATACTCCAGCGTAGTGTCAATGATCATCGTCCCTTCGGTATTTGCATAACCAAACTTCTCGTCCAGAGAGTGCACCACAGCAACGCCCTCGACAAACATAGAGGGTTGTATGCCAGATAGCCTATTGTTCTGCGACTCACCAAACTTGTCTATCACATACCAATTACCCTCGTACTTTACCCAAGCATAACCCTCGCTAAAACCAACTGCATCTTCATACTGAGCAGTGATGATAAACTCTCCCTCTTTGTTGATAAAACCATATTTATGCTCCTCAGATACCACCATAGCTATACCGTCGCTAAATGAATAACAGCTTGAAAACTGAGGCTCTATGAACACCCCACCATCGCTGTCTACATATCCTCCCCGACCGTCAATGGAGATCCATCGCAGTCCTTCTCTCAGGTCGCCTGCCTCATCGAACCACTCTTCTTGCTTGTTGATATATCCATAGTTATTGCCGAGCTGAACCGAGGCAATACCATCAATAAACTCTCCACCATAGTTGTATTTTGCAGAGATCACCACCTTGCCCGTGGTGTCTATATAGCCAAACTTGTTGTCTTTGGTCTCAAAGAGAGCAACACCATCGCTAAAGTGCCCAATCTCTTTAATTCCTTCGAGTTGTGGCTCCAAAACCCAAGTATAGTTCTGAGCAACTGTGTTGATCTGAGTGAAGAGCAACAGAGCCACAAGAAGTATGAATGGTACTCTTTTCATAGCACTGTGATTATTTAAGATATTTGTTCAGCCAGCCGAAAAATTCGCTATTCCAGACCAGCACGTTCTGAGGTTTGAATACTTGGTGAGCCTCGTCTTTGAATACCACAAGGCGTGAGTCAACACCAAGGGCGCGAGCTGCAGTAAAAGCCTCAAGGCTCTGAGTATATGGTATGCGATAGTCCTTCTCACCGGCTATGATCAGAATCGGAGTGTCCCAATTCTGGACGAAGTGGTGAGGAGAGTTAGCATAGGAGCGTTGCGCAACTTTGTTGGCTTTGTCCCAATATGGCCCACCGTAGTCATTGTTTACAAACCACAGTTCCTCTGTCGAACCGTACATCGAGGTAAAATCAAAAATACCGCAGTGCGAAATAAAGGCCTTAAATCGGTCATTGTGATGCCCAGCAATGTAAAACACCGAGTATCCGCCATAGGACGCTCCCACGCAACCAAGCCTATCTCTATCTACATAACTCTCCTTGGCTACCTCATCAATTGCACTAAAGTAGTCTTTGATGTTCTGACCTGAATAGTCTCCCGAGATCTGATCAAGCCACTCTTGTCCGAACGATGGTAGACCTCTGCGATTGGGCGCAACAACAACATAACCCTGAGCTGCCATTAACTGAAAATTCCAACGATAGCTCCAAAACTGCGACACAACTGATTGCGGACCTCCCTGGCAGTATAGCAGCGTGGGATACTTCACCGATCCGTCGAGAGTTGCCCGCGGCGGGGTGATCACCCACGTTAGCATCTTTTTGTTGTCGCTCGTTACAACCCATCGCTCCTCAACCTTGCCCATATCAATATTGTCATAGATGTCTTTATTAATGAACGATAGTTGTGAGTCCTTACCGTCAATTGGGTTAATGGCAAATAGCTCAGAGGCCATAGAAAGGGTAGTTTTCTCGGCAATAATTCTATCCTTGACCACAGACAACGATACGTAATCGTGCAAGCCTTCGGTGAGAACATCTATTTCGGTGCTACCAACCCTTGCTCGACACAGCTGAATTGTTGCCTCCATAGGGCTCAAAAAGTATATCTCCTTGCTGTTATCGCTCCACGAGTATTGTGAGGCATTGTAGTCAAAATTTTCGTTGAGATACTCTGTCCTACCTGTTGAAAGCTCCATTACAAATAGCCTCTCCTTATCACTTTCATTACCAGCTCTTTCCATACTCTGCCAAGCCATATACTTGCCATCGGGCGAGAAGGTCGGATACTTATCATAGCCCAACATACCTTCGGTGAGATTCTTGGTGGTGTGCGACGATACATCGTAGAGATAGATGTCCGTATTGGTAGAAATTGCATACTGATAGCCTGTCAACTTCCTGCACGTATAGGCCACAGACTTTGAGTCTGGAGTCCAGCTCACCTCGCCATTGCTGTAGTATGGTGCACCGGGGGCATCATAGGGCTCACCCTCCATAATATCTACAAGATTCTCAACCTTGCCATCCTCTACATCGCCTACGAAAATATGACTATACTTGCCATCCTCCCATACATCCCAGTGCCTACACATAAGATCGTCATAGATCAGCGCATTGGATTTTTCCAATCCTTCAAATATCATTGAAGAGGCAACATCCTGCACTTGCACCTCTACTGCAAGCCATATCTTACTCTGATCGGGCGAGAGCTCAAATCCTCGAACCCCTTGCTCAACATCGCTATGCTTGGTTAGCGACGTGCCATCTGCACTGAGCGAGTGTACCTGTCCGTCGCTCAGGAAGTAAATCCTCGACCCATCACTACTCCAACGAGGTTCGCCAACCGAGTAGCTATAATCCGTAATCTGTTCTCTATTCTCACCGTTGCTATCCATAACCCACAAGGCGTTATAACCCCTGTTATCTTCAATGCTCTGATAACCAACCACATATAAAATCTTAGTGCCATCGGGCGATAACTGAGAACTGCTTAGCCTCCCCATCTTTAGCATCACCTCTGGGGTGAAGAGTCGTGCTTGTTTCTCTGCCGAGGTAAGCTCCGTCTTGGGGGTGAAGGTTGCGCTGGGCTGCGCCTCAATTGTAGTACACGCACTTAGTGCGACAAAGGGCAAGAGTGCCATAGTAATAAATTTTTTCATCGTATCATAATGGTTAATTGTTCCTACTACCTGCAAAGTGTGCCAAGGAGACAAGAGCACGGCGAGCCGAACTATGTGCAAAACTCTCAAGCGACTCTACCGCACGAGCTACTATCTCCTCTATCTCTCTCTGCGCCGCCTCAACACCACCATAACGCTCCACAAAACGCACCACACTGCCAACATCACCACGACGCAAATCTCTAAGCACTCCCCTCCCTCCTTGCTCCATTGCCAGTATCAAAGGAAGAGTAATCTTCCGCTCCTTAACATCATTGTATAAACCCTTGCCACTCTTGGACTCTGGCAAAAAATCGAGAATGTCGTCCATAATCTGAAAGGCAATACCGATCTGAGCGCCATACTCCATCAACTTCTCAACATCACTGCTACTCGCTCCAACACTGTATGCTCCTGCACCTGCCGCTGCCGATATAAGCGATGCGGTCTTAAGACGAGCAACTTCGTAGTAATCCTCCCTGCTGACACTCAACCGCCGAACATTCCGACTCTGCTTTAACTCACCCTCGACCAGCCGCTCGATGGCAGTTATGACCATATCAAGCTCCTCGTAAGCCTTGACCTGCGAGGCAAGGGATAAACCCTTTGAGAACATAAAATCGCCAACCAAAACTGCCGAACGCGAACGTAAAAGAACAGAGAGCGTTAGAGTATTGTGTCGTGTATATGCCTCGTCAATGACATCGTCGTGTGTGAGCGTCGCGCTGTGTACCAACTCCACCATTGCAGCTACATTTACTGTACGCTGCGTGGGCTCGGCAAATAGCTTCGCACACAACAGTGCAAGGGCTGGACGCAACATCTTACCACGCATTGAAACAAGACTGCGGCTAACAACCCCCAACTCTCTATAGTCCGAATCGAGAGCTCCACGCAAAGTCTCCTTGACAGCTGAAAATGGCTCAACTATATCTTCTATTATTTCCTCTACTCTCATCCCTTAGTTCGATAGTATGATAATCTTCACATCGCATCGCCGACCAATCTCATATAGAAACTCTACGTAATATGGCGGTGCCGTAGATTTCGACTCCCTGCCGACGCACAACTCTCCAATGCCCCACTTGCTGGCACACTCCTCAATGATTGCTCTGATGAATCGCATTCCCTCGGGCGAGTACATAGAGTGTCCGATATAGTCCTCAAGCACTTCGTTTTGAGACAAAATATCAATGGCTGGAATAAACTCAACTCCTGACTCTGTGGCATAATTCACAAAGGCCGCAACCTCCTTATCGCTATATTTCTCCGACACAGCCAAACCATCTCGCTCTGAATTAATACCATCAAGAACCTCAAAATCTACGCGAAACAACTCGCTATTGGCAACCGCAAAGATAAAGCCTTGGGGGGATCTCCCTCCACTTATGGCATCAATGGCTGCCATCACCTCAACGCTACTTCGCTTGGCAGTCACGCCATCGAAGACCCCAGCGTCATTAACATTTATTGACTCCTCCGACTCGACTGCAGAGTACACACCGCTCTGTGGCTCAATGATCCTTTGCCCATAGGGCTTCTCAAAGAGTGAGTATAACTCATCCACCGATTCTCTAAGCATCTCTGCCGATGTGTAGCGTATAACGACCCTTGAAGTGCCTACGCTAATTGAAAATGCTGTATGTTGACCCTCAATCTCGACCACCTCGCGAAGAGTAATCGAGGGGAGGAACATTCTGGAAAAGAAATCAGTCTTTACGCGCGCTCCGTGTCGGCGTAAGGTGTCCTCAATCTCCTCACGCATAATCCAATCTCCACCCTTGACAGTAATCGTACGCCCACCTACGGTAAATGATCGAGGATCGCCACCCTGTTCAGCGTTCTGACCCATAGCAATCAACGATACAGAGATTAGAAATATGGCGAAGAGGTATTTGATATAACGCATTGCAAAATAGTGAAAAACATATCATCTGAGGACAAATATAACGAAAAAATTAAAAAAAAATCGTACCTTTATGGCACATAATCGAAAAAAAAGAGCAAGATAATGAAGCAACTTGTGATAATTCCCACATATAATGAAATCGAGAACATCGCACGTATGATCGACAAGGTCTTTTCGTTGCCAATTTCCATTGATTTACTTGTCATAGACGACGGTTCGCCTGACGGAACGGCAAGTGTTGTAAAGGAGCTGCAACAACAGTACCCTGCGCTGCACATCTTGGAACGTAGCGGAAAGCTGGGGCTCGGGACTGCCTATATTGCTGGCTTTCGATGGGCGTTGGAGCGCAACTATGACTATGTGTGTGAGATGGATTGCGACTTCTCGCACAACCCTGACGACCTTGTAAAACTGCTTGATGCTTGCCAAAACGGTGGCGCTGAGCTTGCCATTGGGTCGAGGTACGTTACCGGTGTTAACGTCGTGAACTGGCCAATGGGACGAGTCATTATGTCGTACTACGCCAGCAAATATGTAAGAACAGTGCTTGGAATGCCCGTAAGGGACTGTACAGCAGGGTTTGTATGCTTCGCGGCAAAGGTGCTCAGAACAATCAACCTTGAGGATATACGTATGAAGGGGTATGGATTTCAGATCGAAATGAAGTACTCGGCATATAAGCTCGGGTTTAAGATCAAAGAGGTGCCAATAATCTTTACCGATCGTACGGAAGGTAAGTCTAAGATGAGTGGAGGGATCTTTGGTGAGGCATTCTGGGGGGTGCTCAAGATGAAATTCAGGAAAATTAAACCCGTAACGGAGCAATGACAGTTATATATAATGGAGTGGTGGTAAACCTTGGGGAGTCGTTTGAGGGTTATGTTTTGGTCGAGGGTGAGAGGATCGTGGAGGTTGGTCGAGGCAGAGTAGAGCAGCAGGTGCTACATAGAGCCAGCACTAAGATCGATGCGAAGGGTGGTTACATTATGGCTGGGGTGATTGACGATCAGGTGCACTTCCGCGACCCTGGGCTTACCTACAAGGCAGATATTAAGAGCGAAAGCAAGGCCGCTGTTGCTGGCGGCGTTACCTCCTTTATGGATATGCCAAACACTGTGCCTCAGACAGTTAGCGGTGAGCAGTGGGAGAGAAAGATGGAGCGGGCTGCCGAGGTTTCAATGGCAAACTATGCATTCTATCTTGGAGCAACTAACGACAATCTTGGAGAGATTACAAGGATTAATAGACGCTTCTCGCCAGGGGTTAAAGTATTTATGGGTAGCTCGACGGGGGGGATGCTTGTGGATAGGAGGGAGAAGTTAGAGGCTATATTTGCCGAGTGCCCGGTGCTTGTTGCAACGCACTGCGAGGATGAGAAAATAGTGCAGCAAAACATTAAAGCATTTGGGCCAGACGCCGTGATTGAGAACCACCCGATGATACGCAGTGCTGAGGCGTGTTATCGTTCGAGTGCCGAGGCAGTGGATATCGCCGCAAAGTATGGCACACGACTTCACGTTCTACACCTATCGACCGCCCGAGAGCTCTCTCTATTTGAGACCAAGCCGATGGTTGGGGAGAAGAAAATCACAAATGAGGTGTGTGTACACCACCTCTGGTTCTTCGACGAGCACTACAAAAAATATGGCAATCGCATAAAGTGGAACCCTGCAATAAAGACCAAAGAGGATAGAGATGCCCTACGAGATGGTTTGCTCAGCGGTCGGGTGGACATCGTTGCCACTGACCACGCTCCGCACACCATCGAAGAGAAAGATCGCCCATACACTGAAGCTCCAAGTGGTGGGCCAATGGTGCAACACTCGCTGGTTGCTATGCTTGAGATCTTCTCGCCACAGGACGTTAGCCGATTTATGAGCCACCGAGTTGCAGAGTGTATGGGGGTGGTCGGTCGAGGAGCACTAATCGAGGGATACTATGCCGATATTGTGGTCGTAGGCAAGGAAGATCCGTGGGAAGTTTCGACAAACAATATACTCTATAAGTGTGGATGGTCGCCAATGGAGGGTACAAAATTCTCCCACAAGGTAAACCACACCATAATCAACGGAAAGGTGGTGTACTCGGACGGCGAATTTGATGAAAGTTTCAGAGGCTCTGCACTTGAGTTTGCATAGAGTTCATCCGCTACGGGTTGAGACTCTATTCGAGAGTCAAAGAGATGGTCACCACCCCTGAGGTTGTGTCCTTGTGGTAGCTTTGACTTACGACCGTGCCACGACCCTGAAACTCCACCTCGAATCCTCGCTGCTCAAGCATACCAAGTGCACGGTTCATACTGAGTCCTATGACACGTGGCACGCCCAACGAATCAACCTTGCCTGCCTCGGCTGGTAAGACCGTGCCACTAAGCCCTCCCTCTTGCCCACCGCTACCACCACCGTGAAGTGGCGTCACAAATTCGTAGGACGAGGTGTAAATATTATGCGCAATGGTCTTGAACAGTGGGGCTGCAAGTGCACTACCGTAGTAAATCTTGTCCGAACCCTTCTTGTAGTAGGTCTTGCAAGCAACAATCATAGTGTACTTTGGTTTATCTGCTGGGAAGTAGCCCACAATCGAGCTTAAATAGTGGCGCGAACCATCGGCTGTGATATACCCGCTACGCCCCATAGCAATTTGAGCCGTACCGGTCTTTGCCGCAATGGTAAATAGTGGGTTTCTCAGCGATCGCGCTGTGCCACTCTCGACTACACCCAAAAGGGCTCGCTGCGCCTCCTTAATTGCGCCCGGCGAGGCTATCTGCTCGACGAGAACCTCGCTTGGAAACTCCCTGACAACCTTGCCCTTATCAAGCAGTGCTGTGACAAGTCGTGGAGCTACCAGCTTGCCGCCATTTGCCACACCATTGTAGTAGGCAAGCGTCTGCATCGGAGTCACTCGCACCGCATAACCATAACTCATCATCGTAAGCGACGTACCATCCCAACCACTACCCTTTACCCTCGGATCCTTGATCGTAGGACGAGGCTCACCTGCGATTTGCAACCCCAACTCCTTTCCAATACCACTCTCCATAATCCTATCGACAAAGTGCGACTCACGACCACCATAAACCAAGTTCACGGCCTTTGCCATACCAACATTTGAGGACTTCTCGAAGACCTCCTCCAGGGTCAACCTACCGTACCCTCCCACACGAGTATCTACAACCTTTGCCTCGCCAATCATCACCTCCCCATCTTCGGTATCGATCACACTGCCCATCGACATCCCACCATCGTCGAGCAGGGTCAGAAGAACCGGTAGTTTGAACGTTGAACCCGGCTCCTGACTCATACCAACCGCATAGTTATAGTCCTCAACCAACTCCCCATCTCGCAGTCGAGTGATATTAGCCAACGCCTTTATCTCCCCACTCTCCACCTCCATAACAACCACTGTACCCCAATCGGCCTCTGCCTCCTCAACCCTATCTCTCAGTGCCGACTGTGCTATATCCTGCATCTCTATGTTTATCGTCGTACGAACGTCAAGACCGTTGACAGGATCGATATTCAAATTACTCTGTATCGGTATCCAAAAACTTCCCGATATCTTCTGCTTTATGTTAAGACCCTCCAAACCTCGCAGAACATCGTCATAGCTACCCTCTATGCCGAGCTTCACACCATTGGAGTTCACAAAACCTATGGTTCTAACCGCCACATCGCCAAAGGGACGAACTCGGCGATAGCTCGGCTCGTAGATAAAACCGCTCTGACGTACGCCTCGATCTATCAACGGAAACTTCTCTATCTGTTGTAGCTCCACGTAATTCACCTTGCGTGGTGCTATTCTAAAGTATCGCTTACCATCCGCCCTTGCCTGACGAAGTTTCCGCTCGTAGCTCGATGCCGAACTGTCCTTGAAAAACGACGACAAAGAGTGGGCAAGAGCTGCTATGTTCTGCTCAAAGAGCTCGTCGGTAAGACCCGGGGCCGCAAAATCTATGCGAAGCTCATAATAGGGTATAGAGGTCGATAGTATGCGATCGTCATCGGAGAGAATATTGCCTCGCGCAGCAGCAATGCGCTCCGAACGGTAGGCGTGCTGCTCGCCAAGTACTCGCAACTTCTCGCCAGACGACCCGATCTGAGTAATCCCTATGACAACAACAACCAATATTGCAGCCAAACAAAAGCCAACATAGATGACCTTCATCGTTCGCACCATCGAACGTGTTGCACGCCTGCGTATCTCTTCCTTGTTATCCAAAATTAAAAACCTATAGAATTCCCACTATCAACCACAATATCCTTTATCTTCAGCTGAGCACTAACTCGTGAACCGTAGTGATTCTCCGTAATCGAATAACATATATCTACTGCTCCTCCCGAAGCAATGTGAGGCAAATAACTGCTAAACGAAAAGGCTATAGCCTCGATCGAACCTATCCCCGAACATAGTGCTAACTTTAGGTGCTCTGCGCCAACACCCACTGCACGAACTCCACCACTGTCACGAACGCCGTAGGATGCAAATATAGGAGCCGGATTGCCCGCCCCAAAGGGTGCAAGTACATTCAACTCCCTGCGCAACTTTGGTGTTATATCCTCAAGATCTAATCGCATATTGATCTCCAAGGACTGCTCCGTCGGGATGCTCTCAATGTTTGCATCCACATATCGCTCAAATCGCGCCTTGAACTCCTCCAAATTCTCGGGACGTATCGTAAGACCAACCGCATAGGTATGACCACCAAAATTCTCCAACAAATCCGAACAACTCTCAACTGCTCCATATAGATCAAACCCAGGTATCGACCGCGCAGATCCCGTAATCATATCATTGCTCTTGGTCAGAACAACTGTCGGACGGTAGTAACTCTCAATGAGCCGAGATGCTACAATGCCGACAACTCCCTTCATCCACTCAGGGCAATATATTATCGTACAACTCCTACCGTGCTGACTCGGATCGGAGGCGATCATCTCCTTCGCTCTGAGTGTTACCGCCCTGTCGGCATTCTTCCGCTCGTGGTTGAACTTCTCGATAATCTCTACATAGTACTTCGCTCTATCCTTACTCCTGGCAGTCATCAACCTCACCGCACTACGACCCCCACTCTGTGCCCTCGAATCTTCTGGATCTATGTCAATCTCCATACGACCAGTGGCATTGATACGAGGACCGATCTTAAATACTATATCCTCAATAGTAATCGGACGACGACCAAGCTGACAAATATTGATAATTGCGCCCAACCCGAGATTGACCTCCTTGGAGTTCAACTGTATAAGACCATAGTGTGCCATAGCTCTATTCTCGTCAACGAGAGGAACAATATCGGCAGCGATGCTTACCACCACCAAATCAAGCAAATACCCTATGCTCTCAACCCCACGACCGTGCTTCTGGGCATACCCCTGAGCTATCTTAAAGGCCACTCCACAGCCCGACAAATCCTTGAACGGATAGGGACAATCCGCCTGCTTGGGATCTACAACCGCCACAGCAGCCGGAAGCTCCTCATCGGCAAGGTGGTGATCGGTTATTATAAAATCAACTCCCCTGCTACGAGCATACTCCACCTCCTCGATTGCTTTAATGCCGCAATCCACGGTGATAATCAACGTAACACCATTATCTGCCGCATAGTCTATACCCTTCTGAGATATACCATAACCCTCGGCATACCTGTCGGGAATATAGTAGAGCATATCTCCGAGCCACTGCGAAAAGTAGTTGATCATAAGAGCCGTAGAGGATGTTCCATCTACATCATAATCACCATAGATCATAACACGCTCGCCACTATATATCGCTCGCTCAATACGGTCAATAGTCTCTGCCATACCCTTCATCAAAAAGGGGTCGTGAAGATCCTCAAACGAAGGATTGAAAAACTTTAAGGCTGCCTCACGACTATCTATTCCTCGCTGAAGAAGAAGACTCGCAACTGCCCTCTCAATGCCAAGGGAGGATGCCAAATCGGCAACCGTACCAGAGTCCGGTGCTGGACAATGCTCCCACTTTCTTTTCTGTCTCTGCATATATATATTCCATTTTTATTTCTCAACTTTGCCTCTAAAGAGATCCACAAAAGCAACCTTGACTTCTGCCATTGTTGCCTCAACACCCTCCTCCTTTAGAGAGGTAACACCCCGATCGACAAAACCACAGGGATTGATATAACTAAAGTACCTCAAATCGGTAGAGATGTTCAATGCAAAGCCGTGCATTGTAACTCCTCGTGAGGCCCTAACACCAATGGCGGCAATCTTACGCCGCTGCTCAACCCACACCCCGGTGGCACCCTCCACTCGCCCACTCTCAATACCCCACAAATCCAAAACCTCAATCAAACTCTGCTCCAATAGCTCGATATATCCTCGCAACGATAACGAAAAATCGTCCAACCGAAGTATCGGATATCCTACCAATTGGCCATAACCGTGATACGTTATATCACCTCCTCGATCTGTCCTATAATACTCAGCATCTATACTACGTAAAAAATCCTCGCCTATCAACAAATTCTCCTCCCTACCACTCTTACCCAAAGTATAGACGTGAGGGTGCTCAACCAATATTAGCGCACTGTCTCTAACCCCACGCTGCACGCCATCGAAGACCTCGCGCTGCACCTCCAACGCATCGCCATATACCATCGTGCCTATATCTAAAACCTCGATCATAGCTCGGCGTGGTACGAGGAGCGAACAAGCGGCCCGCTCACAATGTGTGTAAATCCTATCTCCTTGCCAACCTCTGCATATCTATCAAATACCTCCGGAGTGATATATTCACACACTCCATAGTGCGATCGTGTGGGCTGCAAGTACTGACCAATCGTTGCCCTACGAACCCCACTGTTGTACAGATCCTGCAACGATCCTATTACCTCATCAAAGGTCTCACCAAGGCCCACCATTAGTCCGCTTTTGGTCTCTGCTCCACGCTCGCTCAGATACCTCAAAACTCCAAGCGAACGAGCATAAGTCGCCCGACTGCGTACCAAAGGCGACACGCGCTCCACCGTCTCTATATTATGGCCTATGATATCTGCCCCTGACGATAAAATAACATCAAGCAAATCCTCCCTGCCATCAAAATCTGGAATTAATACCTCAATAGTCGTGCCTGGGTTTTGGGACGAAACTGCCTCCACTGTCCTCTTCCAATGCATAGCACCACCATCTGCCAAGTCGTCCCTATCAACTGAGGTTATAACGGCGTGCTTGATGCCCATAATCTCTACCGAACGGGCTATCTTCTGAGGCTCACCATCGTCCAGAGGCAACGGCACTCCGCTGGGTGTGGCGCAAAACTTGCAACACCGAGTACAGATCCCTCCTCCAATTAGAAAGGTTGCAGTTGATGCACTCCAACACTCAGATATGTTGGGGCACTTACCACTACTACAAATAGTGTGAAGACCAAATTGTTCTACAAGCGACGACACAGCAGCGTATTTCTCACTGTGTCTCGTTCGTATCTTTAGCCACTCGGGCTTTGTGGTCCTCGTACACTTTGTGTGACAAGAAGCCATCTCAAAAAAAAACTATTAATTATCTTACTGGCAACAAAGTTAATAATTTTTAATGAAACTTTGCGACTCTCTACAAAAAAATAGCTACCTTTGCGCTAAAATTGTGCCCGAACTGGGCAACAGAGAATTAACATCCGATCGTTTAATCAAATGGGAGACCCTGGTGATAGTTATAGCTGTTCAGTACATCAACTCAATGCCAATGATCTATGGCATACGTTGCTTGGGGTCTTGTGCCCTTAGTGGCGGATTGATTCTTGCACCTCCCTCAACGTGTGGGAAGTACGCTGTGGAACAAAAGTGCGATATCGCGCTGCTGCCAACTGCACTATTGACAAAACTACCTCCAAGTGCTAAAATTATTACCAACTACTCGATCTCAGCGACTGGAGCGGTAGATACCGTAGCGCTACTATCAAATACGCCACTGAGCGATATTACTAAGATATACAGAGATCCTGACTCCAGAACTTCGGTCGAATTGTGCAGAATACTTTGCAGTGAGAAGTGGAAAATTGATGTGGAGTTCTCTGACCTTTTCAACAACGATCTAACATACGGCGAGGCACTGGTAGCTATTGGCGACAAGGTCTTCGAGATTGAGAAGAACTATCGGTATAAGATAGACCTTAGCGAGCAGTGGTGGGAGATGACCTCTTTGCCCTTTGTTTTTGCTGTCTGGGTTGCGCTAACCCCCGAGGGAATTGCCGCCGAAAAGGAGCTAAACGATGCGCTGAAATATGGAGTCGAGAATATAGCAGCGGCGTTGCCTGACGATGCTCTTCGACCGAGGAACTTGAAGTACCTTACCGAGTCGATCGAGTATGAGCTCAACGAACAGAAACGCCAAGCAATTAACCTTTTCATCAGCAAGATAAAATGATAACACTATACCTCAAATCACTCAATAAAGTCATCACAGACCCTGATTACAGCCTCTTTGAGGAGCTAAACCAAAGCGACATACTGTGGATTGACCTTCTCGACCCTACGCCACGAGAGAGAGTCACCATTGAGAGCTATATGGACATTAGCCTTCAGAGTAGAGAGGAGGCAGAGGAGATTGAAACCTCGTCGAGATACTCAGAAAGCGAAGAGCTGATACAGTGTAACTCGAACTTCTCGGTGCTCAGAGACGATGGATTCGAGATCGAGACAGTGTCGTTTACAATTGTGGGCGATGTGCTCATATCTACTCGTGCGTGCTACCTTCGCACATTTGCCGAAGCCTCCAGAAAGCTGCAGATATCATACAGAACTCACACCACGGGATACCACATACTTATCTCGCTGCTTGAGGCGAGAATTGACCTCGATGCAGATATGGTAGAGGTGCTAAGCAAGCAGATTGCGCAAATATCGAACTCGTCATATGACGTGGATAAAAGCGTTGACAAAGACATACTGCTGAAAATCAATAGACTGCAGGAGAACACAATGCTACTTCGAGAAACTATCTTTGACCGCCAAAGACTACTGAGCGGAGTGCAGCGATCCGATAGATTCCCCGTGGACATCTTCCCAAGAGTTGGAATTATGCTAAAAGACATTGCATCGCTACTGAACCACGCCGACTTCAACTTCGAAAGGCTCGAATTCCTGCAAGATATGTATATGGGTCTTATCAACATTGAGCAGAACAAGATCATTAAGATGTTTACCGTACTCTCTGTATTCTTTATGCCCCCTACGCTAATTGCGAGCATCTATGGTATGAACTTCAAGGTTATGCCTGAGCTCAACTGGGAGTATGGATACGTTATAGCGATACTCCTTATGGTTGCATCGGTCGGTGGGACTCTGCTATACTTTAGACGCAAGAAGTGGCTATAACTCTTTTAGACGCTGCACCAAAGACTCGGCTGTTGATAGTTTGTGGGCTGTGTGTTGATGGACAGCCTCGATAGATGGGTTCGACTCGAGGGAGCCTCGAACGGCACTAAAGTCGGCATCTCGTTGTGCGAGGTCATCACCGTCTATTCCAAATCCCGTGCGTATGCGCTCGCCAAACTCCTTTTGAGCGTCTTTACACACGCCGTCGTTTATCTCCTGCACTGCCACCATATAGGCTCTGATCAACGGCTCGATGTGGCTACATCTTGCCTCACACACAGAGCACCCGAGTCTCTGCTCCAATATCGGAAGTGCCCATCGCCATAGGTGCTCATCGTAGTTTGCACCGATGCGCTCAAACTCGGCTGAAACCTCCGATAAACTACCCAACTTCCCATCCTCTATGGCACTCACCATATGCTTCTGCTCGCTCCTTGGTATCACAACCCCCGATATATCTACCCACTCGCCACTGCCTACCTCGCTACGGGGATGAAGCAAAGCGCGCATCTCCTCCAACGTACTCCAACTCTGAACACTCAGTCGAGAAATTAGTGCCTCGCCAAGAAACTTCGTAATGGCTGCCTGATAGAACTCAATTCCTCGCTCTACGTAGTGTCGCTTAATCGTACAGCCACCATAGACATACTCCGACGCGCCACTACCGCCAATCTCCACAATGTCGGTCAGAAGCTCAAGCCCACTGATAATCTTCCCTACAATATAGGGCGTAAGGAGAGTGAAATTTATAAGATCAAGCCGCTGACCATCTCCACGCTTATCCCTCCCTGGCCACTTACCAATGTCGCGAATAACTCCTATACTGCGCAGATTAGCTCCCGGGATTATCACCGGCTCTCCATACTCCTTCTCTATAATATATGAAAATGGCAACTTCGAGGTATCTACATTGCTATAATGCTTGCCTATGACCAACGAAAATGCGCCAACTCGCATAGGCCACAGAATATACGAATCACTGGCAAGTTTCGTCCCCCGCTCAACAATACCCTGATGCACTGGCCCAAACTTATACATATGGTTGCTCTGATTCGAACCACTTCCCGCATTCATAAATGAAAACAACCCACCGATAAGCAGCGTACTCTTATGGTGCGTGACGGTATACGGCCCTGCAAATACTGCGCAAGCCTCACCATTGATTGCTATACAATTTGAGAAAAAGAGCGAATTTTCTGCCGAAAACCCCTTAGAAATCTCCGTGCCCTGACCCACAAAACACCTATCAATCATTGCACCATCGGTTACACTGCCTGAACTGGCAACTATAAAATCTCGTGCTATAACTCCACGACCGATCACCGTCCTCGCCCCGAAACTACTATTGACCGAGCCATTCTCAAGAAGCGAAGCCCCCAAGAGTTGAGCTCCCTGCCCGATGTTCACCCCCCGAATATCACCACACCCACGTATTACAGCACCATCGCCGACATACCCCCCCTCAATCTGCCGCTGATCTGCATACCTATCGATATACCCCTCAAGCACCTCGACCATCCTCGAACTATCCCTATACATTGCCATAAGATAGGCGATCTGCGACGACAACTCATCATAGATGGCAACCTCCCTGCCTCCTGCCTCATTGAGCACAGAGACACGCACTCCATTACCAAACCTATCCCCACTTCTCGTGCTAAGGCTATTAACACCACTAATTACAACACCGCTACCGATCCTATACCCCGAAACATACTCCCTAACCCCACTAATGTAACACCCCCGACCAATCTCACAGTTATGAATCCTCGCTCCGTAAATCCCCGCGCGAAACTCAACGCCCTCTTCCAACACCACTCGACTACCCCCCCCCTGCTGACTCGCTACTCGCACCTCACCCGAAAAGTGCACACCACTATAACACTCAGGATCAAAATCCTCGAAATAAACACTATCCCAACTCTCTGCACTACATCCCCTCTGGTGCAGCGCATCGATTTGCCCTCTATCTAAGGTCTTATACATTTTGTGTGCTACTCTACAGTTACAGATTTTGCCAAATTGCGAGGCTGATCTACATTCCTACCCTTGTTTACAGCAATATGGTATGCCAATAGCTGAAGTGGAATCGATACCACAATGGGCATCATACACTCGTGAATCACCGGCACCTCGATCGTATAGTCCGAGTAGTTACGGACGTGGGTGTCATCGTGAGAAATAATAGATATGATCTTCCCCCCACGAGACTTTATCTCCTGAATGTTGCTCGCTGTCTTATCGTATATCTTATCTGGAGTTGCTATCGCTACGGTTGGCATCTCGCGGTCGATTAGAGCAATAGGGCCGTGCTTCATCTCCGCCGCAGGGTAACCCTCGGCGTGGATGTACGATATCTCCTTGAGCTTCAACGCGCCCTCCAGTGCCGTGGCATAGTTATACCCCCTACCAAGGTATATAAAGTTCTTGGCATAGGTAAAGATCTTGGCAAGCTCCATTACCTCGGTGTCGGTCTTGAGCACCTCCTCGATCGTTTGCGGCAGCTTGAGCAAATGGGCTGCTATCTCGCTAACTGACTCTCGGGATATAGTCCCCCGCGCCTTAGCAATTGCCACAGCAAGCATCGTAAGGACTGTTACCTGACCGGTGAAAGCCTTGGTCGAGGCTACACCGATCTCGGGGCCAACGTGAATGTATGCTCCAGAATCTGTCGCACGTGAAATCGACGAACCAACCACATTACATACCCCAAAGACAAACGCCCCCGATCGCTTAGCAAGCTCAATGGCAGCAAGTGTATCTGCCGTCTCGCCTGACTGAGACACTGCAATTACGATGTCACCACTCTCGATCACAGGGTTCCTGTACCTAAACTCCGAAGCGTACTCTACCTCCACCGGTACGCGACACATACTCTCGATCAAATGCTCACCTATGAGAGACGCGTGCCAACTCGTGCCACAAGCCACAAATATGATACGACGAACCTTCTCAAAACGATCCCTATTGACCGACACTCCAGATATGTCAATATCGAGCAACTCATTATTTACCCTCCCTCGAATACAATCTCGAATGGTCTTCGGTTGTTCATATATCTCCTTGAGCATAAAGTGTTCATAGCCACCCTTCTCAAGCTCCGAGATGCTTATCTCTAACTGATGCACATCGATCTTGGCGTCGTGATTATCCAGCGTTACTACCTTCAGATCACACCCCCTTCTGAGCAGTGCTATCTCATCGTCATTGATATATACAAAGTTATTGGTAAACTCAACAATAGAGGCTGCGTCCGAACCAAGATAAAACTCCTGATCGCCAATGCCAACAACCAAAGGGCTACTCTTACGAGCTGCAACAATCTCATCTGAGTTGCCATTCTCTATAACGGCAATAGCATAGGCTCCTACAACCTTCTTCAGCGCACGACGAACTGCCTCAAAGAGAGTGCAACTCTTCGTAATCTGTATGTACTCTATGAGGTTTACCAAGACCTCGGAGTCGGTGCTACTCTTAAACGAGTAGCCGTGTTCGATGAGTGCTGCTTTGAGAATATGATAGTTCTCGATAATGCCGTTGTGAATAATGGCAAGGCTCCCCGACTGTGAAACGTGAGGGTGGGCATTTATGTCGTTAGGCACACCGTGCGTAGCCCAACGCGTGTGTGCTATGCCAAGTGTACCTGCACAGTTCTTGTCGGCGATGTGCCCCTCAAGACTCGAAACCTTACCCTTGCACTTATAAACGTTGAGCGATGTCTTATCAAGCAGGGCAATACCTGCACTGTCATATCCTCTGTACTCAAGTCGCTTTAGACCTTTGATTAGAATATCCTTAGCGTCTCGATTGCCAATATATCCAACTATACCACACATAATTATATTAAAAACTCCTTTTTTTTCGTTATATTACTCAATATCTTACCACAAAGGTAGCAAATTTTGGAGAAGTTTTAGATTTTTTATACCTTTGTGGTCAATGTTAGGCAATTTTTTTGCTCAACATTGACCATAACACAATATGGGGTTGACCGGTTTTGACAGCAGTAGGACCAGTTTGACTAAGCATACAGAGGGTCGTTGGCTACCTCTTTAATCTCGGACAACAAAATTTGACTGGCAATAATAGCTATGCACTCGCTGCGTAATCGTATCTGAAGATCGATTCCTTAATCCGCTCAGCCAAGGATGCTGAGCCGACGAGTACCCGCCCAGAGCGACCACTCTTTCGCGCGACGGCAATGGGTATCAACTAATTGGAGTTAAGCATCGAGATACGCCCTGGGCTCGATGACGAAAATTTATTACAAGGCTTAAGCTCATAGAGTCGGTCGTTTTCCACCTGCCCCTGAGACGAAAATCAAGCGAAAACTAAGTATGTAGAAAGGTTGAGGTGGCACTGTTTGGACGGGGGTTCGATTCCCCCCAACTCCACTTTTTTTTTCCCAAGCATAGAGCAAGGTAATAGAGAAGCTATTAAATAGTATCTGGGGGCACT
Source organism: uncultured Rikenellaceae bacterium (assembly GCA_964371475.1). Taxonomy (GTDB): domain Bacteria; phylum Bacteroidota; class Bacteroidia; order Bacteroidales; family Rikenellaceae; genus Mucinivorans. The sequence goes on along the minus strand of CAYJMA010000015.1, from coordinate 5,162 downwards.
CATCGTTTAGACCCCTGCAGCGAGAAATTATTACATCTGTGCTCGCAAATGACGACTGCGTGGGGCTACTGCCAACGGGAGGAGGGAAGAGTATCACGTATCAATTACCGGCCTTGCTCTCTGAGGGGCTCACAATAGTGATCAGTCCACTAATTGCACTTATGTCCGACCAGGTTCAGAACCTGCGAAAAAAGCACATAAACGCAGTGATGATTAACTCCTCGATGACACACACGCAGATTGACGCTACGCTCGACAACTGCATCTTTGGAGATGTCAAAATACTCTACATTGCCCCCGAGCGTATAGATACATACATCTTTCGATCGAGGCTCAAAAAGATGAACGTATCGCTACTCGCCGTTGACGAAGCACACTGCATCTCGGAGTGGGGGCACGACTTTAGACCAAGTTATCTCAGAATTGGAGAGATTCGAGAAGTGCTGCCCGATGTACCAATCCTTGCGCTGACGGCTACGGCAACAGATATGGTCTTACAAGACATTGTACACTTCCTGAGGTTGTCGAAACCGAAAATCTTTCGAACCTCGTTCTCTCGACCTAATATTCGGTTCGTGGTGCGCAATAGCTTGGGGAAGTATGAGCAGATGATGCGCATTATCTCTAAAATCGACGGATGTGGGATTATATATTGTAGGACACGGAAGGCAACTGAAACTGTGGCAGATTTCCTAAAGAGTCAGGGTATCAGCGTCGAGTTTTACCACGCCGGGCTAAACTCAAAACTCAGAGCCGTAAGACAACGAGATTGGACACAGGGCGATACTCGAATAATCGTGGCTACCACTGCCTTTGGGATGGGAATTGATAAAGCCGACGTGCGATTTGTGATTCACTACGGCGTGCCAGAAAGCATAGAGGCATACTATCAAGAGGCAGGGAGAGCAGGAAGGGATGGACTGCCGAGTTGGGCGGTAATGCTATACGAACCTCAGGATCAACAATCCATAATGCAACGCATCGCTGTGGAGTATCCACCATTGGCGGAAATACGAAAGGTCTACGAAAAGCTATTTAACTTCTACTCAATTGCAATAGGAGATGGCAAGGATACACTCAAGGACTTCTCCCTTATGGAGTTCTCTGCCTATGCCAAGGTCTACTCGCTCACTGCACACGCAGCTCTTAGAATTCTCGACCTCGCAGGATACATTGCACTAACCGAGGAGGTGGACAACCCAACAAGAATAACATTTCGAGTCAACCGAGATGACCTATATAGATATCAGAACAACGGCTCAGCGGTAAACACTGTTCTACAAACAATTCTGCGCTCATACACAGGTCTTTTTGTAGACTTTGTCGCCATTGACGAAAAGTACATAAGTTCGGTGGCAGAGGTCGGCGAACACGACGTGGTACAAAGTCTCATTGAGCTATCACGAGATAAAATCATACGCTACATACCTCGACGAAGAACACCACTCATAGCCTTTCTCTACGAAAGACTCCAAACAAAAGAACTCTACATACCAAACAAAATATACTCACAGAGAAAACAAAGGAGTGAACTCAAAGCACGATATGTTATAGACTATGCAGAGCAAACAAAACGTTGTAGACAGGTGATAATTCAAGAGTATTTTGACGAAAAAAATCCGAAATCTTGTGGCATATGCGATCTTTGCCTCTCTTGGCAACAAGATAAAACACAACAAAGTGAGCTTAGCGAGAAGATTGAACAGCAAATCCTACGTGCATTAAACTCAGGGAGGAGGTATGACCTAAACAGACTCGTTGATGAACTTAAGTGTCCTATAAATGTCGCACTCAATGGTGTAAGGGCTTTGATGAGTAGAGCCGTGATATGGCAAGAAGCCGACGGAGAGATTAAAATAAAAAAGGGAGAGGCAATGCATAAATAATAGCATTGCCTCTCCCCCTTTTTTTTTCAGTATCCTATGGCTCTATTATCATAGATCGACCTGTTTAGTACGGAGTGTATATCACTGCGAGAATCTTTGCCCCTTCCTTCGACACACTACCCACAAAGTGAGGAACAATACTATCGTAGTAGATTGTATCTCCCGCACTCAGAGTATGGGTTTGCTCGCCATAGATCACCTCCACAACGCCACTAATCACATATATAAACTCCTCACCTTCGTGCTCGCTCAGAGTCTCTGCCTCACCGCTGCTCGAAAGCTCCACGATCATCGGCTCCATTGCTCTGTCCTTCTTGCCCTGAGCCAACGAAAAGAAGTTCATATGAGCTGTTCTATCGCCACTTCCCGAGCTCGACAACACATCTCCACTCACCAAACTATCTTCCTTACGAGTGATAACCGCTCCGAGATTCTCTTGCCCATCGAGCAGAGTTCCAAGCCTTGCTCCAAGCGCTCGCGAGATCTTTACCATTACACCAATCGACGGAGTGATGTTGCCTGCCTCTATCTCCTCTAACTTCTCTTGAGATACTCCACTGCGCTGAGACAACTCCTCGATCGAGAGTTGGTGCTCACAGCGCAGTTGAGATATAATCTTACCTATTAACGTAATCTTCATAATAACTACCTAACTACTGCTTCGGTTCTACTTTTTTGAGAATTTCGCTTTGAGGATCTGCAGCAACTGACTCCTCCCACTCTCGCGAGTGCCCCGGACGAATCGGAAACTCTGGAATCTTAAAGTTTGAACCATTGTCGGTAAATACTCCTCGCTGAGTCTCCCTCTTGATATTTCCATCCATATACTTCACAAGGAGATATGAGTCGAGGTCTTGCCACGTCTGAAACAAATTCTGAGCAGTCTGAACTGAGTAATCTGTCAGAAACTCAACGGCATAGGCAGGATCTGTCTCATAGAGCTTCAATGCCATCTCATCAATGGCACTCTGCTCCCTATATCGTGCATCCTCCCACTGGTGCATAGCGTGATGGATGTCCTTACTAATGTAGTTATACTTCAGATATGCAAAGTTTGAAACGCGGTTCTGAATCCAAAACATCGAGGTCGGAGAGTACTCGGTCATTGATCCATTGCCCTCCTTCAGAGACTGCGCTATGCGAGTTGCCGAGCAGTAGTATGGAGTAAGCGGTGAGGTTGCAGTATCGTCAACACCAAACCACAGTACACCACCAATCGCATCTGGCAAATCTTTACGACTCTCGCCAACATACCACCACCCTGTCTGTTGCGTAGAGATTGCACGCTCGCTCACGTACTCCTGACCATCTACCTCAAAGGTCATCAACTTCCAACGATAGGGCAACTCAAAAGCTCCAGCACCTGGCTGACTACCAAGATGAAGAGGTGTACCATCATAGTGATCGCGCATTAGCGAGGCTACGTCCTTAACCGATAGCTTCTTGGTGGGCTTGATCCACAGCGGCATACGCTTTGTTGCGTCGTGCCCCAGGGCGTAGTCAAAGTACTCGTCCATTGCTGCAGTGTCGCCTGCGCGCCTAAATATACTCCATACGCGGGCCTCACACCAACGCATTCCACCAAACTCCAACGGATTGTAGGCATCCGAAAAACTAAACTCTGCATCCGAACCCTCGTAATATCCCATCTCTTTGGCAAAGGAGATAACATCCGAAGAGTACAAACAATTCTCTGGATCATTGAGCGGAAATTGCGTGATACGAGCCTGATTGGCGTGTGCCGAAATCATACCATCTGGAACCCTCAATGCAACCCATACAGCTCCCTTGTTGGCATTCTCCATCTTCTTGGTCTTCTTGTTCTTCACCATCTTGGTACCCTTGCCGATGATCTCAAGATACCATACCTCATTACCATCTGCTATGGAAATACTCTCCCCACTGCTATAGTAACCATAATTTTCAACTAAATCTGCCATAACAAGTATCGCCTCACGTGCAGTCTTTGCACGCTGCAGGGCAATGTACATCAACGAGCCATAGTCTATGACTCCCGTACTGTCTTGCAACTCTGGGCGACCGCCCCAAGTACTCTCGCCGATAAGAAGTTGATGCTCATTCATATTGCCTACCACCGAGTATGTATGGGCAACCTCGGGAATCTCGCCCAAAATCTTGCCAGTGTCCCACTCCCGAACCAAACGCATTGAACCAGGTGCGTGATCTGCCGCTGGTAAAAAATAGAGTGCACCGTATAGTTGATGGCTATCGGCAAGGTAAGAGATCATTGTGCTACCATCTGATGATGCGCCGCGAGTTACCATAACGTTGGTACAGGCAAGTGCCGTTAGGTAGCTAACGGACACAAATAATAGTGTAAAAAGTAATTTTTTCATTTTTTATTTAATATTTTTGTATGCTCAATTACCACAAAGATAAAAAGTTTTTTTAACAACTCCAATTTTAACCGCACCCTTACTTTTAGCTATGTCAATTGTTCAAAACCTTATTCGAGTAAAAAGCTCTCTTCCAGAGGGAGTAACGCTCTGTGCTGTAAGCAAGTACTTTCCTTCCAAGGATATTCAAACACTGTATGATGTTGGTCACAGGGTTTTTGGTGAGAGCCGACCTCAGGAACTTGTAGCCAAGGCAGCAAAATTGCCAAAGGACATAGAGTGGCGCTTTATCGGGCATCTTCAAACAAATAAAGTAAATCTTGTTGTTCCAATTGCGGAGGTTATAGAGAGTGTGGATAGTTTAAGGCTACTCAATGCTATATCGAAACAGGCGGTGAGGAACAACAAAACAGTAAAAGTGCTTCTGCAGATGCACATTGCAAGGGAGCAGAGCAAGCAGGGTTTTGAGCAGAGTGAGATTGAGCAAATTTTGCAGGGTGATGGATTTTCAAATGTCGAGATTGTGGGGTTGATGGGGATGGCTACTTACTGTGATGATATGAGTGTTATCAGGGAGGAGTTTATGGTGCTTAAGGGGGTTTTTGATAGATATCCGACGTTACGTGTGTTATCGATGGGGATGAGTGGTGATTATGGTGTGGCTGTGGAGTGCGGATCGACCAGTATTCGAGTTGGCAGTTTAATCTTCGGAGACGGAGAGTGGTTGTAAGTTTAACATTATTGTTTGATTGGGGATAATGTTTAAGATTATCTGTGTTTTAGAGTTTTCTCTGCGTCTTCTTTTGTTGAATTACTATGTATTCTTGAGAGTAGGTAGTCAGAAGTTTTGATTTCACTTTTTTACCGCAGATTAAAGTTGTAAATGCGACACTTTGTTCTTTTGTTTGTTTATTAAGGT
>CAYJMA010000014.1:0-26083 GCA_964371475.1 uncultured Rikenellaceae bacterium | reverse complement strand
TCGTTCGGCCGCATTTGATTAGTTTGCTCTAAAGTCAAGTATAAAAAGTAGTCAAGAAGGACGACGGAGTGCCCTCCGCAAAAGGGGCGCCAGGGAGCTACGCAAAGAATTTTGCTAAAGGTCCCTTGGGATGGCGACCATCCGCAATTAGATAGTCTGCTCGAAAAACAATGAAAAACCTACTACACCAATACCAACGTGCACCCTAAAGCTAATTAAAGTATAATCAATTTATGAAAATCAACCACTAAGACAAATATCATAAAAGATATGCACCATATAGCACAGAAAAAAATAGCTAAACCTGATCTCTTAACTACCTTGTCCAAGGTTTACCAAGTGGTAGTAATACTCTGCCATAAGACTTATTTAATAGGGCAGCTCCAGCACCATAAAAACTCATCAAGGCAATTACCAACTCACTATATGCAGCTATCGTATGCCACATATCACTGACAAATAGAGTGCTGATGGTAAGCGCAAGAAGTAGTACGTCAATAAAGATCATAAGTATAGATAGCAAAGTGTTTAGCCTAAAGGCTGCAACGGTCATAAAGAGCGAAAATATTAAGTAACCTAAAAGCGCCACTCCAAGCTGCTTAGTATCGGCTGTTACCTCAAACCAATCGCCAAATACTCCGCCACCTATCATCCAACTCATTGCTACAGCAAGCCAAAATAATCCATATGCGCAAAAAGCAGTTGCCCCAAAAAGATTATTATGCTTGAAATCAAAAACACCGGCTATGATTTGAGCTACAGAACCGAGAAATAACGCCCACGGTATTATCATTGACGTTCCGTCGGTTAGTCCAAGTTTTTGGGATGCGCCCACAAATGTTACCATCGCAAGGCCCAGCAAACCTAATGCTGTTGGGTCTGCTACCGCGATCTTTACTGTTTTGTTCTCTTCCATTCTAATTGTTGTTATTTTGTTACTAAATATTTTACATAAAAAATGTTAGCGTCGTATGCAAATGCTATAAGTAATCTGTATTGCTCGATGTCGTTAAACTCTCATAGTAGATAGTTTGACTACCCCAAAGATACAAAAAATTGTATGAGATCTATCTACATCTAAATATATTTTACCCGCTTGCGATTGCCATAAGGGAGGAAGAAATAGAGTGTTGCCCCGCACAACAAACCAATACTCGAAGTGGTAATCAAAATTATTAAAAAATGGCATAACACAATCATAAACAATAAGTTAACTTTTGGGGCAAAAAGAATATGGGCATAGCGTTAACTATGCCCACATTCTACTATTTTTCATTCTCGCAAGCAGAGACTCTGAAAAAAAAACTTGATCTGCCGATACTCTCACACTGCTATGTCAAGTGAAACACTACTTCGGAAACTCAACCCCCAACATCAAAGACTCTAACTGACGAATGTAATTGCGCTTGGGGTAACGAGGAGAGGGCGAATATACATACATATCTATGCCAAGGTAACGATTCGTTGCACTATTCAACGTCACGTAATTGATAAAAGGACCGCCCATAAAATCTCCCTCAACTCGCCAAAAACCACGAGTCTCTACCCAACCAACACCATTGATCTCTACTACTCGACTCTCAGGATAAAATGTAACATCTGTTGACATATAACTGCCTGATACTGGACCAGGAATCAAAGATATCGCCGAGTTACGCTCTGATACAAAATTTAACTTCTCACCACCTTCCGACGGCTTATCAAAACTATACAACACAACTCCCTGAGAGGAAATAGGCATATCGTAGATCAACCACATAAAATCAGTCGTGTCATTAGCTATCTTATATCCCATCGGAATGACCATCGATATGTCAAACTTCGCGGATATCTGCTTCTCAATATACGACTCATTGTACCTCGACGATCGATCGTGCATTCGATTCTGCTCGATGGCCGACAAAAAACCTGTAAGTGTGGCGCGATGATCCGATAGATATAGAGCCGCAAGACTATCTGAGGGAGAACTAACCTCCAAAATAACCTGACCTGTAGACCACTTGTCCTCTGAAATCGTCATAAATGTACTATCCAAAGCAGAATCTATGGTGATGATAAATAAATTGCGGTGACGACGCGTAATGTCATTGAGAGCCTCGGGAGTAATACTCAATATGTCAAAAATTGGCTCCGGCTGATTCAACCACAATACCTCCTCCGACATTATCGAACGCAGTGTATCGCCAACAATACCATTCCACTGAGGCTTCTCAGAGATAACCAATACCTCATATGGACTACCCGTTGAGGATATATCAATCAAAGAATTTGAACCACATCCTAACAACAGGAAAAGTGGAGAAAGTATGACGTAAAATATCTTTTTCATCCTTTTTTTATGTAATTTTGTACAATGTTTAAGACTTACCTTATCGCAAATTTAATTCTTATTTTCATACTTAACAAAAAGATAACACATAATCTGTATAAAAAAAATGTACTATCGCCCAGGTAATATCATAAAAAAATTATTCCCTTCACTTGTCTGGAACATAACGTGCAGTGATGCTATATACCTCACATTCGACGACGGGCCGATCGAACACATCACTCCCTGGGTCCTCGACACACTTCGCAAATACAATGCCAAGGCCACATTTTTCTGCACCGGCAAAAACGCTGAACAAAACCCACACATAGTAGAGAGAATTAAAGCCGAAGGACACGCAATTGGTAACCATACATACTCTCACACTAAAGTCTTGCTCGATAGCTGCGAGGAGTATGTCGAGGATGTTGAACTCGCTAACTCCTTCCTTAATACAAACCTCTTTAGACCACCTTATGGCAGAATCTCGCCTGCCAAAATCAGAAGACTAAACCAACGATATAAGATCATTATGTGGGATAACCTCTCGTTCGACTATAGCAGATACACTACCGGTAGAAAGTGCGCAAGAAAGGTAATAGAACACCTTAAACCAGGCTCTATAATCGTTTTTCACGACTCGCTAAAGGCGGCTCGTAATATGCGGTACGCACTGCCAAGGGTGCTCGAAGCAGCGCAAATGATGAATCTAAAGTGTAAGGCTATAGAAATACCGTAGGTTTTAGCACACACCAGAAGAGGTTGTTGCGCTCTTTGAGAAGTGCAACATCAAAGTGGCAAACGGTAGTTTGATAAACAAAACTATAGAAGCAAAAATCTATGAGCCTACTTTTCACATAGGGGAGGGTGTAAAACACCAATAAATGTTATAATAATACTATACTTTGAATGGTTGAAAATCGTAATTTTGCACTGTTCTGAACCTAAAAAACATTTTTAACTATGAAACTCAAGACACTTTGCCTGGTAGGAATACTCACAACCGTTAGTGTACAAACAACAAACGCACAAGTGCCACTAATACCTCACCTCTACGCTGCCGACCCATCGGCACACGTCTGGGAGGCTGATCCCGAAACTCTGTGGATATACACCTCACACGACACACCGGGTACAAACACCCACAAAACAATGTTTAGCTACCACGCATTCTCGACCAAAGATCTGGTAAATTGGACAGATCACGGGCGTATCCTCTCAGTTGATGATGTTGAATGGGCAAGCACTATGGCGTGGGCCGCCGATGCTGTATACTGGAACGGAAAGTACTATTTGGTGCACTGTATGAAGGAGCGCGCAACTGGTACAACTCGCACAGGGCTCGCCGTGAGCGACTATCCACAAGGTCCATTCATCGATGCTGGATATATCAAAGGTGTTGACTTTGGACAAGACCCATCACTCTTTGTCGACGATGATGGCAGAGCATATCTATACTGGGGAGCAGGATCAAAGTGTCAGGCAGCAGAGCTTACTGGCGATCTAAGGGCGATCAAAGAAAGCACATTGGTAGAGCTAACAGACCAACTTTTCGAGGTGTTTGAAGGTCCCTGGGTACACAAGTACAAGGGTAAGTACTACCTATCGTACCCAGGGCTACCAAATAACAAATGGCCACAGCAGATGTACTACGCAACTGCTGACAAACCACTCGGCCCATACACCTTCCAAAAGGTATTTACACCAACATTTGAGAAAAAATCGAGCACAAACCACGGCTCCATAATAGAGTGGAAGGGCAAGTGGATATCATTCCACCACAGCGCACATCTATCAAATGGCAACTCCACCTGCCGCAATATATTGGCAGATTGGCTAACATACGACAAAAATGGAGTAATCAACACCATAGTAAAACCCGTGGGTTTGGGATTGGCAGAGAAAGCAAACATCACTATCTTCCTCGAGGCGGAAAATGCACCTCGTCAAGGTGGTAAACTCGATGGTACATACATAGCCTGTACCAAAGAGGGATACTCGGGAAGTGGATATGTTACTGGATTCGAGACCGATTTTAACTTTATGGATGTTAACGCACAGGTCGCAAAGCCTCTGAAAGCCAACCTTACAATACGTATAGATGCAGAAGAGGATTTCCACGCAGATATCTTTGTGGGTAACCGTGTCTTGAATAACGAGTGGAATGGAATGCTTATAAAAAAGAGTGACGGGTGGAAAGAAATTCACTTCGATGGGGTTCAGCTCGAGGTTGGTGACAATATGATTCGAGTACAAGCATACCAAGACGTTAATCTCAAAATAGACTGGGTTAAGGTTGATATTTTGAACTAAGCTATCATAGCGAAGAAAAAATGAATTCAGTTGGGGGTCTGAAGGAAAGAAATAGAGAATAGCTACTCTCTATCTCACTGTAGGTTGCGTGAATTCTTCTGCCTTCTCATTTCTTCGAGATAGACAGCTGTTATTATGCCAGAGGGGCAGTGCGATAAATTGCCATACCAACAAGCGACGATATCATCAACACTACTTTTCCAACTTCGGCTACTCTTAGGTAAATGTCACCATAGCCTGCTAAAATATCCTGTTGATGGCATCTATGTATGACTCCACTGCTGCCACAACTATGTCCTTGTTCGCTGCATAACCGTGAACCGTGCGCTCGCCATTGTCCAACGCTATGTTCACACGACCTATATCTGCACTGCCCTTGCTCAACGGCTGAATGATAAACTCACAAGGAAGATAATCAATACCCAATATCGTTCGAACACAATTAAACGCAGCGTCGATCGGACCAACACCTACACAACTACGCTCTATCTCCTCACCATCTACACCCAAACATACTGTGGCAGATGACTCCTCACCGCCACTCAACACACGCACCGATAGTAATACTACTCGACGCTCTGAACGAATCTTATCTATGTCAACCACCAGTGATAAAAGATCATCGTCGCTGAAGTACTTGTTGCGCTCGGCAAGATCCAAAAAACGATCATACACTAAATCAATCTCTGATCCTCGAAGTGAATATCCCATACCCTGTAACTTGCTACTGAGTGCTGCACGACCACTGCGAGCTGTAAGAACTATCGAACTCGCTCGCAAACCTACATCTCTGGGATCAATAACCTCATAGGTCTCGCGACTCTTTAGCACACCATCCTGGTGTATGCCCGAGGAGTGAGCAAAAGCATTGCGACCTACAACTGACTTGTTGCTCTGAACAGGCATATTCATCAGTGAACTCACCTCGCGAGATATACCAACAATACGCTCCGTGTTGATAGAGGTAGTGCACCCCAACTCGGGATGAGTACGCAGTGCTAAGACAACCTCCTCAAGGGCAGCATTGCCTGCACGCTCGCCCACGCCATTGATCGTACACTCTACCTGTGTTGCGCCTGACACTATACCTGCAAGAGTACAAGCAGTGGCAAGACCCAAATCATTGTGACAGTGAACCGATAGTGTTGCCTTGTCGATGTTAGGAACACGGTCTAAAAGCATTGATATCTTTGCGCCGAAATCCTCGGCAAGACAATAACCCGTCGTATCGGGAATGTTTACAACCGTTGCACCTGCTGAGATAACCTGCTCGACCACTCTACACAAAAAATCATCGTCCGACCTCCCAGCATCCTCGGCATAGAACTGAACATCGTCTACATATCGACGAGATAGCTTGACTGCCTCAACTGCTCGTGATAATACCTCCGATTCGCTACTCCTCAACTTCTTCAATATATGGTGCGGAGATACACCTATGCCCGTGTGTATTCGCTTCCTGCGTGCGTAACGCAACGAACGTGCTGCCATCTCAATGTCGCTCGACACGGCTCGACTCAATACGCATAAAACCGGACGATGAACCACCTTGCTAACCTCACCTATGGCCCTAAACTCTGATATCGAACTCGCCGCAAAACCTACCTCGATCACATCAACACCCAACGCATCGAGACTCTCGGCAAGCTGTACCTTCTCGATGCCCGAGAGCTGACAACCGGGAACTTGCTCTCCGTCGCGAAGAGTCGTGTCGAATATCATTATCTTCCGCTTCATCGTATGTACCTCCTCGTTAAAATACTCTGTAAAAGACCTCGCATACCCAAAAATAGTAAAAATGATATCCACAATGCCTCGTTACCATAGTGTGAAAAGAGTAGAGCGTAAAGACCAAAAAAGAGTGCGGTTGAGATCACCATACTGTTTCGAAGTATGTGTGAGAGGGTCATCCCGACAATTATACCATCCCATAAAAATGCGGCAAACCCAAAGAGTGGTACTGACGCTGCCCACACTATATAATCACGAGCTGTCGCTAAAATAGCGTCGCTGCGAGTAAACAACATCAAAATAGAATCGCCAAAACCCATATACAAAACCGAAAAAATAAGTGCCATAACACCTCCTATACGAAAAACCGCTCGCACAACACCCTTCAAACCCTCCCGATTGCCTGCTCCATAGTACCTCCCTGCAAGCGACTCAGAGGCATAGGCAAAACCGTCCATAAAGTAGGAAAAAAATGTGAACAACTGCATCAACAATGTATTTGCCGCAAGCAACACATCGCCCTGAGAACTGCTCGCTTTGGTAAAGTATGCAAAGACTGCAACGAGACATAACGTACGAATGAAAATGTCGCCGCTTAGAGCAAAAAACTCCCTCAGCTTTTCCCCATCGAAGATCTCGCGCCAACGTCTGCCAACACCGCGAAATACTCTACCGTAGTAAAAACATACAATCCCTACGCTCAACAATACTCCTACCCACTGCGCCAACAATGTTCCATAAGCAACACCATCTAAACCATATCCAAAAACTATGGCAAATAGATAAGACACCGCTATGTTCACAACATTGATGATAAGAGCTACCCACATTGGTGTCCTTGCATTTTGCATCCCGATGAACCATCCCTGAAATACGTACAGCGCTAAGGTCGCTGGAGCTGCCCATACCCTAACTCTAAAGTAGCTTATAGCCTCCTGCTCCACACCACGGCTCCCATCCATAAACCACATTGACCACTCCTCGATATAGCTCTGAAACAATAAAATCACAAACGATAACAACAACGACAATCCTACACCTCGAAGTAGTACCATTGCAGCCTCCGTAAAGTTGCGAGATCCATAGCCCTGAGCAGTCAAACCACTCGATCCCATTCGCAAAAACGCCAACATATAGTACAACATATTAAAGACAGCCGTACCGATAGCTATCGCACTAAGTGAGGTATCACTACCCAGAAGACCGACTACTGCCAAATCTGCCATTCCTACAAGAGGAATCGTGATATTCGATATAATGTTCGGAACGGCAAGACCAAATAACTTCTTATAGTACATATCCTCTCCTCCTGAAAACAGTAATTACCACTCCTTTAACGAAATCTCACTACCCTCCATCACGCCATAGACCGGATGCTCGACCCACTCGCCAAGCACTACCATCTTACTCCTTGGGCTTAGATCATAGATGATAGCAGAGTGAAGGTGTCCGAATACGAAATAATCTATCTCTTCGCTCTTGAGAATCTCCTGTGCGGAGGCTATCCACTCGTTGTTCTCGACCACAAAACGGTGAGATACCTCCCCGCGCTTTAATCTATTGCTCCTACTCCACCCCTGACCGAAACGAACAACGCCCCCGGGGTGAAACAAACGTTGAGCTACCCACTTTGCTCGACGGCTGGTAAACAAAACCTCTAAAAATCTTGAAAATCCTCGATGCTTGTACATCGTATGAGAATGGGTGATATATAGCCTCTTTCCTTCTCGATCTATGATAAGCGGCTCGCGGTGCACCAAAACTCCAAGCTCTGTGCTTAGGTAGTCCTCGATCCACATATCGTGATTGCCTACGAAAAAATGTACCACAGTGCCTCTTTCGACCATAGCTGCGAGTCTTCCCATTGTGCGTACAAAACCACGGGGCACTACACTCTTCCACTCAAACCAAAAATCAAAGAGATCTCCCACTATGAACAACTCTGTACAGTTGGGGGATATATGGTCAAGAAACTCACAGAAACGTTGCTCTCGCTCTCGAACCGTGAGATCGCCGAACAGTAAACCGAGATGGACATCTGATACAAAGTATATCATTGTGGTAATAGTGTTAGTTGTGTGTTGATAGGTCTGAAAAATATGTTAAAAACGTGTATTAAAAATGTTGTAAAACTTGTTTGCATATATAAAATAATTGACTATGACTATCTTTTCATAAATCTTTGATTAACATTATACCATACACCTTTTAATACTTTAGTAAAATAAATTGTTAATATCTATATACATATAACTATCTAATCTATAATATCTTAACTACAAAAATCAAACCTTTTTAACACAATTAACATCTATTATTATTGTTATGTTTTTTATATATTTAATTATTAATTAATTATTTAATAAATTAAAAAAACTAAAATAAATAATAACAATAAAAACGCGACGAAATATTCCCTCCAATACCTCACCTCTTCCATAAATTCACTGCTTATAAAGAAGTTTATATCAAAAAAAAATATAAATCTTACAACCACAAATATAGCGCATTTCAAAAGTTTTACCTAATTTTACACCCTAATTTCTTTTAACATTAAACCCTATTATTACATATGGCAAATAAACCCTCAACGCCCAAAGGTACACGAGACTTTAATGCTAGCCAACTCGCCAGAAGAAACTATATCTTCAACTCAATAAAAAATGTCTTCGAACTATATGGATTCTCCCCCATCGAAACCCCTACGATAGAAAACCTCACATCCCTGATGGGAAAGTATGGTGAAGAAGGTGATAAACTCCTATTTAAGATACTAAATAGTGGAGACTACTCCAAGAACCTTTCACTCAACGAGATTACTAACCCTATCAACATTGCTGACAAAGGACTAAGGTATGACCTCACCGTGCCATTCGCAAGGTACGTCGTGCAGCACCGTGCAGAGATCCAATTCCCATTCAAAAGATACCAAATCGCCCCCGTATGGAGAGCCGACAGACCACAAAAAGGACGATACAGAGAGTTCTACCAGTGCGACGTTGATACAATTGGAACAAAATCATTACTCTGTGAGGTTGAACTTCTGGAAATCGTACAACGAGTATTCCAAAAACTCAAAATCAATGTAGTACTGAAGATAAATAACCGCAAAATTCTCGCTGCAATAGCCTCTACAATCAATCATCCTGACAAACTGGTAGAGATTGCCACTGCTATCGATAAGATCGATAAAATAGGCGAAAATGGTGTAATTGCAGAACTTCAAAACAAAGGAATAGACGATAGTGCAATTGAACACCTCATACCTATACTAAACCTTCAGGGAACAAACAGCGAGAAGTTAGATAAGATTCAATCCATTGTTGGATCGTGCGAGGGTATCGACGAGGTAGAGTATATACTCCAAGCTGCTGACAAAATCAATATGAGCTTGCCAATTGAGCTTGACCTATCGCTCGCTCGCGGACTATCATACTACACTGGTGCTATCTTCGAGGTTAAAGCAACTGACTTTGCAATGGGAAGCATCTGTGGAGGTGGTAGATATGACGACCTAACAGGAATCTTCGGCCTACCAGACACCTCAGGCGTTGGTATCAGCTTCGGAGCAGATAGAATATATGACGTAATGATCGAAGGAGACCTCTTTCCAAAGGATATCGAGGTATCAACCAAAGTACTCTTCGCAAACTTCTCAGACCAAGATGCAATCGCAGCACTCCCTATTTTGACTCAATTGCGTGATAGAGCTATTCCGTGTCAGCTCTACCCTACCCCTGCAAAGATGAAGAAGCAATTTGACTATGCCACAAATAACAACATACCATACATTGCCTTCGTGGGCGAGGAGGAACGAAATAGTGGTACAGTAACACTCAAAGAGCTCGAAACCGGTGAGCAACAAATACTAACCATCAATAACTTTTTGGCGAAATTCTCAATGTAGCCAAACTATACGCTTTTTGTATAAGGTTGCCACTCCTTTACATAGAGAGGTTCGCTGTATGCAAGTTCGCTAAATTTACCAAGATCATAGCACTGCTGAGCATACCGAGCATAGCTACCAGCATTAGGCTCTACCTCAATATACTCAACATCGTTGTGATTCAACCGAAGAGTATCATAGCACTTCTTCGCACCATTTCCAGCAATATATAGCTTTTCTGAGGTTAGGATAGTTCCCTTATCTATGCTAATAGCCTCAATATCAGTTAACTGGCTACCATCCAAATTATATTTTGCATAGTATACCTCCATTCTTCGAGCATCTACCATAGCAGCAAGTACGCTATTTGGCATATCTACACTACCGAACCTTTCTACTACCTCCTCCACTATCCCTCGAAGGCTATCGATAAGAATTAGTGGAGTGTTACTACCATAGCAGAGACCCTTAGCAGTCGCTATTCCAATTCTTAGCCCTGTGTACGAACCAGGACCACTACACACAGCAACTGCATCTGGTGGACCAAATTTTTGGATTGTCTCATCAATAAAAGGTGCGAGGAGTGTGCTATGTTCACTTGAGGCAGTTGCCATAGCTCCACCTTTGTTGTCGCTGCGCAACTCCACTACCTTTCCATCCTCACACCAAGCAACCGAGCACGTAGCTCCGCTCGTATCAACTATTACTATTCTTGCCATCTATTATCTCTATTATTTGTCTTCGTATCTCTTCAAAGTACTTTGTAAATCTATACTGAGTATTATTATATATCATCGAATCAATGTCTCGCAAAGAATTTTTATAACTGCTCAGAGTATTTCGTTTATTGAGGTTGTTTTGATTCGATTCCTCTATCTTCTCTATCATCTGACTCTTTAGAATATTGCACACAGTGTTCAAAATAATTTTCACAACGTTATCTACCCAGAAGTGTCCCTGCACCCACAGATGAGTTTCACTTGCTTTAACTCCCTTTGCGTGCAGTACTCTCTCAGCCTCGCTGTGGCTATCAGCAAACCAGGCAAACTTCTCTTCGAGTTGTTCTACCTTCTTCCTCACCTGCCGATCAACGTATTGAACCGTCTGGCGACCATTGTTTTCAGGGTTAAGGAAGTTTAGCTTTGCAACATTTTTCAACTCAGCCAGAGTTACCATATTTGTTTTAGAGTACTTCGCAGCGGCGAAGTACCAAACAAAGAGAGGATATAGCGCCTCTGAGTAATCGGCACAGAAGCTCTCAAAATCAAAGATATCGTAATCATTTTTTGTAGCTTGTGCAGCGATAGATTTTAGAGAGGTAGGCAAGCAGAGCAAGTTTTCTATTGCATATATTTGAGTCTGCACGATGTATCTATTTTCGTTAACCAGCCGACTCTGTTCGCTTTTGTTTCCGAGCAAGTAATCAAAGTCAGAATCGACACAGAGTATTAGATTTTCTCCAGCCGACTTTGCAAATCCGAGTACAACCTTTTTACCCTTAGCCATATCGTCTCTCGAAGGAGTTGAAATTTCAAAGTTTCCATTATATGGTTCATTTTCAAATTCATCGAATATCGTTCTCCAGAATGCGATATCGTCAAAGCCTTCAACGTAGACAAGTGTAGGGCTACTGCGCCTCAGACTCTTGATCGAAGCGATATACTCATTATTGATATGGTCATTAAGACGCGGACGATTTCTTTTTCTCATCTTCTACTATCAATGTTCCACGTGGAACACTATTTTTTGCTCCTTATAATCAATCCTTGCACCCTCTCATTACCACTACCTTGCAACCTCCTACTAAAACAACAAAATTCACCACCATATTCCAACAACATCCTCGACACAGTTGAACACAACTCAGCCTTTGAATCCGCCTCCTTTATAAATTGAGTAAGAACATCTGGGCGAGTTACAACCCAACCACTCCGCCCCTTCAATAGAGGCTGTGATAGATCATATGTTTTGTGTCGCGGTGTTATACTACCCTCCATCGATGATGTGTAGTAATTACCCTTCAAATAGTTGATGATCAATCGTAGAGAAGTTCTAGACTCGGTAATACCCACACGACTATTATGAAGCAAGTGTTGCCAATTATCCCTACCCTCAAATAACATTATTATCCCCTTGAAAAGTAGCTCTGATACACTACTCTCACGACCCCTTACTCCACTAACCATTACCTCACCAATCTCTACACTGCGCTCCATAATGTGATCAATCTTACGCGAGAACTCATAATCCTTGTAGATATTCAACTCCTCAATACCTTCGTTGCTCTCCATCAATGACTTTACGTCGCTCAACATACACGTAGCAAGAACACTGTTATCCCTGCTACAACTTACCACAAGCTCCACTCCATTCGACCTCTCTATCGACGTCAAGGTCATATCATCCACCACTGCGAGTTGCTTGCCAGAGGCGCTCCACAGCAGTAGAGGATCAATGTACGATCCCTCAACTTCACCACCCTTCACTTCCAAAGTCGCATTCTCTGCACTATTGCGCTCAAGATCAATCTCTCGTGCTATTCTCGTAGTCGCCTTTATAAGTACCCGAGTCTCATTTGCAGACTTCAAACCAGCAACAAGATCTGGATCTATCGCAGAACTATACACTACCTTTACACTACCCCCAGACTTCTTTAGCAACTCCTTGCCCAATCGAAGCCTTGCGAGTTTATTGCCAATCATCCTGATCACGTAGTACCAATAACTGTTTCGACCATCAATATAGACCGGTATTATCGGCCTGCGACAGATACGCACCGCTCGAATCGTTCTCTTCTCCCAATCACTTTCTCTAACGGCGGAGAACAGAGTAGATTTTTTTGCAACCTCAGATGCAGGAAAAGTGATAAGCACCCCATTCTCCTCAAGGAGCTGTTCTATCTCTCGCCTCACTCTATATGCTCCAACCTTATCTTTGTATCCATCTGGCTGCGCCACAATGTAATCGCGCAACTCGGGTATCTCCGTCAATATGCGAGGAGCAAGTATCTTTACCCTATTCCTATATCTCTGAACAGACCATAGCAATACTAATGCATCTAAGAACCCGTGCCGAAGATTGCTTACAATTACAGCACCACCTCTCTCTGGGAGTATATCCCCGAGGTTGTAACCCCCCTCATCGACCCTTATCCTCAACTCCTCAAGTGTACCGCTTGCAAAATCACCTCCGCGAGATACTACCCTACCATACAATTCATTGAGATCATCTATGCCAGTAAACCACTTGACACAGCGAACAAAAAACTTGCTACCATCGCCAATCCCTAAATCCCTATCTTCTATAATCTTTTTCATTACTGTTTGTGTGTTCCACGTGGAACGTTTTTTCTATCTACCAAAATATACCAACAACACATTGATGTCCGAAGGCGATACGCCAGGTATCCTGCTCGCCTGACCAATCGTAGATGGACGTATCCTCGTTAACTTCTGACGAGACTCAATCGATAAAGAACCAATTGTGCTAAAATCAAAACCGCTCGGAATACGCAAATGCTCCAAACGACGCATCTTCTCTGCTGCAATACGCTCACGCTCTATATAACCACCATACTTGTACGAAATCTCAACGCTCTCAAGCTCCGAACTCGACGCGCCAAGAGAGTCAATATACGAACGAAACCAAGGTAAACAATGCAATAAACCCCCCAACGTAACATCACCACGTACCAAAATCTCACTCAGCGGACGCTTCTGCAATATGTTTGATGTGCCTACCATCGAAAAATATCCAGCAAGCTCCGAAGGAGTCGCACTATGACTCCTCAAATACTCAATTACCTCAGATATTCGAGACGAACGACACAAATACTCAGACCAGCGCGACGAACCAATAAGACCAACCTCACGACCACGTGGTGTTAAACGACTGTCAGCATTGTCCCCCCTAAGCAAAATACGATACTCAGCACGTGACGTGAACATACGATAGGGCTCGTCAACACCCTTCGTAACAAGATCATCTATTAAAACACCTATGTAAGCCTCATCCCTGCCCAATATAAACGCCGCTCCACACTTTATCCTCTGTGCAGCATTTATTGCAGCTATCAAACCCTGAGCAGCTGCCTCCTCATAACCAGTAGTGCCATTTACCTGACCCGCAAAATAGAGACCCCCTACCAACTTTGTCTCAAGTGTGTGATAAAGCTGTGTAGGTGGAAAAAAATCATACTCTATGGCATAACCCGGACGGTAAATCTCGGCTCGCTCCAACCCTGCAATACGACGCAATGCTTCGATCTGTACCTCCATAGGTAGTGACGATGAAAAACCATTCAAATAATACTCATTCGTATCCCTGCTCTCGGGCTCAAGAAATAACTGATGAGAATCCTTATCGGAAAACGTGCGTAACTTATCCTCTATGCTCGGACAATATCGAGGACCAATGCCCTTGATAGTCCCTGTCAAAAGTGGAGAACGATCAAATCCACCCCGAAGTATAGAGTGTACCTCACTCGATGTGTATACCAAATAACAGGGCAACTGATCACGTACACTCTCAGTCTCGCTGCCAAAAGAAAACTTCGATGGCTCAGCATCCCCGTACTGAGGTGTCATCTGACTAAAATCAATCGTGCGACCATCAATACGTGCCGGCGTACCAGTCTTCATCCTATCGCTCACAAAACCCAACGACTCAAGACGAGAGGTCAACTCACAAACCGCACTGTCACCTGCCCTACCACCGCCCAGCTGTGATGTACCTACGTGCATCAATCCTCGTAAAAACGTGCCAGCTGTCAATATAACAGAACGTGAGCGTATCGTAACACCCATCTTCGTCAATACACCTCGCACCACCCCATCCTCTACCAAAATATCTACCACTGAATCCTGCCATACCGATAAACCATCACAACTGTCAATAACGCGACGCCACTCCCTGCTATATGAATACCTGTCGCACTGGGCTCGTGGACTCCACATAGCCGGACCCTTAGACCTACCCAACATCCGAAACTGAACTGTGCTACGATCAGTAACAATACCCATCATACCACCAAGAGCATCTATCTCACGAACTATCTGACCCTTGGCAACACCGCCAACTGCAGGATTGCAAGACATCGCACCCAACTTCTCCATATCCAGAGTGATAAGCAACGTTCGACAACCCAGCTTCGCTGATGCTACCGCTGCCTCGCAACCTGCGTGACCTCCACCTACAACGACTATGTCATAATCATATACCAAAGCTATATCCTCCTCCCTAAAAATTCAAAATACCTAAATAGTAGTCCTCACGCTCACGCATAACAGCTCGCTGTGAATCATCCACATCATCGTAACCCAACAGATGCAAAACACCGTGGATAATAACACGATGCAACTCAACCAAATATCCCACACCATACTCCTCACCATTACGACGCACCGTATCCACCGATATCAGCAAATCTCCGCTCACAATATCTCCCTCGTTGTACGAAAAAGTGAGTATATCGGTAGCATAGTGATGACTCAGATAGATGCCATTCTCACGCTCTATGTAACTGTCTGAACACAAGGCAATTGTAACCTCGCCAAGACGACGACCCTCTGACTCTATACACCCCAAAATCCACAACTTTAGAGCACGAACAGAGGATATACGTGTGCCACTGTCAATATCTGTGAAAATGATTGCCATATTTTAGCCTGTATTATGTTAAATAGAACTATACTAAATTACTACACCCTCGATCAAACAAAAATTAAAACTCTATCCAATCCTCCGGATTCTGCGTCTCGGTCTCACGCCACACCTCAAAGTGCATCTCTCCACTACGGTCCGTCACGCCAAGAATCTCGCCCTTTGAAACACTCTCACCCTCCTTCACCCGTACATCACGCAAATTTGAATAAACCGTCAAATAAGAACCGTGACGTACAAGAACTGAAGTACCCATACCGCTCACCGCAAAAACCTTACGCACCTCACCTGCCGACACAACACGTACCAAATCACCACCCTCCCCCTTGAGGTTAATACCACGATTATCGACCTTGACACCACTCTGAGTAGCGTGGTTGTGAACACCATATCGATCGGTGATCTTTCCACCAGATATAGGCGAAGGAAGACGACCTCGACTGAGTGCAAAACTCTTGCTCAGCGCATCAAGCTCACTATCACTGAGTGTCTCAGAACGCTTGCGTGCCTTCATCTCGGCATCTATGGCAAGGGATATCTGACGCTGAAGCTCCTCAACTGCAGCTTGTTGCTTAAGCTTCTCGCTCGTTATCTCACTGCTCTTAGCCGACAACTGACGCTCAAGTACCTTGATCTGTTCGCTCTCAGCTGCCAGTAGCGTTAGCTCGGCGGCCTCTGCAATCTTTAGCAGTGTGAGCTCAGATCTGTTCGCTGCAATATCGCGCAACTCATTACCAATCACACCCTGAAGCTCTACAATCTCGGTGCTGCGACTCTCGATCGAACGTAGCAAAACAATCGCCATATGCTCGCGATGTGTACGTAAACTCTGTAGTGAATCATCTAAGAGAAGATCTGAGTAGTGGTTAACCTGACCGGCACGGTATAGACCTCTAACGGTCTGAGAATAACCCTCACGCATCAAATTCAATATAACAAGATGGGCCGCCGCCTGTGCACTGCTACTACCCGCACTCTGATCAAGGATAGTTATCTGTGAATCAATCGAAGATAATATCGCCTTGCGCTCAGTGAGACGCTTGTTCAGTATGCTCAACTTCTTGTGCAAATCGGCACTGCTGTTCTTTATCGCCTTGAGCTCACTGTCAAGACGAGCAATCTCCCTCTCGGCAGCCTTGCGCTTCTCGCTTAGAAGGTCAATTGCAGAGCTCTGAGAGTATACAAAACTACCCCCACAGACAACAACTATCAAGATAAGAGCAAGAGCTACAACTCGCCGTATTACAACACAAAACCTAACCATCACCCTAACGCTCTCGTTCTAAACGTTCAACTATCTCAGCACTCTCTCCATCAACCTCCCGAGCACGCTTCCAGTAACTGCGAGCTAAAAAATCGTCGCCCAGTGCCCACAATATATCACCATAGTGCATCAAAACCTCCCCGCTTGGGTTAGGATCGAGATCAAGAGCACGCTTCATAAGTAGCTGTGCATCAATAATTTTGCCCATAGCATAGAGTACCCAAGCCTCGGTGTCAAGATAGGTCGGATTGTCCACAGATAGCTCATTGGCGCGTTGAGACATACGTAGAGCCACATCCAACTTCCTGCCACGCTGAGCCAAATAGTAGGCATAGTTGTTCAAAACCAGTGAATTATCACCATCATACCGCAAAGCCTTGTCATAAGACCTAAAACTCTTTGTGTCGCTACCAAGCTCGTGATAAATATCACCCTCAATTCCATACAAAACAGAGAGCAATGAATCACTCTCTACCGTACGAACACTGCGAGATATCTGCGAAAGAGCACCCTGACTGTCGCCCGACAACCACTGACCTACTATCTTGTTGTGAATAAAGGCAAAATCTCCGTACTGAGCAATACCACGCTCGCACAACTCAATTGCACTACCCCACTGCTCCTTGTACAGATTAATCTCTACAAGACGCTGCAATACATCACTACTCATCGAACCACTCTGAACCATAGACTCGTAGTGCTTCTGAGCGGCATCAACCTCCCCTGTGTAGATCAAATAACGACCATACAGACTCCGAACATCAAAATCTGTGGGGTACTCCAACAACAAAATTGTTATCAAAGACCGAATCGATGCAAAGTTGTTGCGATACGGCTCGGGACTAAAAAACGTCTGCTCAAATAACTCTACCTTCTCGACCGCAGACATTCCATCATTTTCAAATACTTCCTTCAAAACACCAATATAACTGCCGATGTTACCCTCGCTTAGGTACATAGAGCCAAGAGGCATAAGTGCACTCAGTGATGTGCCATCAAGCTCCAAAGCCTTGAGAAAATAGCGCCGAGCATCGGAACTCTGACCCAGTGCATTGTTATAGTTGGCAAGCATCAACACATACCCAATATCCGAGGGGTGAAGAGCAACGATTCCACCCAAATAATCCAACAACTCGCCATACATCTGACCCTTGATATAGCAGTTGCACATCAACTCGACCAACTTGCCATCTATGCCGAACTGCTGCTCGTATCGAGCAGATGCCGAAAATGCCTCCTCAACCCTACCCATATCACACAACAGCGAACCCTCCAAAAGAATAGCCGTACCATCACCCGGATCCAAAACCTGCAAACGCCTCGAAACATCAAGAGCAGTGGTATAGTCCCCTGTATCGATCAAATAACTTATATACAACTCCAAATAGGAAAGGTTCGTTGAATCAATAATCGTGGCCTGACGTATGTGATCAAGACCCTGCTCAATATCGCCCAAACCAAGAGAGATCTTACTCAAATAGAAGTACGATGGAGCGTGAGTAGGATTCTTCTTTAGTAACTCCTCAAATACAAGCTCGGCAAGCTCCACATCACCCAGTGCATAAGACTCCACACCGCTCAAAAACATATAACTCTGAGCACTCTGACCCATTGCCCTGTTGCCAAAAATACTCACTGATATAAACATAACAGTGGCAACCAAAATTCTTTGCATTCTATACACTTTTTCTCTTCCTTTTTTCAAATTACAGCCCTCCCGTTGAGCCAAAACCACCTGAACCACGATCGCTATCACCCAACTCCTCGACCAACTGCCACTCCACACGCTCGTGACGTGCCACAACTGCCTGAGCAATGCGCTCGCCTCGCTCAATTACAAAATCCTCAGACGAACTATTATACAATATAACGCATATCTCGCCACGATAGTCTGAGTCTATCGTACCGGGACTGTTGAGCACCGTAATGCCCCGCTTGGCCGCCAAACCACTACGTGGACGAACCTGCATCTCATAACCCAACGGAATCTCAACGTACAAACCCGTGGGAACAAGGCACCTGCTTCCTGAACCAAGTACAATCGGATCGACAATGCTCGCGCGAAGATCCATTCCTGCTGCGCCAGCTGTCTCATACGCCGGAAGCGCAAGACCTGACATATTTACTATTCTTATCTCCATTTTCCTATCGGTATTATTCTCTCTTTTAGCGCAAAGATAATGCAAAAAATTGCAATCATTGCAAAGTTTAGCCCCCAACGCAACCAATTTGTATCTATACGTGAGGTATATTCACCGGCAAGGTAGATCACCGTGCCATATAAAACGTAAAAAATAAGAGTAAGAGGTTGGTAGTCAATCCTGTAATGACGCTTGCTCATCGCATAACTCAAAACTACCATCGTGGCAGTTCCCCCAAGGCGAGCCCACGCAGCACCTCCGTATCCAAAATCGGGAATCAATACCAGATTCATCAACACAGTTACGACAATACCACTCAGAGTAATAAAAATTGCGTACCTGGTCATATCGGCAACCTTGTACCAAAACGAAAGGTTGACAAGCACACCGGCAAGAAGATTCGAGAGCAAAAGTATCGGAAGAATATCCATACCTGCCCTAAATCCAGAACCGATAATCAACGAAAATAGATCGGTGAATAACATCATCGACAGAAATATAACAATCCCCGCACCCAAAAAATACCTAAGCGCTGCCGAGGTCAGACGACAAAAATCATTGTGAGAAAACTTCTGCAAAAAAAATGGCTCAGCACCAAGCGTATATATCTGCCGAAAGATAACCATAAGAGAGGCAATCTTTGCAACGGCTGAGTATACCCCAAGCTCAGATAGTGCAACATCCTCGGGAAGTATCCAACGTATCATCTGCCTATCTATATAACCACTGGCAACTCCCATAATACCTGCCACCATCAACGGTAGGCTATACACCGCAACTTTACGCAAAACAGCCCTGTCGATCCATCCCGCAACCATCGGAACTATCGACGGAATAAGCAAAAGCAATGAAACAGTGCTCGCAATGAGATTTGCCAACAAAACCCACACTGCAGAGCTCGCCGCACCATCAATATAACTATAAAACGCCACGCACATCGCAACATTCACCACCACTCCCACAACATTGACTATCGTATAGCGAAACGCCATACCCCTCTCACGCAACATCGAAAGCGGTATAGCAGCAATGTTATCAACAAGTATCAAAGCAAGCATTACAAAGACCTCGACGCTTGGAAAAAAAAGAGCAACCAACGAACAAACTATCAGCGAAAAGAGTGAAACCGAGCTCCACAAAGTCGTAAACAACCGCCTCTTCTCCAGTGCACTCTCACACCGACTCGCATAGCGAAAATAACCGGTCGAAAAACCCATCGTAAGAACAACATTGGCAAAGGGAATTAAAGCATAGAGGTAGGATACCTCGCCATATACGTCCTGCGACAGAATACGAGTAAGATACGGAGTGAGAAGATAATTCAAAAACTTCGCAACCGTTGCGCTTACACCGTAGATGGCTGTCTGTGAGAATAGTTTACCGAGCATATACTAAAAAAAATCGTTGATCAATGCACTAAAGCACTATGTTATTGAACAGGGTGTAACCAAAATTAAACTGAAACGACCAATTGTTACGCCCCGTCGTGTAGCGACCCACGCCAAACGATGCCGGGCCAATAGGAGTCTGATATACTACCGTCCCTCCATACACGTAATCTACCCACTGCTCAAACCTATCGGTGGTCGGGCCATACCACTCACCACTCTCAAAGATTAACTCCTGCGGAATAAAGGTGTAAAAATAGCACTTCACATAGAGCTTCTTGTTGCGCAGCACTTCAAAAATAGGAGTTACTCCAAAACCAACGTAAGATGCAGAGGCATACTCGGTCATAAACATACTCTGCATCTCGGGAATCGGAGCAAATCGAGGTGAGGTAAGCTCTGTGGCGAGGTAGGTCTCAAAGGTCGGGTGGTTCGAGTAAACCACATCGACCAAGTAGCCAAGAGTAAACCAACGTGCAAGCTCGAAGTACTTCTCACGCAAATATCGAAACTTAAACCACCATCGATTCTGATCCCCACTGTCGGGCCGAGCTGCAAGAGAACCCCCATCATAACTCTCAAGACCCAAAGTGTACCTCGCCGATAGCAACTGACGGGTGCCGCGAGTAGGGTAGAGAGGGTAGTTGATGGAGCTCGTCTCGATCTCGGGAGCAACGCTTATGTAGTTGAACTTCGTAACCGAGGCAGTATCTGCCGAGGTGTGTAAAGACTCAAAGTAGGTGTAGCTACTCTGGGCAATGTTGAGATGCGTGCGAAATGCCGAATTGTCGAGTATCGGGGTGGAGTAGGAGAGGTTAACGCCAAGGTTGTGTTGGAGATCAACCCGAAAATCCTTATTCCTGTAATAAGCACCCATATTATTGTTGTCGTAGTTGAGCCACTCGGCATAGAAATTATAGTTTAGATAAAAGGGAGAGCTCTTGCTGTAAAACTCGTGCCGACCATTCAACTTCGCAGCGTTGTAGAACATACCGAAATACCCCTCAAGACTGTACGCAGAGTTAAATGACGAGGTCGTACGATAGCGAAAGGCAGCGTAGCCCTGGTTAAGAGATGTTGACGAAATGTTGCCGCCCAGTGAAAAACGCATCGCAGCCTTTGTGGACATCTGGAGGTGGATGCGGTAGTAACCACTCTGCTTGTCGAACGATAGCACAGGAAAGTCCGAGGTGAATACCCCTGCCGAGATTATACGCATATAGTTCTCATAAAAGTAATCATAGTTAAAGTACTTAACCTTGTAGACCTCAAGCTGGCGACGGACGTAACGCTCCTGAGCCGGAGTAATCCCTGATATCAATACCGAATCGAACGTAAGAGCTGGTATTTTGGCAAGAAATGCACGCCGCCGCTGCTCAACCTCACTCTTTGATCTACGAACCTTTACACGCTCCTTGATGATCGGCATCATTGCCATTGCATCGTTATAGCCAAGGCGCATTATGGTGTCTGCCAAGTGGTAGTCCAGTACACCGATCTCGGGCATAACCCGCTTTATGTTTATGTCTCGCAGCGAGTCCGGAAGATCGTACTGAGTGCGACGCATTGCAAGTGCCATTACCTGACCCGATAGGTTGTCGGGGCCCGGATTGTCGAAATTATCGGTGCAAACACCTCCGATGATGTTAGACGGTGAAAAATCTTGCTCAACTACCTGAAACGGAAAATTATTCATTATACCACCATCAAAAAAGAGAGTAGAATCCTGCTGCAATGGCTTGAATACTAAAGGTATGGTCATCGACGCACGAACAGCAAAGGGAAGATATCCCTGCGAAAAGCTCACAAGTTCCTTCTTGTACGTATCCGTCGCCACACACCGAAAGGGAACCATAAGATTGTCGAAATCATCTCCAGCGGCAACTGAGGCAGGAGCCAGAAGCTGTGAAAAGGCTATGTCGAGCATATAGGGTGAGATAAAGTTGGTCGGAATCTCCAACACACTACGATTCTTTACCGTATCTCGCATTATGTTGATACCGACCATCTCGGGAGTGCGCTCAAATCGACGGAAAAAACCATCATACTCCTTGGGAATCCTACCCGAGAGCCAAGTTGATACCGAATCGGTCACAAAAAACGACCACATCCTATCGGCACTCCAACCAGAAGCATAGAGCGAACCGACAATGGCACCCATACTCGCACCCGAGATATAGTCAATCGGAATGTCATTCTCCTCCAACGCCTTGATAATCCCTACGTGATAGAGACCCTTCGCGCCACCACCACTCAACACAAGCGCAACACCACCCTTCGCTGGGTAACCCGGGGCTTGAGCCGAAGCCATCGTTGAGGCTACAAAAAGAAAGAAAAAGAGGGTGAAGATGTATCTCATACTCGGTGCATTGCGAATAAATTGTCGGTGGGGGGTGAATATTTGGCGTAAATTTAGTAATTTTGGCGCAAATATTCAACAATTATGAAAGAAACAATCGAGGAGCTACGCTCCGTAATTGAAAATGCTAAGGCAACTAACCTCGATGAGGTCGAAGCTCTTAGAATAGCACTGCTGGGAAGAAAAGGAAAGTTAACGGCTCTGATGGATGACTTTTCGGCGCTAAAACCAGAGGATAAAAAAATCTATGGAAAGGACGTAAATGCGCTAAAAGGTGCCGCCGCTCTCAAAATAAACGAACTCAAAGAGAGGGTCAGCTCTGCGACTCAACAGAGCGGTAAGCACGATGCCAAAACCGAACTCGATATAACACTGCCAGCCGACAACGATGCAACTGGAACAAGACACCCGATATCAATGGTACGAGCTGATATACTGGAGATATTCCATAGACTCGGATTTGTCACAGCAGATGGCCCCGAGATCGAGGATGATTGGCACGTATTCGGCGCGCTCAATTTTCCAGAGAACCACCCCGCCAGAGATATGCAAGATACATTCTTTGTGGACAAAGATATACTACTGAGAACGCACACTTCGTCGATTCAGGTCAGAGTGATGGAGCACCAAAAACCACCAATACGAGTTGTTTGCCCTGGACGAGTTTTTCGCAATGAAGCAATATCATACAGAGCGCACTGCATATTCCACCAAATCGAGGGACTCTACATCGACAAAGATGTCAGCTTTGCTGACCTTAAACAAACCATCGAGTACTTTGCAAAGGAGTGCTTCGGCGAGAGCTCGACGATTCGTATGAGACCAAGCTACTTCCCATTTACCGAACCATCGGCAGAGGTCGACGTCTCGTGCAACCTCTGTGGAGGCAAGGGATGTGCGGTGTGTAAGGGCACAGGGTGGCTCGAAATTATGGGAGCTGGAATGGTTGACCCAGAGGTGCTACAAAGCTGCGGAATTGACCCTGAAGTGTATAGCGGATTTGCATTTGGAATGGGAGTCGAACGTATCGCGATGCTGAAGTATGGAGTAAAAGACCTTAGACACTACTTTGAGGGAGACCTTAGATTCTTGTCCCAATTCTAACCCCTCACCCAAAGAAAAAGGGTAAATGCACAATGAAACTATTGATTAGCGGAGTTCGAGAACCGGAAAATATTGCTCAACTATGTAGACTCAATCCTGAGTTTATAGCCTTTGACTTTCGTGTCTCATCCCCACGATACATAGCTGAGGTAGATCAAGCACTCTTCTCGACAGTTGCAAAGACAATCAAAAAAGTAGGAATATTTCAGAGCGAAAACGCACTATATATTACCTACGTGGCTGGAAAATATGGACTCGATGCCGTGCAAATAGAAGGTATTATCCAGCCCCGTACACTTGAGATACTCTGGGCTGAGGGACTCGAAATTATTAAAGTGCTCACAGACGAAGACCAAGATCCATTGAGGTACGAAGGAATTGCAAATAAATTCCTCGTACGAGACGAAAATCTTAGAAAAAAATATTGCTCGAAAACACCACTAATTATTGGCAGTAATATTGAAAACACTCAAAATGCTATGTGTGTGGAGATAGGAGAAGAGTTTGAGAGTAGAGTAGCGTATATAGATAGTCAGAGAATTGAAAATTGGCTCAAAGATAGAATTTAGCGGGAGTACTCCGGTATTTCTTGCACCGATGGAGGATGTTACCGATGCATCCTTTCGTGCGTTGTGCAAAGAGTTTGGGGCAGATATGACATATACCGAGTTTGTTAACTCGGATGCTCTGATTAGAAATGCGCAAAAATCCCTTGCCAAGCTCCAAATAGGAAGATTAGAGCATCCAATTGGCGCACAAATATATGGCACTGATCCAGATAGTATGGTTCGCAGTGCGATCATTGCGCAGGAACTCGGCCCGGATCTCATTGACATAAATTTTGGATGCCCGGTGCGTAAGATTGCTGGCAGAGGAGCTGGGAGTGGAATGATGAGAAATGTGCCGCTTATGGTAGAGATTACAAGGCGAGTGGTAGAAGCGGTTGACCTCCCCGTGACGGTCAAAACACGGCTCGGGTGGGACGAAGAGAGTAAAAACATAGAGGAAATTGCACTAAAGCTCCAAGATGTTGGAATTGCAGCCCTAACAATACACGGAAGAACGCGTGCGCAAATGTACAAAGGTAGTGCAGATTGGACGCTGATTGGTGCGGTGAAGAACAACCCTATGATTAGCATACCGATAATCGGTAATGGAGATATCACTTCGCCGGAGGTTGCAAAAGCGATGATCGATAGGTATGGAGTCGATGCTATTATGGTTGGCAGGGCAACCTATGGTAGGCCGTGGATATTTCGAGACATTAAGCACTATTTGGCAAGTGGCGAGTTGTTGCCAGCACCGAGTGTGGAGCAGCGAGTCGAATGGTCTAAAAAGCACCTTGCCCTTTCGGTGGAAGCCAAAGGAGAGAAGGTAGGGGTGCTTGAGATGCGCAGGCATCTTAACTGCTATTTCAAGGGTTTTCCAGACTTTAAGGATATTCGTATTAGTCTTGTGACGCTCCCGACGGTCGAGCAACTTCTTCCACTCTTTGATGAGATATTGGAGCGTTATATTGATTATGATGCAACGGAGCTACCTCCGGTTAGTGTATATTGAGAAGAGCTCAGTGGTGGTGAGTGTCCGCCTTTGGTTTTTTTTGCTCTATTATGGTGATGTACTATTAGAGTAGGTAGTCAAAAAATTTCACTTTTTCAAAAGTGAAGCCGCCGGCAGGCAGTGTTAGCAATGTCAAGTACTCATAGACGTACGACTGAGGGAGGGTGGCAACGAAGTTGGCGGCCGCCCTCGGGGGGCGTCGTTCGGCCGCATTTTGTTGGTTGCTCTAAAATCTCGGTGTGGACGACGGAGGGCACTGGCAAAGGAGCGATCAGCGATTTTGCGGGTGTCCTCGTGGGGCGTCGGACACCCGCATATGGTTTTTTGCTCTATTATGGTGATGTGCTATTAGAGTAGGTAGCCAAAAG
>CAYJMA010000013.1:18835-26571 GCA_964371475.1 uncultured Rikenellaceae bacterium | reverse complement strand
AAAAGTGAAATCAAAACTTTTGGCTACCTACTATAATAAAGTATAGTAAAGAGTAGGTGAAACAAAAAATAACCTCACCGAAACTATACGTTACCCACTCCCCACTTACCACCTCAAAACAAACAGACCAAATCAAACAGCGAAAATAAGGTGGTGAAAATCATTAATCTACGAGTGATCTACAAAAATAAACCTTGAGGTGTCAAACCCCCGCGCCACCGCCTCGTCTAAAAGTGTCTCAAGAGTATCACCACCGAGAGTCGGAGTCCGACTGAGAATCCATAGGTAATTCTCGCCACTACTTACAAGCGCATATTCATACTCATCACCCAAGGCAATGATATTGTATGGAGCATAGAAGTTCCAAAAAAATGATACCTCAAGTTCCCCCATTTCAGGACTTTTTCCATCGTTGACAAGGCGGGCCTTACCCGTCGCGCTCTTTAACAAACCGCTGAACTTGCGACCAGAATTTCTAACACGAATTAATCCGTCCTCACGTAACGAATATTCAGCCACAACGTGCGATAATCCACGCTCAAAGCTATGGTCAAAGCGAGCAATCTCGTACCACTTGCCCAGATAGCGAGAAAAGTTAAAATCAGATACAACTCGCTCATCAACGGTTGGATATGACGTAGAGCAACAACCAAACAGTGTGGCAATACCCAAAAAAAACTTAGTGACAACTTTCATTATAGTATCTAAGATAAAATAAATAATATTGTCACTAACTTGCAACTTTTAGACCAAACTTTATTCAATATATGATTTAAGAGTCTCAACATAACGCTCGAATGCCTGCCTGCCAACCTCAGTAATCTTGCATAGTGTGCGTGGCTTCTTGCCCACAAACTCCTTCTCGATGGTTATGTAACTGGCCTTCGAGAGTTTGTCGAGCTGCACGCTAATATTGCCTGATGATGCACCAGTCTTCTGTTGCAGATAGGTGAACTCAGCCATCTCTACACTCATCAGTAGTGAGATGATGCCAAGACGCAGTTGAGAGTGGAGTAGTGGATCGAGCTCCTTAAGCGTTTTTTCTTGCATATCGATTTAATTTTATGCCAGGAATAATCATCGAAGATAGTGCCCATACTCCCCACCAAGCGTGACTAAGGTATGGATACGGGAGCGGAATGATCATAAGCATTGAGATACACATTCCAACAATTCCGCCAATTAACATAGCGCGGAAACCGAGCATAAGACCACTGATGGTAATGCCACAACTAACGATCAAAATTTCGATCATCGGTATAACACTCAGTAGTTGTAAAGCGGTGCGTATATCAAATACAGTACCCATAACCACCAAAACGATTGGCAAAAGTACGCAAATTGGTACTATTACCCTCCACACCGAGGAGATCAACCTATCTATCTTTGTGTAAACTCGCTTTGCTCTGCTGGCGCGAATCTGCCCCGTAACTCCAAGTACGATGTTTATCATCCACAACCAATGTGAATTTGGGTTGCCGTGGGTTAGATACAAACAAAGTACGACTAATGTTGCTGAGATGAGTGTGCTCAGACCCCAGACAATCTGAACGTTGCCATCGCCCTTGTCGAGATTCTGCTTGCTGTTTTCAATCATCTGAGAGATGAGTTCTAAACTCTCTCGCTCGTTAAATCTTTTAGTTTCCATAATCATCTTTTACTTGTTTTGTTAGAAATTGGGTTAATTGTACTGCAAATATAAACAACTTTATTTTATAAACAATAAAATTTCAACATTTTTTCTTAATTTTGTTGCAGAAAACATAATTGATAGTAAGATATAATGGCATCGAAGTACCTTTCCTATACCGACTATACGTCGCTCAATAGCACAGATACCCCTCGCTCGATAGCGGAGTTTACCACCACCGATATTGGAGGCAATCCCGCATCATACTGCGTATTTGCTCCTCTTGTTGACAGCGTTGGAGTTGCACTCTGTGATAGAGAAGTGCCAATTACGGCAGTTTGTGGAGCATTTCCCAGTGGTCAAACCTTTTTGGAGGTAAAACTACTGGAGGTTGCAATGGCTATTGAGAGTGGTGCCGAGGAGATTGATGTAGTAATAAACTGTGGCGCTGTATTGCAAGGAGATATGGAATTGGCAGTTGCCGAGATTAAGGCTATTGTAGAGGAAATAGGTGGTGATGCGCTACTGAAGGTTATCATTGAGAGTGGTACTCTCTGTGACGAACAACTCATCTATGACACGACTCTTGCAATGATGGAAGCTGGTGCAGATTTTATAAAGACATCGACAGGCAAAGCTCAAAAGGGAGCAACACCAGAGGCAGTCGCTACGATTTGTCGTGCCATAAAGAGTTACTATGAACTGACGGGTAGGAAAATCGGGATAAAAGTATCTGGTGGGGTTCGCACCGATGAGGATGTTGAGCAATATATGCAAATTGTTCGCTCGACGCTCGGTGAAGAGTGGATCACCCCCGCACTACTACGCTTCGGACGCTCAATACTATAGCTCAGCTCTCTGCACACTACTATGACAAAATATATAATCAAGCACGATAGACTATCACGGTATATTACCCTTGCGGCGTTACTTCTCGTGGCGGCAGTACTGACATACTTCTTTTACCTCTCATCTGGCACATACCTCCCGGCGTGGCTCACGATAATAGCAGTGCTTATATCAATACTGTGCATACTCTCTACGCCTCGTTATGTTACGGTTTCGAGTAGAAATGTTGAGATTAATTGCCTTCTGGAGCTTACGATACTGCCACTCAAAAAGATTAAGAGTGTGGAGATTGTTGAGCATAAACAGAGGCCTTGTTTGATTCCACTGTGGGGATTATGGGGTGTGCTTGGATACTTTGGATTCTATCTTGACCTTAGGACATTTAGGTTGTATAGATTATTTGCTGCGCAACGCAAGAACTATGTGAAGATAACACTTCGGGGAAGGAAAATTCCTGTGATAGTCACAGTTGCTGAGCCAAAGAAATTCGTTGATGATATAAACTCAAAAATAGAATAAATTACGATGAAAACGATTCTCTCTTTTTTAGCGATTCTCTCCGTTAGCTTGACCAACGTTGGAGCACAAACGCGTAACCCCGCGGCAGCCATTCGCGGTGTGGTGGTGGAGTATAGCAATGCAAATTCAAGTTCAGTGTGTAGACTAACGGCAAACGATAGCGTGGCAATGGTTAGTGTTGAAAAGTTCGAGACCATATATATTGATTATCAAGAGGGCAGATACACGAAAGTTACCACAGCAAAAGGTAATGGAGATACAGTATTTTGCGTCGTGCCCTTTACCTTGGGTGGTGGAGACGTTGAGTTGGTAGAGTCACAGAGTGAGATGATAGCTGGTTGGGAGTGTAGGAAGTACTCGGCAGGTGATGGCATAGTGTTGTGGGTAACAGAAGATGTGGGATACAACGGCACACCAATAACTTTTTGTGGTATTCCACAGGGACTTGTGCTCAGAGTGGTAAGAGATGGTAAGGTTCTTATGGAGGCAACCGAAGTTAGCAGGCTTATCAACGCGCCTGTTATTGATACGGACATTGACGGGCGGGAGCTATCACCAGCGCTATATAGTTCCTTTGTTGTGCTAAACTACCTAGCGCAGGAGGACTAACACAGTACATCGGCAAGTATTTCAATCGAGCGTACCGAGTAGACTGCCTGATCGTGGTATCCGTAGTAATCTACCATTGCATAGAGAAACTCTTTGCGTAGAGCTCCGTTTAGTGCAAGGCTATCTATCTCTTCGCACGCTTGGTCCATACTCCTCCTCTGCGTACTAAATGTATGGAGTACTGAGGCAAGTTCTTGTCGTAGGTATAGTGGATGTTTGGGTTCGGTAGGGGTGTAGCATCCTTCCTTTATGTCGAAATACATACCACTCTGATAGTTCGAGTTGGGAGCATAACCGAGTAGTGAGGTTAGTCCAACCATAAATTGGAGATGGAAATTGGCTACCTGAGTAGCACTGCTAATAGCATCGAGTCGTTCTAATTCCTGCACTACGTATCTAAATATCGTATCATCGCTTAGCCGCACAACTCGATATAGCAGTTCACTTAGCATCATCACTATTAATGCTTTGGTCGGTTCCGATCGAAACGTGCTGAACGCCCCGCAGAGAGTAGCCTCTCGCATCGTGTGTAGACCATCGTCGGATGAGGGTGAGGATGCCATAAAGTCGATAAGATAGAGTGGTTGAAATAGAGCACGAGTAGTGTTCCTACCTATGGTTGTGATGTAGCTACATCGACCGTGATGTTCGGTAATGGTGTGAATGATTAACCTCTTGTCGCCATACTTCGTGGTGTGAAGTACGATTGCTCGCTCTTTGTATGTTGCTTTTCGTTGCGCCACTGATGGTTAGAGATTTATGATACGCCACGAGGTGGGGTATAGATTGTTTACCCTACCTCCGATCCTCTTTGCAAAACCTACGGCAAGCCCAGAGTAGGTTACCTGTTGAAGCCCTTGAACATAGTTGTCGGCGTCAAGCACACCTTTACGCATATAGTTTCTCATAGCATCAAGTGGTAGTTCGGTGGTCGGAAATATATCGACCGCTGAACTATATAGAGCATAGTCGTGAGCTGGTTTTAGCTCTCCTCGTATGAGTTCGCCAAACTTCACTCCGGCGTGCAAAATTCTAACCCTATGTGCACGCAACAAATCCACAACACCACACATCAACTCGCTATATCCATATATATTGCCACTATGCTCAATCTCAAATAGAGACTCGGTAGAGTACATAGAGATTTGTTTTGCCCCCATCGCTTTGGGAGTTTTCACTTTCTTGAATCTACCACCACCACCGCAATCACCCTCAACGTAGCGCATCACGGCTACAAATAGCCCCTCGCCACGTACTTTATGAGGATAGAAATGACTCCCCAGTGCTCCACCATCGCCCAAACCCTTGGTGTACTTTCCACAGAGCTCAAACTCTCCACTGCTCAGCAACCACTCTACATTATCTTCATTCTCGCTACGATTATATGTGCAAGTACTATATATCAAGTATCCGCCACTGCTCAACATCCTTTTGGCATCACTCACGATGCGTCGTTGACGAGATGCGCACAACTCAACACCCTCCATTGACCACTCCTCTATGCTTTTTGGCTCCTTGCGAAACATACCCTCTCCCGAGCACGGAGCATCAATGACCAGTATGTCAACTACCCCCTCAAGTGCACTACTCAATACTGCGCCATCTGCCGATGTGACCACCGTATTGCCATCTCCCCATCTCACCACGTTTTGAGCCAACACTCCCGCTCTACTTCCGATCACTTCATTTGCCACCACCACACCACCACTTCCCACAACACTCGATATATGTGTGCTCTTCCCACCCGGGGCAGCACACAGATCAACCACCAAAGTGTTGGTAAGTTTTTCGTCTTTTATAACCCGTCGCACAATTTCGCCAACAGCCATTGAACTCGCCTCCTGAACGTAATACCCACCACCAGCGTGTATAGGGTCTAAGGTAAAGCTCTCGCTCTTATCAACATATCTTCCCATTTCACACCACTGCACAACTTCCTCAAAGGGTGAGCTCCACCCCATTTTTCGACCATTGATACGAATCGACACCTCGGCATTGCTACTCTCAAGCACCTCGCAAAGACCATCAACAGCCCCACTGCAAAACTCCTCGGGCAAACGAACCATTACCTCTCAACCATTTGACAAATCGTGTCCAACACTCGTCCACGAGCCTCCATATCAAAGACAATGTCGTCTCTATCAATATCGACCACAAGGATTGGAGATATACTATAACTAAAGGTCCAGTCTTCGTATAGTTCATTGAGGCGTTTTAGGTACCCTTTGTCAATATTTGCTTCGTACTCTCTGCCACGTTTTTTGATGTTTCGTAGCAGTGTGTCGTGTGATGCTCTGAGGTACACAAGTAGATTGGGTGGGGTGATCCTCTCAATCACCTGACTATAAACAGAGTAGTAGCTATCGAATCCACGACCACTAAGTAGTCTTGAGTTATAGAGATTTTTGGCAAAGACCTCTGCATCTTCGTATATCGTGCGGTCAATTATGAAGTCTTTATTTGAGTTTATAACACCTTGCATAGCCCTCCACCGAAGGCCGAGAAAATAGACTTGTAGCTCAAAGCTCCATCGCTTCATATCGTCATAAAAGTCGTCGAGGTACGGATTTTCACCGCACTCCTCACCCGGTGACACAGTCTCAAGCCCCAGTCTATTGCTGAGCAAATCAGCAAGCAGACTCTTTCCAGATCCTATATTTCCAGCTATTGCAATATACATTTTCGTTTTATGGTTAGTCTGAAGTTAATGGTGGGGTTCGATAAGTTTTATTTAAGTTGTTGCATCTCAAGGAGTTTGCTGTATAGTCCTCTCTTTTCGACAAGCTCGTTGTGAGTTCCCTGCTCAACAATCCTGCCACCATCGACCACAACTATATTATCTGCAGAGGCAATCGTACTGAGCCTATGTGCAATGACCAGCGATGTTCGCCCTTTGAGGAGTTTGATAAGTGATTCTTGGACGATTCGTTCGCTTTGAGTGTCGAGAGCCGAGGTTGCTTCATCGAGAATGAGTATTTCGGGATCTCGCAATACGGCTCGGGCAATCGATAGTCTTTGGCGTTGCCCACCGCTGAGTTTCAAGCCTCTATCCCCGATATTGGTCTCAAAACCATTGTCGCTCTGCTCTATAAAGTCAAGAGCACCTGCCACTCGTGCAGCTTCCTTTACCTGCTCAAAGGTTGCACTGTGGTTACCCATACGTATATTGCCCTCAATGGTGTCGTTGAAGAGGATGGTGTCCTGGGCGACAATACCCATCTTATCTCGAATACTACTCAGTGTGAAGTCTCTGAGGTCTGTTCCATCTATTGTTATAGATCCTTTTTGTGGGTCATAGAACCTTGGTATTAGGTCCGAGATCGTACTTTTACCCCCTCCCGACGGCCCCACCAATGCTACGGTAGTTCCTTTAGGGATGTTAAACGATATGTTTTGCAGAATTTCCCGTTGCTCATACGCAAAGTGCACACCGTCAAATCTGATCTCTTGCTTGAACTCGCCAATATCCACAGCGTTTGGTTTATCCTTAACCTCAGCTTTTGTGTCAATTAGCTCAAGCACTCGTGCTCCTGCGGCTATACCTTGGTTGATATTGCCAAATGCATCGGCAATGGAGCGGGCTGGACGTGTAACCTGTGAAAAGATAGCAAGGTAGGTAAAAAACGCTGCTGCCATTAGCTCTCCACTGAGTATCATACTCCCTCCATAGACCAAGATGATCGA
This sequence comes from uncultured Rikenellaceae bacterium, assembly GCA_964371475.1. Classification (GTDB taxonomy): domain Bacteria; phylum Bacteroidota; class Bacteroidia; order Bacteroidales; family Rikenellaceae; genus Mucinivorans. Next base: position 19,280 of record CAYJMA010000013.1, on the reverse strand, counting down.
TAGTGAGCCAATGCCAAGTGTTTCACTCATTGGTGATGCCAGCTGTTGGCGAGCTGCGATATGCCGTTGAATTTTTGAATAGAGCCCATTCTGTTTCTTAAACTTATCGGCTACATATTCCGTTGCGTTATAACCTTTGACTGTTTTGATACTTCCCAGCGATTCGTCGAGATTAGAGACTAACTCTCCAAAGGCTTCCTGGCCCTCTGTTGCACTACGTCGAAGTCTCTTGACAATATACCCAATGCAGAGGGCTATGACCGGCAATACTGCTATGGTAAAGAGGGTCAACTGCGCAGAGATGTTGATAAGTACAACGAGGTAGCCGATAATCAGCAGTGGTTCTTTGAAGAGTATTTGCAGTGTGTTGGTAATGCAGAACTGTACGACCTGAACATCGGAGGTTATCTTGCTCATAATGTCTCCTTTGCGTTGCGAGCTAAAG
>CAYJMA010000013.1:0-18825 GCA_964371475.1 uncultured Rikenellaceae bacterium | reverse complement strand
AAGCTAACTTGAAGTCTAATTACGTTATCAAAAACTCTATTTCTTAGGTTCTCAAGGGTATGGATACGCAGGTTCTCCATTGTACGCTGCGAGAGATATCTAAAGGTGTTGCTAAGAATAACTATCACCACGGTCATCAAGGCAAGTATCATAAGCATATCGTTGACATTGTACTGCCCGCCAACTAAGTTATATAGCCAGTAGTTTACAATATGTTGTAGATACTCGGTGGAGAAGGAAAATGGTGGAGGTGTTGTCACCACACTTATCATCGCCTCGGGGTCAAACATCGTTTCGATGATTGGGAAGAGCATCACATAGGTAAAGGTGTTGAATATAGTGTGGAGTATGACACACAGTACGTATGGTATAGCGTAGCGTGAGTATGGGCGTCCGAATGATAAGAGTCTAAGGTATGTTTTCAATGGTTGTGTGTATCTAAAAAAAAGAGTTAAACGTCTACAAAGATATGAAAAAAGGACGTATCTTTGCATCAAAATACTAAAATTTATGGGCAAAAGAAGACAAAAATACCCGATCATCACCTCCTTGCATATAACCGACATTGCAGCTGAGGGTAAGGCACTGGGTAGAGTAGAGGAAAAGGTGGTTTTTGTAAGCGGCGCGGTGGTCGGTGATGTGGTTGATGTGCAGATCAACTCCTCTCGAAGGAAGTTTATGGAGGGATATATCGTAAACTTTGTAGAACGTTCGCCACTTAGAGTAGAGCCGTTTTGTAGCGCATTTGGTGAGTGTGGAGGGTGTAAATGGCAGATGCTGCCCTATGGCGAGCAGTTAAAGTTTAAGGAGCAGCAGGTCGTGGATCAACTAACCAGACTTAGCGATGGGGCAGAGATACCTGCCGTAAATCCGATAGTTGGATCGGAGTCCACGGATCACTATCGCAATAAACTCGAATTTACATTCTCATCAAAGCGATGGATACCTCGAAGCGAGATCGAATCGGGAGCAGAGACCACAACCGATGGAGCCTTAGGGTTTCATATCCCGGGGATGTTCGACAAGATTGTGGACATTAAGAAGTGCTATTTGCAGGGTGCGCCGAGCGACGAAATTCGCAATGCCATACGAGACTATACACTCAGTAACGAAAAGTATGAGTACTACAATCTCAGAACTCATCAAGGACTTATGCGTAACTTAATCGTGCGTACAACATCGACGGGCGAGGTAATGGTCATTGTGGTCTTTGCCAAAGAGGAGGTGGAAGCTCGTGTCGAGTTGTTGGAATACCTCAAAGGACGATTTCCGCAGATCACATCACTATGCTACGTCATCAACGAAAAGCTCAACGACTCGATAGCCGATCAAACTGCTATTTGCTATCACGGCACACCATATATTATGGAGGAGATGGAGGGGCTGCGCTTTAGGATCAACCCTAAGTCCTTCTACCAAACAAACTCAGCGCAGGCCTATGAGCTATACTCACACACCAGGAGAATGGCAGCGCTCACAGGTTCGGAGATAGTCTATGACCTCTACACAGGAGCTGGAACCATTGCAAATTTCGTGGCTCGCAGTGCAAAGAAGGTCGTAGGCGTGGAGTATGTCGAGGAGGCGATAGTCGATGCTCGGCTAAACTCCAAGCTCAACGATATTGAAAATACGGTCTTCTATGCCGGGGATATGAAAGATGTATTTACCGATGAGTTTATCGTGCAAAACGGCACGCCAGACGTAATGATTGTAGACCCACCACGAGCTGGAATGCACACCGATGTGGTAAGTGTCATCTTGCGTGCTGCACCTCAGAGAATCGTGTACGTAAGCTGTAACCCTGCCACCCAAGCACGAGACATCGGACTTCTTGCCCAGAGGTACAAAGTGGTTGAGGTGCAGCCCGTCGATATGTTTCCACACACGGCACACGTTGAGAACATTGCGCTTTTGGAGCGACTTTAGTTGTTAGCTCTTTTGCGTTCGTGTTCGTTGAGTAAGATCTTTCTCATACGGATATGGTTGGGAGTAACCTCCACGTACTCATCACCTCCGATATACTCCAACGCCTCCTCCAACGAGAAGATAATTGCAGGAGCTGCTACACTCTTATCGTCTGCCCCCGAGGCACGCATATTTGTGAGCTTTTTGGTCTTACATACGTTTATAACGAGGTCATCGGGGCGAGTGTTTTCGCCAATTACCTGACCGCCATATATCTCATCACCGGGGTTGATAAAGAACTTGCCTCGATCCTGAAGCTTGCTAATAGCATAAGCAATCGAAGTGCCTGTTTCAAGTGCAATTAGCGATCCTTGTGTGCGTCCCTCGATTTCTCCTTTGTATGGTTCATAGTCTTTGAAGCGGTGCGAAACCACTGCTTCGCCAGCCGTTGCGGTCATAAGGTTTGTTCGCAGACCGATCAACCCACGCGATGGAATCTCAAAGTCGAGTAGTGCACGATCCTCTCGATGGTCAATATGTAGAAGCACTCCTTTGCGGCGAGTAACCATCTCAATGGCACGTCCCGAAATATCCTCAGGCAGGTCGATTGTGAGGTGTTCGATCGGTTCGCAGCGAACTCCATTGACAGTCTTATCAACTACCCGTGGTTGCCCAACCTGGAGCTCATAGCCCTCCCTACGCATAGTCTCGATCAGCACCGATAGGTGTAGCACTCCACGACCAAAGACACGGAATGAATCGCTCGTAGGGCCTGGCTTAACTCGCAAAGCGAGATTCTTTTCAAGCTCCTTGTCGAGACGCTCCTTTAGGTGGCGCGTGGTGACAAACTTGCCATCGCGACCAAAAAACGGTGAGTCATTAATGGCAAATAACATCCCCATCGTAGGCTCGTCAATGGCAATAGGTGCAAGAGGTTCAGGGTTCTCGCCATCTGCAATAGTGTCTCCAATCTCGAAATTCTCTACACCTACCACGGCACAAATATCACCGCACTGAACACTCTCAACCTTTGCTTTGCCCAAACCCTCAAAGAGCATTATCTCCTTGATGCGCTGTTTTTCCATTCCTCCCTCACGCTTGCACAGTGTGACAGCTCCCCCTGCCTTCAACTCACCTCGGCTAAGTCTACCAATGGCAATACGACCAACATATGGTGAGTATTCAAGCGAGGTGACCAACATTTGAGGCGTACCATCTACAATCTCTGGCGCAGGAATCACCTCAAGAATAGTGTCCAAAAGTGGTATAATATCAGTCGTAGGTCCACTCCAGTCCGTAGACATCCAACCGTTCATTGCGCTACCATAAATAGTCCTATAGTCGAGCTGCTCTTCGGTTGCACCGAGCGAGAACATTAGATCAAAGACCTGCTCGTTTACAAACTCTGGTCTACAATTCTCCTTGTCCACTTTATTGACAACCACAATAGGTTTTAGTCCCAGCGATAGCGCCTTTTGTAGCACAAAGCGAGTTTGAGGCATCGTGCCCTCGAAGGCATCCACCAGTAGTAGTACGCCATCAGCCATATTCAGCACTCGCTCCACCTCACCGCCAAAGTCGCTGTGACCCGGCGTGTCAATAATATTAATCTTTGTCCCTTTGTACTGCACCGACACGTTCTTTGCCAAAATTGTAATACCACGCTCACGCTCCAGGTCATTGTTGTCCAAGATAAGCTCTCCTGCTTCCTTTTCGGCACCCTCGCGGATGAGCTTACCCGTTAGTATCATTTTGTCAACCAGAGTTGTCTTACCGTGGTCTACGTGCGCAATGATTGCGATGTTACGAATGTTGTTTTTCATTGTTTCATTGATCCTTGTTTGTACCTCGCACAACTACTGAAATGCCCTTAGGTGCTAAACTTGTATATATTTTTACTGTTTTATAGAATACGCCCACCTCGTTCTTTACTGGGGTGTAGCGTAGTGTTAGCTTTGTACTATCTTTTGGGGATATAGGTTGCTTTGAGTACTTTATCTGTGTGCAACCACAACTTGCCTCGACACCTGTAATTACAAATGGTTGCTCACTGTCATTGTGCAGGAATAGCTCCACGCTAACCGCCCTTTTAACCTCTCCGAGATCAATCTCTTGAGGGTTTACTCGTGGCTCACCGGCTGTGGTGCTAAGACACATAAGTGCAAGTATGATCGGTATGAGAATTTTCATTTTATCTTAGCCTTGTTGCATTAGTTGAAAAGGTAGTATCCTCCTGCCATTGCAAGCAGTGAGAGCACAACACTACCAATGATGTAGATCAAAAAGAGCATATATTGCCCGCTTTGGAATAGCGCTATACTCTCTGCCGAGAAGGTCGAAAAGGTGGTAAATCCGCCACAAAATCCGATGGTTAGTAGTAGTTTTACTGGGTGGTTGATTTCCTCTATATTGGCAAACGAGCAGAGTAGTACGCCAATTAAAAAACTGCCCAGAATATTAACGCTAAGAGTAGAGATAAAGAGGTATGACTGCGGCAGGAACGAACGGCACATAATTGTGCTCAGGTATCTCATAGCACCACCGATGCCCGATCCTACAAATACAAGTAAAATATCTCTTAACATACAAAATTAAAAGAACAGCCCTCTCTATGCGAGGACTGTTCTGGAGTATTTTTTTTCAGGCTAAACTATTTTTTAGCCTCTTCTTTTTTAGCTTTATCTTTGCAACAGCCTTCTTGAGCTTTTTTGTCAGCGCAGCCTTTTTGCTCTTTGCAGCAACCTTGTTTAGCAGTAGAGTCAGCACAAGCCTTTTTCTCATTGCAGCAACCTTGTTTAGCGGTAGAGTCAGCGCAAGTCTTCATTGCAGTAGAGTCGCAACAAGCAGTTGAGTTTGCTTTGCTGCACTCGGTCTTTTCGGCAGTAGCTTTACAATCTTTTTTCTCATCTGATGAGAACATTCCACACGATACAAATGAAACCATTGCAACGGCAGTGAGTAGTAGGAATACTTTTTTCATTTTTGTTGAATTTACTTAAAATTGGTTAATAAAATGCTATATTAATGACTACAAAGATATAATTTTTTTTATATCTTTGTGCATATTTTTTAATAAAATTTTTAGAAAATGACTCAAGAAGAACTTTTTAAGAAGCTTATCGGGCACTCGAAGGAGTATGGTTTCATATTCCAGAGCTCCGAAATTTATGATGGTCTATCGGCAGTATATGACTATGGGCAATTAGGCGTAGAGCTTAAGAATAACATCAAGAAGTATTGGTGGGACTCAATGATAAAGCTACATAGTAATATTGTTGGCATTGATGCTGCGATATTTATGCATCCCAAGGTTTGGGAGGCATCGGGGCACGTTGGGGCATTCAACGACCCGCTTATCGACAATAAGGACTCCAAGAAGCGCTATCGAGCCGATGTCCTTCTTGAGGAGTGGATTGCAAAACAAGAGGATAAGATAGCCAAGGAGGTTGCAAAGGCAAAGAAACGCTTCGATAATTTTGACCAAGAGATGTTCCTTACCACAAATGGTAGAGTGTTGGATATCAAGGCAAAGATAGAGGAGGTAGAGAGTGAGATGGCTCGTGCACTTGGCGACAACGATCTTGTTGGTCTGAAGGAGTTAATCGAGAGGTGCGAGATAGTGTGTCCTATTAGTGGTACTCGTAATTGGACCGATGTTCGTCAGTTTAACCTAATGTTTTCGACGCAGATGGGAGCGGCCAGTGATGCGAGTTCGGTGGTTTATCTTCGTCCTGAGACTGCACAAGGTATTTTTGTAAATTTTCTCAATGTGCAAAAGAGCGGACGTATGAAGATACCGTTTGGTATAGCTCAAATCGGCAAGGCATTTCGTAATGAGATTGTGGCTCGCCAGTTTATCTTTCGTATGAGGGAGTTTGAGCAGATGGAGATGCAGTTTTTTGTAGCACCGGGTAGTGAGATGGAGTGGTATAATCACTGGAAGGAGTTCCGTATGCGCTGGCACAAGGCTCTTGGCTTTGGCGATGAGCACTACCGATTCCACGACCACATAAAGCTGGCGCACTATGCAAATGCAGCAGCCGATGTTGAGTTTGAATTTCCCTTTGGATTCAAAGAGGTTGAGGGTATTCACTCTCGCACGGACTATGACCTTGGTAGACATAGCGAGTTCTCGGGCAAGAAGATTACTTATTACGATACAGAGCGGGCAGAGAGCTATGTACCATACGTTGTTGAGACCTCTATTGGAGTTGATCGTATGTTCTTACAGGTGCTTTCGGCTTCGTACAAAGAGGAGGTGCTCGATGGTGGAGAGATTCGCACGGTGCTTGCAATTCCTGCCCCCCTGTCGCCGATCAAGGTTGCAGTTTTGCCTCTTATCAAAAAGCCGGAGCTTGCCGAGGTTGCTAACAAGATCATTGGCGATCTGAAGTTTGATCACGCGGTACAGTATGACGAGAAGGACTCGATCGGTAAGAGATATCGTAGACAAGATGCTATTGGTACACCACTGTGTGTGACGGTAGATTTTGAGAGCTTGGAGGATGGGTGTGTGACGGTGCGGTATCGAGATACTATGGAGCAGAAGCGTGTGAAGATTGAGGAGCTTGCCTCGCTTGTTGACAGTGAGGTGTCTATGCGTAAACTATTTGCAAAGTTGGGGTAATGGAAGTTAATTTTGATAAGTATATAGACCAATTAATCGAGCTTGCAATAGCCGAAGATATTGGCGATGGAGACCATACATCACTCTCCACTATTCCGGCAGGTGCAAAGGGAAAGATGCAACTACTCATCAAAGAAGATGGTGTGCTTGCAGGGGTTGACGTAGCGTGTCGAGTGTTTAAGAGGTTGGATAGTGCGGTGGAGTTTGAGAAGTTGTTGAGTGATGGGATGGATGTAAGGGTAGGTGATATTGCGTTTTATGTAAGTGGGTCGGTGCGCACTCTACTTCAAAGTGAACGTATTGTGCTTAACCTTATGCAACGTATGACTGGTGTTGCAACGCAAACAAGGATCTATGCTGATAGATTGTCTGGGCTTAAGACCAAGGTGCTCGATACTCGAAAGACGACACCAGGTATGCGTGCTCTGGATAAGATGGCAGTAAAGATTGGCGGAGGAAAGAATCACCGTATGGGTCTTTTCGATATGGTGTTGATTAAGGACAACCATATTGATTTTGCAGGTGGCATTGGTAATGCATTACGAGCAACGCGTGCCTATTTGACCGAGTTGGGCAGGGTTCTGAAGGTCGAAATAGAGGTTAGAAGTTTGGAGGATATTGATGAGGTTTTTGCAGCTGGAGGGGCAGATAGGATAATGCTTGATAATTTTTCGGTTGAGATGACACGCGATGCAGTCGAGAAGATTGGAGGCAGGGCTGAGATTGAGAGCTCCGGGGGTATCACCCTTGAAGCGTTGAGAGAGTATGGGGAGTGTGGCGTTGATTTTATATCGATAGGAGCATTGACTCACCAGATTAAGAGTGTTGATATGAGTTTAAAGTATGTGGAGTAGGGTATGAGCGAAATTCGTGAGATAGAGGCTAATCGTGAAGAGGAGCTGGATCAGCAGATTCGTCCCACAGCGCTGAGTCAGTTTTCGGGTCAGGGCAAGATTGTAGAGAATTTGCGTATCTTTATACGCGCTGCAATAATGCGAGACGAAGCTCTGGATCATACCCTGTTGCACGGCCCTCCGGGGCTTGGTAAGACAACGCTTGCGGGGATCATAGCCTCGGAGCTTGGCGTTACACTAAAGATTACATCAGGTCCTGTGCTCGATAAGCCTGGAGATCTTGCAGGGCTTTTAACTTCGCTTAGCGAGGGTGATGTGCTTTTCATAGACGAAATACATAGATTAAGCCCAGTTGTTGAGGAGTATCTCTACTCTGCAATGGAGGATTATGTCATCGATATTATGCTTGACAAGGGGGCAGCAGCACGATCAGTACAGCTTAAAGTGCCGCCATTTACATTGGTAGGTGCTACGACTCGAAGTGGACTTCTGACTTCTCCGCTTCGGGCACGATTTGGTATTCAGTGCCATTTGGAGTACTATGATTCTGTGACACTTCGAGTTATAGTTGAGCGATCGGCAGGGATTCTGGAGATTGACATTGATCAAAAGGCGGCAGATGAGATAGCTCGTCGATCTCGGGGTACTCCTCGTATTGCAAATGCACTGCTTCGTAGAGTCCGTGATTTTGCGATGGTCGAGGGTGACGGGCATATAGATCTTGCTATTACTCGCCGTGCTCTTGGGGCATTGAACATTGACAAGCGTGGTCTTGATGAGATGGACAATAGGATATTGCGTGCTGTGATCGAGAAGTTTGGTGGCGGTCCTGTTGGTTTGAGCACTATTGCCACGGCAGTAGACGAGGATGCCGGAACAGTAGAGGAGGTATATGAGCCGTTTTTGATAAAGGAGGGTTTTTTGAAGCGCACTCCCCGCGGTCGAGAGGCTACATCTGCGGCCTATGAGCATCTTGGTATGACTCCTGAGGTAACAAACGGTCAGCTGTTTTAGGTAATATGTGTTTTTAATCAGTGTTAAACTTATGCTCGTCGAAAACTATGTTGATGGCGTTGTTTACCTCGTCCACCTCAAAACCACGACTCACTGCACGGCGAAACAACCTCTCGCGCAATTTATACCCCTCCGTACCACTATGTATCTCCTTCTGGTAGTGCTTGCGAAGCTCTAATAACAATTTCTCGCTAAGACTATCCCTGTCAACATTCTCTTCGATGGCTCGCTCAATCACCTCGCCATCTAACATCTTTGCCCTTAGACCCATACGAATCTTCGATATACCCCAACGACCCGAAATCAACTTATCGCGTACATACGCCGAAGCATAACGATCATCGTCGATAAAGCGTGAATCGACCAAACGTGAAATAATCCTATCTTGATCCTCTCGCTCGGTGATCCCCCATCGATACAGAGAGCGACGAGCATCATAGCTACACCTCTCCATCTTCGAACACAACCACTCCAACGTTGAGTATGCCTCATCTGGAGTTCGTTGTTTTACCTTCTTCTTGCCGTACATATCCGTGGTCTGTTGTGTATGTCCATTGCTACTCTAATATCTCTAAAACCTTCCATCGAGAGCAGCTGCTCCATCTCTGCCGAAAACTCTTCATTTATCTCAAAAAAAACCATATCCTCGCTCCTTCTGGCTATCTCTCGATAGAAAACCAGTGGGTCATCATCGCTCACAAATAGAGCAGAGTGGGGCTCCCACCTCAGTACATTTGGGTGCATCTCCTCCTTTTGCCTATTGGTCACGTACGGTGGGTTGCTAACCACCACGTCGTGAGAGAGTCGTGAGGCACTGCTGCTAAGGATGTCGCACTGCGAGAAATTCACCCGTGCGCTATGCTCCTTTGCATTTGCCTCTGCCACACCCAGCGCACCGACAGAGATATCCACCGCACTTACAACTGCCTTGGGCAGCTCCAATGCAAGAGTAATTGCGATCACCCCACTTCCAGTGCCAATGTCTATTATAGAACCAGAATAGTCTCTCCCCAAGGAGTCTATGACGCATCGCACCAACTCCTCGGTTTCGCCACGAGGGATCAGTGTCTGGTCGCTAACGTAAAACTCCCTGCCATAGAAATGAGCACTGCCTAAGATGTATTGCAACGGTTCGCACTCTAGCAACCGCTTTGCATCTTGAGGAGTAAGACTTCCTTTGTGCTCGGCATAGAGGCGTAAAATTGAAGCAGACTCGCGCTCGCCATATAGCTCCGAGAGTTTTGATGTGAATTCTTCTGGGCAAAAATTTTTCATTCTCCAACAAAGATAGTAAATTTGTGGTGAATTATGACTCCTTTGAATGATATAAGATTTATGCGTCGAGCAATTACGCTGGCTGAGCGTGGCTTGGGATATGTCTCGCCTAATCCATTGGTTGGTGCTGTGATTGTTGACACAGTGGGAAAAATCATTGGTCAGGGGTGGCACGAAAAGTATGGTGAGGCGCACGCCGAGGTTAATGCCATACGTAGTGTTCGGGATAAAGCTCAGCTTAGAAGCTCTACGATATACGTAACGCTCGAACCGTGCTCGCACTACGGCAAAACTCCACCCTGCTGCGACTTGATTCTAAAGATGGGTATTCCACGAGTGGTGATTGGCTCGGTTGATACTAACCCAAAGGTTAGTGGGGCGGGAATCGAAAGACTTCGTGGTGAGGGTGTAGAGGTTGTTGTTGGAGTGGAGCAGAGTATGTGCAGGGAGTTGAACAAAAGGTTTTTTATGGTGCAGGAGTGTGGCAGGCCCTATGTCATATTGAAGTGGGCGCAGAGTAGCGATGGTTACCTTGATGCTGTACGCCCTGGTGGGGTTTCACCTGCGTGGTTTACTGGCCCCGAGGCAAAGGCTATGGTGCACAGCTGGAGAGCAGAAGAAGATGCAATAGTGGTGGGGGGGAACACCGCAAGACTTGACAATCCTGCACTTACGGTCAGAGAGGTAGAGGGGCGAAATCCACTGAGGGTTGTTGTTAGTAAGAGCGGTGATTTAGATAACACGCTAAAACTTTTTAGCGGCGAAGCAGACACTATTCTCTTCTCAGATAAGCACCATCAAAGGCAATATCCAAATTGCCAAACCGTGCCGATAGACTTTAGCCAAAACCCACTAACAGAGATGCTCACAAACCTTCGAGCACGGGGCATTAACTCTCTATTTGTCGAGGGTGGGGCACAGCTCCTTGCGATGTTTCTCAAAGCCGAGCTGTGGGACGAGGCTCGAATATTTACTGCCCCTCGACCACTATCACACTACTATGGCGAGCTGGCAGATATTGTTGGCGTTCCAGCTCCTAAAATGGAAGATTATCTACGTCCTGAGGAGGTGGAAGTATCTGAGGCTCTTTATTCGGTTGGTTCTTCGCAGTTGCGCTTTGTGCACAAGCATCGTTAGAGAGCAGCTGCAATGAATCTGCAAATATCTCAAAAATAGGTATTTCATCTCCCGTTCGTTTGTCGATCTGCTTGCGCGAACGAATCTTACCCTCAACCCTAATGTGCGAACCACATCTAAGCTCCCTGTCGGCATAGTCTGCAACCCTCCGCCACGCAACTACACTGTGCCACTCGGTGTGTACTCGTTGCTCGCCGCTACTGTCCAAAAATCTCTCATTTGTGGCAAGCGAAAAGCGCACAAGCTTTACCCCACTCTCAAGCACGCGAACCTCAGGGTCTTTGCCCAAATTCCCAATCAAAACTACTCGATTATTACTCTCCATTACTAATTCTTCTTCTCAAAGTGCATATAATCCTTAGGATTCTTCCAATCTCCGCCCCAAGTCCAACCAAGCTCCAAGAACTTCTTTACCAGAATCGAATTAGAGGTCAGCGCACGACTATTTACCAGCGGCTCGTAGCGACACCCTTTTGGTAGTGTATCACCCTTGCTCGAGATATAGGGATTATCAAATGGATTAATATCAATGGCTCTACCATAGGAGTGGTTCGACAAAAATCTCCCACCAACGGCATATCGGTAGTGAAAACCATAGCTGTTGTTCAATCCCTCCATATAGGTGTTACCTCCCGGGCGGTCAAAGCGTATGGGGATAACCATCTCTACTATTATCTTCTCTTCTTTTATCACCTCAAAGATCTCCACGACATCATCCTCCAATGATTCGTGCACTACGATTTGCCCTCTATGGAGCTTGCCATCGATGGAGTAGTACTCCACATCCACTATGACAAGCTCGTCTGTTACCTCCTTTGGAGCAATTGTCCCCTCAAGTGCCTCAGCAAGAGTAATATCCGAATCGACCATAACCTCCTGCCCGATGGCGCATAGCGGAAAGACTATAAATGAAATTATTGCAAGTAAATATCTTTTTATCATACCTTTGGTTTGTATTTTGCTAAGTAAATTTGTTATGAAACTTTTTATTCCACACCCCGACTCGTTGCAGATAGCCCAGTGTCTAAACTCTCGCCATCTGGACAACCAAATCAAGCAGTGTAAGGTTATCCTTGATGCCACAAACAACACAAAATCATCTCAGTGGCACCCCGTAGTCAAGCTATATATGCCCTATACGAACTGGCTAAAGGCTCATCTTCAAACTCTACTGAGTTACCGCAATGGTGCATACACCGATGCCAGACGATGGTCTGTACAAGCACGTAGCCTTGCCCCTCACTTTGTTACCACTCAACTCTGCGCCAAACACCAACGCCATCTATACACCCTATCACCAAACCACTACAACGTCTTCTCACACCAAGGAGTCTCCAACGACCAAAAAAGATGTGCCACAGTTAGCCAAATAGGCCCATCAACTCCGAACACTCACTAAACGATCTGAATATCCTCAATCTCGGTGACTCTATCCACCCACCCTCGCATAATAAGTGCTGGAGAGTGGGTGGCAACTATTATCTGAAGCGCACTGTTAAGTCTCAAAATATTCTCCAAAAAGGTCTTCTGCCACTCTATACTTAGCGATACTTCAGGTTCATCCAACAACATTACCTTAGCACCACCCCGCACTGCCACAGCAAAGATCAACGACAGTGCCAACTGCTCACCAGCCGACAGCCACTCGTAACGAATCGGTAGTACTTTATCTGCTCTACCATAGATCTCCAAAACGAGGTCGTCAACGCCCATTTCACTCCTCCAGCAACCTCTATCAACCCGCTTTGCACTGCTCTCAAGCAACTCATCAATAATATCGCAAAACAAATCAAAGTGCTCTTCGCTTATCTCACTACTACCTGCACCCTGATACTCCATCAAACTACATCCGCTTCTACCAAGCGAACGATTAACCACAATCACCTCATCGGCACTAATTGTGCCTCCTTCAATTGTAATGTCCACCTCACCAACAGGAGGAGCCATAGCATTAACCTCACTCGTTGATATACTACCGCACAATAACTTCTCGCCCACAGCTCTAAGCAGAGTGCTCTTCCCCGAGCCGTTTGCTCCACTGAGGATATTTACCCCAGGGCGAAGATCCCAACTCACATTATAATACCCAAGTAACTCCTTAACTACAACTCTACTGATTCGTGCCATCTTTTACCCTCTATTTGCAATTTCTATAATCGTTTCCCTTACAATCTGCTCTAAACTATGCGACGCCCTATTTGATGCCTCGACAACATCCTGATGACTATTTATCTCCGTAGCTTTCTTACCCCGACCTATGTTGGTTATCACCGAAAAACCAAGCACTTCGACCCCCATATGTCGAGCTGCAATAACCTCAGGGGTGGTACTCATACCGCAGGCATCTGCACCAATACGAGCAAAATACTCATACTCGGCGGGAGTCTCATAGCTCGGACCACTCGACCCCAAGTACACTCCCTCTTGGAGCTCTACACCGAGCCGACCACCGCAATCCCGAGCAATATCCATAAGTGCACCGCTGTACGGCTGCGTCATATCGGGGAAGCGCACACCAAACCGAGAGTCATTGACCCCAATCAACGGATTTGGCAAAAGGTTTATATGGTCAGTTATCAACATTATATCTCCAACATCATACGTGTCATTAACACCTCCTGCCGCATTGGTAACAATAATCACACCAACCCCCATAAGAGCCATAGTTCGTACTCCCTTTACCACATCGCTCATATCATAACCTTCATAGTAGTGCACCCTGCCTTGCATTGCCACCATACTAACCCCACTTATACTGCCGCCGACAAACCTTCCACTATGACCCTCAACCGTGGAGCAAGCAAAACCCTCGATCACCCCATACTCCACACTCTCAATATCCTCCATCTGCTCCACCAAACCACCAAGCCCACTACCCAGAACAACGCCGATACGTGGCAGTGATAAACCCCTATCTGAAAAAAGTTTACGGTTCAACATCGATGCAATGTTAGAAATCTCGTCGTACATAGTTGTGCTTTATTCGGGGTGAGTGATATTATACTTCTGGTTCTCTTTGAGAAACTGTGAGAGAATATGCTGAAATTTTTCTTCTTTGTGGTCTGCAAAAGTCATAGATATTGAAATGCAGTACATTCTGGATCGTGTCTCTTCGCTTATTTTTTTTGATGCCAAAAACTTCACTGCATCCTTTTCAGTCATAACAATTCGTGTACGCACCCTTGCTGCGCCATCATCCCTATCGGAGTTAAGTTCTCGATCAGATCTATCTATCATTGCTTCGAGTTTTGCAACATTGCTCATCTTTATGGCGTGGTGATCCGGCAGGATTACTTTACCTTTAAGTGCATAGTTTTGCTCCACGTGGTGAATAAAACCTGTTGGGTTTGCAATAGATGCCACCAGAACCACCGGTGTGTTATATTCAAGTGGCTCGTTATCAATGAGCTCGGGAAAGAGCGGATATGCAGACCCAGATCGAAAGCGTGTAAAGTACAGAGTTTGATATGGGTATAGCACCAAATTTCTACGCACCAACCTGCAATCAAGCGGTGTTAGCCCCTCAGGGCACTTTGTAATGATCACCATATTGGCTCTATGTAGCGTGCCCTTAAAGTCTCGAAGTCTCCCCAGTGGTAGCAAACTATCGTTATATATTGGATTGTTATAGTCAATGAGTATAATATTTACCCACGCCTCGACTGCCCGATGTTGGAATGCGTCATCGAGAATAATGAGGTTGACCTCGGGGTGATGCTCTCTTAATTTGGCGATACCCTCTCTACGACTCTCACACACTGCTACCGGTATGGTCGGGAACTTAATCTTTATCTGTTTAGGTTCGTCTCCGATGCGTCTATACGACATATCTTCGCGTGCGAGTATAAATCCTTTGGTCTTACGCTTGTACCCTCTGGAGAGCACAGCCACGTTGTAGCTCCCATTTAGAATCTCTATGAGATACTCCGTCGTGGGTGTCTTGCCAGTACCTCCTACAGTAATATTACCTACACATATAATCGGTATGTCGTACTCTTGACTCTTAAATACCCCGACATTGTAGAGAAAATGGCGCACTGCTAATCCCAAGCCATATAACCAGGAAAAAGGGGCTGCGCCAATATCTCTTACTATACCCATCAAACAAATTTTCTGCTATTCGATAAACTTGAGGTCGTATGGTAGTCGAGCCTGAATAGTTCTATTCTCTCTTTCGATAAGTTCTTTTGTGTCGCTTACAATAGGTGGGATAACGGCGTCTACCACTGTGCTTATTCCCGAGCTTAGTGCATCAAAGAATGAGAAGTCTGAGGAGACTCTGCTCACCACGCTATAATCTCCCTGCACACCAGCTTCGGTAGCTGCAATTTCAATAGCTCTATTAAGCGTTCCTATCTCATCGACAAGGCCTATTCTTTTTGCGTCAAGTCCTGTCCATACGCGCCCCTCGGCAATTTTATCAACCTCTTGTACTGTCATACCTCGACCATTTGAGACTTTGACCAGGAAGTTGTTATAGATTGTGTCCACACCATTTTGAATGACTTTGCGTTCAAGTGGGCTAAGGTTGCGAAACATCGAACCAACATCTGCCGAAGGGTTTGTAGTTACTGCCTCGACGGTAATTCCGAGATGTTCTTTCGCACCTTGTTCAACGTTGAAAAGGATTCCAAATACACCGATACTACCGGTCAGTGTCATCGGAGCGCTAACGATCTTTGTAGCAGGAGTAGAGATCCAGTATCCACCCGATGCTGCATAGTCGCCCATTGATATAATCAGTGGTTTTGAATCTTTTAGTAGTTGCATCTCTCGCCAGATAACATCCGATGCAAGTGCACTACCTCCTGGGCTATTTACCCTTACCACAACTGCTTTTACCTCTTCATCTTCTCTTGCCATTGCAAGCCTGTGCGCCAACTCTTTGCCAATAATCTCATCATTGCCACTTCCAACGTCTACAATAGCACCGCTGGCATATATCACCTCAATTTCATTGCTGCTATGTATCTCATTTAGCTCAGCCATTACGTTAGTTGATGAGCTGTAGGAGTGAATGTCCAGAGTGTTGTAGTCCTCTGCGTTGAGAGTGTTTTCTATCCACTCGTCAACCTGATCTGCATAGAGTAGTTCATCCACCATCCCAATCTTTAGAGCATCAAGAGAGGTTTGAATGGTTAGGTTCGTAGCGGCATTTTGTAGGGCTTGTGTAGTAATTCCACGAGATGTGCTGATTTCCTTTACCATATAGTCCCAATTTGAGTCTATAAGGGTTTGATATTGTAGTCTGTTTTCATCGCTGAGTTTGCTTAGTATGTATGGCTCAACTGCACCTTTGAACTTACCGTGTCTGATGACTTGGGGTGTAATGCCGAGTTTGTCGAGAGTTCCTTTATAGAACATTGGCATTACAGCCATACCTTGCCAAGAGACTGCCCCTGATGGGTTCAAAAACACTTTGTCGGCAACGCTCGATAGGTAAAGCGCACCTTGCGAGTAGCCATCACCATAGGATATAATAAATTTATCTGGAGCTTCGGTCTTAAAGCTCTCAAGAGCTTCTCTTATCTCATAGAGTGTAGTGTAGGACGAGGCTACGACAAGTGGGATGTCGAGATAAATTCCTTGGATTTTAGGGTCAATGGCAGCTTTTTCGATAGAGAGCACTACATCGCGAGTTGACATTGGAGGATTGAATGACATTGAGCTAAAGTCAACAAATTTCATCATATCATCTCCACGGTGTTCTACGATAGGTTTCCCCATATCGATTGTTAGCACCGAGTTATCTGATACTTGTGTGATATCGGTAGAGGATGCAGTTATTGCAACTATGACAGATACAAATACGATTAAAGAGAAAATAAAACTTACAATCGAGCTAACAACAATGGCCAGAAGGCAGGCTAAGAAGGTTTTCCAGAATCCCATAATGCGACAAAAATAGAGTTGAATTAAAATTTCTGGTAAAAATAAACTTTTTTTTTCTCTTTACAAACATTTAACCAACATTTATACTAATTTTTAAGAAGAAGCCTATGTCTGTTGATATACTTAAATTGGCGAACTTTTATGGGTGTCATAATTTTTATATCACTATAAATTTCATACCTTTGTTTTGTGTAGAGCTTTTTTTAAGGAGAGGCTAATTGCTGTTTTTTATAACTTCTAAAACGTTAATGAGAAATTACTCTGCGTTTATTTACGCGTTATGTACATTGTGCTCTTTTGTGGCCTGTTCTACCGATGACTACACCTCACCGCACGATGTGCATCTATGTGAAGTGCCAATATCTATTGCGCCATCGAGCACATCAAATGTTAGTGATGATCTAATTGCGGTGCAGATTTACGAAATCACAGATGATGATAATCTCATACCGTATGCCTATGGTTTGTTTGATAGTTATGATCTGCCTCCAATGCAAATTCAAGAAGGGAGGCAATATACATTTACTGCCACAGTGGTCATCGACGGAAAGAATGTTATAGGTAGTTACTCGTATGGTTACGACAAGCCATTTGTTAGGAATAATTCTCTCTACACGAAACTAACCGGAGAGTTTGTAATCGATCACTCAACATACTTCTCGTATATGGAACGCGGAGAAGCTAAAGTTGTAGAGGGTATTCACACGGTAAGCTACACGCATCCATTTATACAACGATATGTAGGATACAGTTCGGAGTTTAATTCCACGGTTGAGGAGCCAATCAGTGTGCAAATGCGTAGGGTATATAGCGACTTAGAGTTTAGCGTCGAGGGATTGATCAGTGGTGAGGGGCATCTTGCTTTTGAGATTGAGGATGCGCCTGAGGTGCGTCTAACGGCTCAGGATAGTGTAAGAGAGGTTTCAATGTGTTTCAGCGGCACAGTTCCCAGCAGTAGGGCGTGGATTGAGGATGGCTATTACGAAGATATCACATATGATCTGACATACATAGATAAGTATAGCAGAAGATATGTTATTGCCGAGCAAGAGCTCTTAACTCTTGAGCGAAATATTACGCAACCCATAGTGATTATTATAAACACTGTGGACAAAACCATAACCTTTGAGTTTGAGAGTGGCGAGTTAAGCGAAGAGGAGGAGGTTGTTATTGAGTGGGATATGGATGCTACGTAGTGAATCACTCTGTTTTATTAGCCGTTGGGCAATTAATGATTGATGTGACGCAATAAAATAAAGCAAAAAATCTGTGAATATATATACGATCGTATTATTTAGAATAACTACAAATTATGGCACCAAGTTTAGAGAAGATGCAGTGGTTCAACGAGCCAGAAGAGTGGGGTATTGAGCAGACTACTCGATTATGGATGTGGGTTACAGCACAGACCGATTACTGGAGAGTATCGCACTATGGTTTTACCGTCGACGATGCTCCCTTCTACTATGCAACCTATGGAGGTGAGTTTGAGGCAAAGGTCAAGATATCTGCCGATTACAAGGAGCAGTATGATCAGGCGGGTCTAATGTTACGTATAGATCAAGAAAACTATATAAAAGCTGGAGTTGAGTTTGTAGATGGTAGGTACAACATCAGTGTTGTTGTTACGCACAAGACCAGCGATTGGAGTCTTATTGCTCTTGACAAACCTGTGCCTTGCATCTGGATTAAAGCAGTTAGGCGCTTAGACGCTGTTGAGGTTTTTTATTCTCTCGACGATAATCACTATGTAATGATACGTAATGCTTGGATGCAGGACAATATTCCAATGATGGTTGGTCTAATGGGTGCATCTCCTGATGGGATGGGGTTTAATGCTGTGTTTGAGGATTTTGTTGTACGCCACCTTCCAGATATACGTCGTAGAGAGTGGGCTGAGGATTTGAAGTAGAGTTATTGAGTATGAATGTAGGGTTATTCTAAGGTTATGTATTAGCCCTGTGATCGCCTTTTCTATCGTAGCGGTAAGTATCTGTTATTTACTTGGTTACCCTTGGTTGCTCGACTTGATGCCTGGCATCAAATTGCGTATTGTCGCCACACTGTGCGACCTTTTTGCTTTTTTGATTTAAGGTTATAGAGCAAACTAACCCAATGCGG
>CAYJMA010000012.1:23178-27296 GCA_964371475.1 uncultured Rikenellaceae bacterium | reverse complement strand
CTCCTAAATAATCCACAACAACAATATGATTATGAATAATATAATAAAGAAAATAGCTGTTTCAGGATTATTTCTAATGATAGCACTATCTTCATTTGGACAAAAATATAAACTTAGTGCTGCCGACCAATTAAGAGCAGATAGAAGCTTTTCATATCGACAAGCCTACTCCTTTAATTGGATGACCTCAGTACCTGTAGGAGCCACAGCTAGCTTCCTGCCTCAAACAAGTTTTAATGGAGCCTCTCTAGGATACACATATTTTCTTAACGAAAGAATTGGTTTTGGCTTCGATATTTCGTGGAGTTACAGCACCTTGTACAAGGCTCCAGAGGAATATATTTCTGACAATGTTGCGATTTATGCCTCTACGAAGAGAATGCTTCAAAACTTCCCTATTAAAGTTCAAGCAAAATATATGCTTACCCCAAACAGCTTAGCAAAAGTATATGTAGCTGCTGGTATAGGGGCTATAAACACCCAAGAAATTGCAGACATCCAAGATATCGAATTTTGGGATAACACTTGGGGATTCTTAATGAGTCCTGAAGTGGGAGCACTAATTCCATTTGGCAGTAATTCTACTTGGGGAGCAGAAATAGTAGCTGGCTACAATTGGGGAACCAACACAGTGGGACTCGGTACAGATGTAGAGAGAGGATTCTCACAAAATCTATACTTTGAAGTGGGTCTATATATAGGAATATTTTAAAAATTAAAGATATGAAGTTTACAAATAGCGGAAGTAAAGATACTCGTTCAGGTTTTGGGGCTGCCTTACAAGAAATAGGCAAAAAGAACCCAAATATAGTGGCTCTATGTGCTGATCTTACAGGCTCTCTTAAAATGGATGCCTTTGAAAAAGAGAACCCTGATAGATTTTTTCAATGTGGTATAGCTGAAGCAAATATGATAGGGGTAGCATCTGGGCTAGCAATAGCTGGAAAGGTGCCATTTGTGGGCTCCTTTGCAAACTTTGTAACAGCCAGGGTGTATGACCAAGTTAGACAATCTATAGCCTACGGCAATACAAATGTTAAGATTTGTGCCTCTCCCGCAGGGATCACCCTAGGAGAAGATGGTGCAACTCACCAAATTATGGAAGACCTTGGACTACTCAAGATGCTTCCAGGTATGGTTGTCCTAAACCCCTGCGACTATAACCAAACCAAAGCAGCAACCCTGGCCGCAGCAAAACATATCGGGCCCGTGTACATACGCTATGGCAGACCGGTTGAACCTATATTCACCCCCGAGGACGAAGAATTTGTTATTGGTAAAGCTGTGCAATGGGCAGAAGGCGGAGATGTTACTATCATTGCCACTGGACATATGATGTATCGTGCAATTCTTGCAACCGAAGAGCTTGAAAAAGCTGGTATCGGCGTAGATCTTATCAATATTCATACGATCAAGCCGCTTGATGGCGAGGCTATATTAAATAGTGTGAAGAAGACCGGATGTGTTGTCGTTGCAGAGGAGCATCTCTGTAATGGTGGACTTGGCGACAGTGTGGCGCAACTACTGGGAAGGAACTACCCTGCCCCGATGGAGTACATCTCGGTGGATGACAAATTTGGTAAGAGTGGCGCTCCGATGGAGCTGCTCGAAGCCTATGGACTCACCAAAGAGGGTATAGAGGAGGCTGCAAAGAGGGTTATCGGTCGCAAAAAATAGTTAGTTTTTTGCTGTGGGCGTGAAAAAAATTGTCGTATTCACTGGTGC
Organism: uncultured Rikenellaceae bacterium; assembly: GCA_964371475.1. Lineage (GTDB taxonomy): Bacteria > Bacteroidota > Bacteroidia > Bacteroidales > Rikenellaceae > Mucinivorans. The sequence goes on along the minus strand of CAYJMA010000012.1, from coordinate 25,571 downwards.
TGGAGTTAGTCGAGATAGTGGCATTGCAACCTTTAGGGATAGCGATGGATTGTGGGCAAACTACCGTATCGAAGATGTATGTACGCCAGAGGCTCTCGCTACGAATCGAACGAGAGTCATAGAGTTTTATAACCAACACCGCAAGGAGCTACTTGAAAAAAAACCTAACGCAGGGCACTATGCAATAGCGGAACTGGAGCAAGAATTTGAAGTAGAGGTAATCACTCAAAATATTGACGATCTACACGAACGTGCAGGTTCGAGCAATGTTATCCACCTTCACGGAGAGCTTCGAAAGTTGAGGAGCGCGGCGGATGAAAATCTTGTTTTTCCACTCGACGGATGGGAGCAAACCCAGGAAATGCGTGCCCCCGATGGCGAGTTGGCAAGGCCATTTGTGGTCTTCTTTGGCGAAGGTGTCCCTATGTTTGAGAGGTGTGCTGAGATTGTAGCAGGAGCTGATATATTTGTCATAGTAGGTACTTCACTTGCTGTCTATCCTGCTGCCTCACTTGTGAGGTATATATGCCCTGAGATCCCTGTATGGCTTGTCGACCCAAACCCACCCAGTGTTGACTCTTATATCCCCAGCAAGATTCACTACATTGCGCAGAACTCAATAGTGGGAATACCAAAACTTGTGGAAATTCTTCGAAATGAAGAAAGATGATAGATAAAGAAGATGAACAGAAGCATTGTGTATAGCATATAAAGCTTTGATGACTGTGCCTTTATTTTCATAGAGTGATCAATACCGAAGACTAAAGAGAGACCTTAGCACTATAAAATGGATTTTGAAGAGATAGTTCGCTCCTATAGCCAGAGGATATACTACGTTGTGAGGCGCATTGTGAGGAGCCACGATGACGCAAACGATGTTGTGCAAAATACATTTATCAAAGCCTGGCAAGCATACAGTTCATTTCGTGGTCAGTCATCAGCCTATACCTGGCTCTATCGCATAGCAGTTAATGAAGCCCTTGCTCATCTTCGTGCAAACTCTAAGATGGAATTTTCAAGCGATGAGGAGGCAGTGCGCGAACTATCGACGCTCTATGACAATGACCCCTATTTTGATGGCGATGAGGCACAAAAAGCACTTAGTATAGCTGTGGATGCGCTTCCACCAAAACAAAGAATAGTTTTCACAATGCGCTATTTCGACGATATGTCGTATTGCGAGATGGAGGAAGTCTTAGGCACCTCTCAAGGTGCTCTGAAGGCCTCGTATCACCACGCCCAAAAAAAAATAGAAGAGCGATTAAACCTATACATAATTTCGTCATCAAAGTAGTATGAAGCAGAGATCTCCATATAATGTTCCGGATGGCTATTTCGATAGACTGCAAGGTGAGATTCTATCAAAGACGATCTACCCTCCCGGCAAGGTAAATAGCCTAAGGCCTCAGGTGCGTTGGCGAGCAATGGCAGGTTTTGCCGCAGGTTTTGCTCTTTTTGTTAGTATTAGTTGGGGAGGTTTCTCGCTTATTATGTCAGGTAGCTACCCAAACGACTCGCTCACAGCAGATAATACACCACTCATCGATGGTCTGAGCAATGATATAGTCCTCTCGCTCAACGAAGCAACACTGCTTGATCTTATGCTCGAAGATAGAGATCTCATAGCCGAGGAGGTTGTCAATTTTCTTGAGCTCAACGGTGGTCTGCCCGACGACGATTACCTCACAAACCAGCAATAATACATATCACCAATGAAAAACATATTAACAGTTGCACTACTAATTATTCTAAGTCTCTGCTCTTGCTCTGATAACCGCAGAGATACTTTCGACTCTGATCAAAGGGGGAAGATCGAAGCAATGCGTATCGGTTATATTACTGAGCAGGTCAAGCTAACGTCAGAGCAGAGTGTTGTTTTCTGGCCACTATATAATGAGTATTCTTGTGCGATTCACGATTTGTATGAAGAGCGTCGTGTTTTGTACCAAAATATGAAGGATGGTGATCACTCACTTGAGAACCTTGAGCAGTGGTTTTCATTCGATGGGAAGATTGTGGAGGTAAAGAGGGTTTATGTGGTTAAATTTTCGGATGTCATCTCACCCGAGCAGGTTGTTAAGGTATTTTTGGCAGAGGACGGCTTTAAGCGCGAGTTGGTTAGGATGTATCGCAAGTAGTATTTCTTTATATCGAGTATGTGGAGTTTTGGTTGGTGTGATCTATGAGTTTTGCTTGTTTTATGTTGTTAGATGTGCAGTGTGGTGCACTATTGTGGTAATATTGGTTTATGTTATGTTTTTTGATGGTAAAAAATTTTATAGATTGGTTGTAAGTTTAGAAATTTTACTTTCTTTGTGCACTGTAGTATATCCCAAGATGGCGAAATTGGTAGACGCGCTGGTATCAAACACCTGTGAAGCAATTCTTGCCGG
>CAYJMA010000012.1:0-23168 GCA_964371475.1 uncultured Rikenellaceae bacterium | reverse complement strand
TAGCAACGAAATGGTGCAAAAAGGGTTACGAACACTAGTAAAACAACTGCCAATAGGAAGATCACAAAGCAAAAAATTGTCCAGCACTTCAAAAATTGCAACTCTATGAATTGTATATATGGAATTTTTACTATCTTTGCGGTATATTAATAGCAATCGCCCAGATGGCGGAATTGGTAGACGCGCTGGTCTCAAACACCTGTGAAGCAATTCGTGCCGGTTCGATCCCGGCTCTGGGTACCACTTAACTCGGTAATATTCTAATAATTAGAATATTACCGAGTTTTTATTTGTCCTCTGTGCCCTAAATGAACCCGTAGGGCATTTTGCATAGATGCTACTCTTGGTCACATATAGAGTTATTTATAACTTATCTTTAATATTTTGATTGTAGCTGAATATAAATGAAGCACTCTAAACCGCAGTTGAAAAATTATTACATCATAATTTAATATTGTTTAATTTTGGATAATTATTATTACATTTGTAACTAGTTCAATAACTAGGGGTCTAGCTACTGAAAAGATAACGAATATACAATATAAGATAAATAGATATGGCAAAGAAAAGTGTACAGTCAATAGAACCCGATATAGCAAATCTTGCTAATGGATGGTTGGAGTCACTTGGGGTGAATTATAAATTAGAGCAAGCTCCATTAAGTAGTGGAATAGATAAGGCTCTCGAAGATTATTACTCAAAGAACGGGGGCGTAGGCGGTAATCGTCCAGATGCAAAATTGCTGTTGAGGGATAAAAAGCTAAAATCTTATCCTATTCTCATTGAATATAAAGGATATAAAGGCAAGTTAGTTAAACTTGATGCTAACAATCAAGTTGAGAATAGAACGGCTAAGAATGAGCCAAACTTCAAAAACATTAACTCTTATGCAGTTAATGGGGCTGTTCATTATGCAAATGCTATATTGCACCATACGAACTATACCGACATCATAGCTGTTGGTATGACTGGCTACAAAGATGAGTTTGGGAAAATTCAACACGAAATAGGTGTCTATTATGTATCAAAGAGTAACTTTGGTATAGGACAGAAAGTTGGAGACTTTTCGGATTTCTCATTTTTATCGCCTAAAAATTTTGATTCTTTTGCTGAACTAGTCGAATCTTTAAGTCTTACGCAAGAGGAGATTGACAGACTAAAAGAGCAAAGGGAGAGAGAAATAGATCTAAGCCTTGTCAAGCTCAATAATGACATTTATCAAAATGAGAAAGGACTAGGAGAAAACGATCGTGTTTATCTCGTTGCGGCATCTATAATTGCAACCATTGGAATACCCGATAAGGTTGCACCACTCGAAAAGGAGCATCTAAGATCTTCAACTGAGAAGGGAAATACTGATGGAGATATTATAGTCAGAAAGATAGAAGCTTTCTTAGAGCACAAAGAGTTACCAAAAGAGAAAAAAGATCTAATTGTTCGCACACTTCAAAATACTTTGACCACCGAGAATATTAATAAGGTTGAAGATGGCGAAAGCCAACTGAAGCGAGTGTTTACAAAGATTGTAGATGACTTGGGTATATATTATAAGATTGGTTTAACGACTGATTTTACAGGTAAACTATTCAATGAGATGTATGGATGGCTAGGTTTCTCGCAAGACAAGCTAAATGATGTTGTACTTACTCCATCGTACGTAGCTACATTATTAGTAAAGTTAGCACGAGTAAACAAAGACTCTTTTGTATGGGACTTTGCAACTGGTTCCGCAGGTTTGCTTGTTGCTGCAATGAATGAAATGTTGATTGATGCAAAGAACACAATAACATCTCCCGAAGAACTGAAACAAAAAGAGCTAGAAATTAAGGCGGAACAACTTCTAGGCTTAGAGCTATTGTCAAGTGTCTATATGTTGGCAATCCTTAATATGATTTTGATGGGTGATGGAAGTTCTAATATTCTAAACAAGGACTCTTTAAAGGATTTTGATGGTAATTACGGCTTTGGTAAGATCGATGAGAAATTCCCTGCTGATGCTTTTATTCTTAACCCTCCATATTCAGCAAATGGCAATGGAATGAACTTCGTTGAAAAGGCATTAAATATGATGAATAAAGGATATGCAGCTATCATTATCCAAAATTCAGCAGGTTCGGGCAAGGCAAGCGAATACAATAAGCGAATACTAAAAAAGCACACACTTATTGCAAGTATTAAGATGCCTATTGATATATTTGTTGGCAAATCAAGCGTTCAAACCTATATCTATGTATTTCGAGTAAATGAAGTACATCAAACAGATGATGTAGTTAAGTTTATCGACTTTTCAAATGATGGATATACACGTACCAACCGAAAGAAAGCTAGTAATAACCTCCGAGATACTGGTAATGCAAAAGCTAGATATAATGAATTGGTAAGTCTAGTAAGATTTGGTAAAAGCAAACATAGTATCTTTACGAACAAAGAATATTACGAGGGTGTGATAAATCCATCCAATGGTGCAGATTGGAATCAATCCGCACCCATTGATGCTACACCATCTGTACTTGATTTCAAGAAAACTATAAATGAATATTTGTCTTGGGAGGTCTCTAATTTATTGAAAGAGCAAGAGATTGTTGCATCTCCAATTGATGAGAAAATAAAAAGTGTCAAATGGGCAGAATTTAAGATTGGCAACTTGTTTGAAAAAATCAAAGTAAACACATTGAAGTATAAAGCAACCGAGTTGCCTAGCACTGCCAAAGATAGCTTTAATCTTCCAGCACTAACCGCAGGTATTCAAAATCAAGGACTGAATAACTACGTACCAAGAGCTAACGCCACAATTTTGAAAAATGTTATCTCTATTTCAGCAAATGGAGCTAATACGGGAGCTACTTTCTACCAGCGAAATGAGTTTACTGTATTGCAAGATGCTTACGCTATCAGGTGGAAGAACGAGAACGAGAAAGATAAATTAACTGACAACCAATATCTATACCTTACATCTTCGATTTCAAAAGCGATTTATGGAAACTTTGAGTGGACAAATAAAGCAGGATGGGAAAGGGTAAAATTGGTTAATATTCAACTACCTACTAAAAAAGGGAAGATTGATTTCGAGTTTATGGAGTCTTTTATCTCTGAAATTGAAAAAGAGCGAATAGCCAAACTAGAGGCATATTTACTTAGTTACAAAGCATAATAATTAAAATACAATTCATAATATCATGGAAGATCAACAAACTATAGATTTTAATTTTGAATCACTACAGCTAGCAGAAAATACAAGTGTCGATTCAACCGAGGGTTCACCGACTTCTGAAGAGAAAAGGGAGATGCTTAAAAAAACCAAGATTGTAAAACAAACTTGGTCTATACAAGAAATATTTCAAAAAATAAAGTCTCGTAAATTAAATCTATCTCCATCTTATCAAAGAAATGAAATTTCAGGCAAAAAGATAGAGTTAGCAAATTTTTAATTACTTTTGTCGGTAACTCACAACACCACTGTTGCCGAATAGTGCCATAGGTAAGTGAAACTGCTCACTGACTTTGTACACCCTGCAAACCCACATAAAACACAACAATACCTCTTCCTTGTAGTATGAATAGTTTTGGTAAGAATTTTAGAGTCTCGATCTTTGGTGAATCGCACGGCACCGCTGTTGGAGTAACAATTGATGGAATCCCTGCTGGCACTCCAATCTCGGAGGTAGATTTTACTCCAGAGCTCATCAGGCGCAAAGGTACAACAATCACCGGCGCTACCTCAAGATCGGAAAGTGACCAACCACGAATAATTGCTGGAGCTTACAAAAAACACACAAACGGGGCTCCACTCACAATACTATTTGATAACCAAGACAAAATCTCGGCTCACTACCTAAACACTGAACTTCATCCTCGACCTTCGCACGCAGACCTCGTTGCATACCAAAAACACAATGGATATAACGACCCACGAGGCGGAGGGCACTTCTCTGGTAGGCTTACAGTGGCACTTACCGCGGCAGGAGTTGTTGCAAGAAAACTACTGCCCGAATCTGTCAATATTAAAGCCTCGGTGATTGAGGTCGGAGGACAGCGCACCGATTTTGATAGAGTCGTCAAAGACGCCGCTAAAAATGGTGATAGCCTCGGAGGTATCGTGGAGTGTAGAGTAACGGGGCTGAGGGCTGGCATCGGAGAACCATTCTTTGATTCAATTGAATCGGTGTTGAGCCACCTCTTATTCTCAATTCCTGCTGTAAAAGGCGTGGAGTTTGGAGCAGGGTTCAATGCGGCAAAGATGATGGGCTCAAACTTCAACGACGCAATTATTCACCCAACAGGCAAAACATCGACAAACAATGACGGGGGGGCAGTGGGTGGACTCACAAACTCCAATGAACTTGTAATTAGAGTCGCAATTAAGCCTACACCAAGTATCGCAAAGCCACAAACCACCATAAAGTTTGATGACCAGACACACAAAAGTTACAACCTACAAGAGCTATCCATAGTAGGCAGACACGATACCTGTATTGCACTTCGTGCACCAGCCGTGGTTGAAGCCGCTGTGGCAATTGGTCTTGCTGATCTTACTAATTACTAAAAATATGTTTAATATATGAAAAAAACTCTACTCACCACACTACTTATCTCTACTCTAACACTGGGCAGTAGCAGTGCGATTGAAATAAAGCTAACCACGGACTCTACAAAATCCGAGAGGGTCAAACTGTGGATAAATGGTAGAATAGATGTCTACTCGTTTGTCGATACGTACCAAACGGTCGACCTCTTCCACGGACTGCAGTACATAACGGCAGCTCGACCAGTGATTGACCCCACCACTATGGAGGATTTGAGCCATAGCGGAGAGTTGAGATTCAATGTCGCTTCGACAAGACTCGGCATAGGTAGTAGCTATGACTTCAATGAACGAAACGGTGTTATGGGCTACGTCGAAGGCGACTTCATAAACCCCAACGGAAGCTCTCTGCTCGGATTTAGACTCCGACACGCATACATACAACTAACACTGGGGAGCTCTCAACTGCTCTTTGGACAAACCACCCATTTGTCACTCTACGAAGAGATTGCGGCTCCAACCGTAACGTTTGGTGGGGGGTACCCATACAGTATACTCTCGCGCCCGATTCAGTTTCGCTTTACACAGAACTTCCTAGACGGAAAACTAAAACTTGATGCCGCAGCGTCGATGTTCTGGGGCGAACAGTTCGAATGGCAGGCCGATGCTATGACTCCGGACCTCTCAATTAGGCTAACACTGGGAAGACCAAAGACTAATACACTTGCTATATTTGGTGGATACAAATCGCTGATGCCACAAAACTCCCTGCTTGCATACTCTAAGGCAAGAGTCAATGCTTTTTATGGGGGTGCTATGGGAAAACTCGCTTTCGATAGGATCATTACAATTAGAGCTGGCGTGATATATGGCGGCGATCTATCCACGCTCGGACTCAGCGGTGGATTTGCTCCCTCGATCAACCTTGACACCTACCATACCGTAAACACCCTCTCGACTTGGATCGACCTCAGCTCAGATAGATACTATGGTTTTGAGTTTGGTCTCTTCGGGGGATTTCAACAGAACCTCGGAGCAAACAGCCCTATTGCTCTAAACGAACTACAAAGTGTGGGGCTTACATACGGAATTGACAACTATTGGGCACTCTCACCGCGAGTGTGGTACAACTATAAAATGCTATACTTCGGGCTTGAGTACACATACAGTCAAGCAAATTGGATGAATAGCTCTAACGATCAATACCGCCCAAGTGCAGATCTATCGGTGGCGCATAACAATAGGGTTACGCTACTCTGTCGCTTTGTCTTTTAGCTACCAGTAGGGGGAGCGCATTGATGATATAACTCCTCCTCTCCGACATCTATACTGTGGTCTTCGTGCTAAAAAAACCTCCCTTAGCTATAATACCGACTTAGTTATTGGGATGCTCTGCGCCATCGAACAAGCTGTATGAGCCCTCCTCAGTAGCTGATCTATCGCTACGCTTGCCACCACCGTCAAGAGGCTCTCTTGTCGCACCACTTTCTCGTGTCTCGCTAACAAGGTTAACCCCTCTACGCAAATATGCTGGCTGTGATAAATTCTCAACATCGTCCTGAACAAGTGGACTCCCACCATCAATTACAGGGTTACTATCTGCCCCCGCTGATGAGTGAGCACCACCTCCTCCACCTACAACACCCTCAGTTTGCGCCCTACGACCACTTGCCGACACCTCGATACGTGTAGGCGAAATAGTAGCTCCTTGACCACCACTTGTCATCGTTGTCGAAACTCTACGGTGGGCAGACCCCTCACCGTGGTTTACCACCCCAAACTCATCATCTATGGTAGGATTCGCCACAGATCTCGGCGTAACAACACCATCGTTATCATCGATCGATATAACCTCGCGAACCGGGGTTGATGGCACTGTCTCTCTACTGCTCTGAGGTGTCAACACTGGACTATAATACTCCCTAATGACAGGAATATGCTGCGTATCATACCCCGTGGCTACAACCGTAATGCGTACATTGTCGCCAAGTTGAGCATCGTGCCCAGCTCCCCAAATCACATCTGTTTGATTCTCGCTATCACTCTGCAAACCTGATCGCTGTTGAATAAAGTCCATAACCATCAGTGCCTCATCGTATGCCACCTCGGTATTACCCCACGTAATGCTAAAGAGCACCTTCTTAGCTCCTCGAATATCGTTGTGATGAAGAAGTGGAGAGTTTACCGCTGCCTCGGCTATCTTCAGCGCACTGTTATCCCCCTCCACAATAACGCCTGTGGCAGAACCCATAAGAGCAATCTTTCCGGTACTCGAATTCTCAATCTCCTCCTTCATAATGGTCGTCACATCGGCAAAGTCGACATTGACATCCATCGGCTTTGTAACAATATCCGAGATACTCTTTGCTGCCATTGTCAATATATCATCGGCCTTAGAATGCGCCTCCTTTATACCCAACTTGCCATATATCTGCGCTATATGCTCATTGTTGATAACAATCAAAGAGTCAACATTGGGAAGCAACGCCTCGATACCCTCAACTGCTTGCTTCACTCGCTTTGGACCCTCGCCCTTGTACGGAATTGATACGATACCTACGGTCAAAATACCTAAGTCCTTCGCTATCTTTGCAACTACCGGAGATGCGCCAGTGCCCGTACCACCACCCATACCAGCGGTGATGAACAACATCTTGGTCTCATTCTCCTTGAGCACACTCTCGATCTTCTCTCTGCTCTGCTCCGCTGCAATTCGTGCCTTGTCGGGATTGTTGCCCGCTCCGAGACCATCGCCAAGCTGAATCTGTAACTCAATTGGACTACGTGCAAGTGCCTGACTATCGGTGTTTACAACCATAAAGGTAACATCCTCAACATCGGTGTTGTACATATGCTTAACAGCATTGCCGCCACCGCCACCAATCCCAGCTACCATTATCAAGGAGTTCTCTATCGGTTTCATCTCAAATTCTATATCCATATCTAAACTTTATCTACTGGTAATCCATAAAAAAAAGGCTGGCATCCTACGTGGTCATAATCACACCGCAACAACATATTAATAATTATCTTCAGTATCAACCTCCTCGGGCTCAAACATCTTACCAAACGCTCCTTTGATTTTACCAAACATTCCCTTTCGCGGTTTTCTATCCTCCTCGATAATCTCACCCCCTGGATCATCGCCATAGTCGCCATCATAACCATCCTCATACTGCTCGCCAAGAGTGGTCTCTTCGTAGGCACGTCTTTGAGCCTCAACTGCCGTTGCTTCGTCCTGATAGCCTATGTACTCATCCTTTGCTCGATTGTCTTGCTCGCTGTGAGGAGCATTGCTATATATCTTAGACACCTTGCCGCTACGAACCGCATCGATTAGAATACCTGCAATGGTAGAATAGTGAGGCGAGTCGACCTTCGCAAGGCTATCTTCGGTGAGCATCTGCGTTGGTTTGCCGACTCTGACATCATAGCTCAGTTGCTTGCGAAATAGCATCTCGATGTTCTTCAACAAACTACCTCCACCGGTTAGAACAATACCTGCTCCGAGCTTGTCCTTAAAGCCAGCCTGCTCGATTTGCGCCGAGACAAAATCTATGATATCGTACATCCTCGACTCGATAATCGCTGCAAGTGCCTTAAGCGAGATCTCCTTGGGTGCCTGGCCACTAACGGTCTGAATGGTGATGAACTTCTGCTCGGGAGCAACATCTGCAACTGCCTCGCCATAGAGTGTCTTCAGCTTTTCGAGATGCCTGTCAAGTATGCCATAGGACTTGATATCTTTGTTTATCTCATCGCCGCCAACTGGTAGCACTGCAATGTGGCGCACTATCTTATCGTGATATATACATAGGTCTGTCGTTCCACCCCCTATATCTACCACTGCCACACCTAACTCCTTCTCATCTTCGCTAAGCACGGCATAGGACGAGGCAAGTGGTTGGAGCGTGATGCTCAAAACCTCCATCTCTGCACGAGTAAAACACCTCTTGATACGCTCTATTGCTGTTATCTCACCCATTATCAGGTTGAACTCAGCCTCAAGCTTCTTGCCCTCCATACCAACTGGCTCTAAGATATCAATCTCGCCATCTACGGTATAGGATTGAGGCAGTACCGTAATTATTGACTTGCCGGCAGGAATTGCAGAATTATACATCTGGTCTACAAGTCGCTTTACATCTTCTGATGTAACCTCGCTGATTGCCTTCTCGGAGTTCTGTACAAAGATACTGCCTGGCGCCTTGGCGCACTGGATATGTTGACCAGAGATGCCTATTACCACCTCGGTGATAGTAATATCGAGCTCCTCTTCGATCTGTCGCTTCACCTCGCTCAGGGCATTGAACGCTTGTTCGTTGTTGCGCAAATCGCCCTTAACAATTCCTTTGCTTTGGTGCTCGCGAACATCGATGATCTCTACCTTGTTCTTCTCAACACGCCTTGCAACTGCTATAATTACCTTTGTTGTGCCTAAATCAACGGCCGCTACGTAACTATTTTCCATCTTTGTCTGTTCTATTATATTGTTCTCCTTTGTATATCATTTTTAATCCCCCCCCTCTCTCAACTATCTAACAACTATCTGACCAGAGTACCTGAAATCAATAGCTGAAAGAGTATCAAGACCGGCATAGCGATAAGCCGAGCGATAAAAAAGTTTTACTCTATCCAACTTCTCGTCCATACCTTCCAGTCCGCCCAACAGTACAATAAACTCACCCCTGCTTGGAACTACCTCAACCGACAGAGTGCCATTTGACTCCTGACGCACATACACCTGAGAGACGAAATCTTTTAGAAAATCGTCATTCTCAATATTTCTGACAAAGTTAAAGAGTTTTTTTATATTAGCAACTTCTTTTGGGCTATTTTTTGAGGTGAGTCTACCCGAGAAATCTCGTGGAAAACTAAACTCCATATCGCCGCTTATGATCTGCACCTTAGGACGATAATTACCGTTTGTTTGCATAACATAGAGCGTCGTATCAACATAAAAGTCATACCCTCCCTCTGTGATCACTCTGAGTGCCGCCCGACGCTGAGCAACCGATATCTCCAAGCCTCCCTCCATCGTTGTATATGCCTCGCTATGGGCTATATACTGGTTCGAATCGAGCAGCTCCTCGACAAGTTGTAGCTCCACCTCCGAAAGGCTCACGCCAAGTCGAGCAACCGAATCCTGCAACAGAGCTCTAATCTGAGCCGAGGTAATAAAACCAACCTCTGCACTATCTCGCACCTCAACATTTATTGACACAAGACTTCGCTCACTACGCCTATCAACAAGCACAACAAGGCTATATACCCCATAGCTTAGAATGGAGATCGTCAGAATAACATTCAACCATATCTTAGCACTTCGACTACTCATCCTCCTTGGCTTTAATTACCTCAAATACTCCTTGCCGTAGGGTGTCAATATCACCGGCACCTGCCGTAACTACAACGTCGGTTGGCAACTTGGCAAGCAATCCCTCAAGCTCGCTCATCTCGATAAGATACCTCTCGCACCTCATCCCATCTGCAATAATCTCCGAACTCACACCCTCGATTGGCTCCTCACGAGCAGGGTAAATCGGCAACATAACGACTCGATCGGCAAGCGATAAAGCATCTGCAAACCCCTGCGCAAAATCTCTGGTTCTACTGTAAAGGTGCGGTTGGAAACATACCGTAAGGTGTCGACCAGCGTACGCCTGCCTCATCGACTCGATAAGAGCGTTTAGCTCCGTTGGGTGGTGCGCATAGTCGTCCATATAGACAGCCGTTGGGCTACTGTACCACAAATCAAAACGGCGTTCAATCCCTCTAAAACTCTCAAGAGCCTCCCGCAAACGCTCCGTATCAAACCCTCGTTGATCGACCAGCGCGATCGCCCCAATTGCGTTCTCAAGGTTTATAAGCCCCGGAACGCCAAGTCTACAACCTTCGATTACCTCACCACCTGGGGTAACAACATCAAAAGAGTTCAAACCATCCTCGCCCAAGGTAACATTGCGTGCATAGTAATCTGCCTTCGGGGAGTCCACCGAATAGGTAAAGTGCTTGATGTTCGATGGCACACTAAGGTTCAAACCGTGTCGAGTAATGACCCCATCGCTACACTTCTCAATAAAGATCTCAAAGGCCTCGACAAAAGCCTCCTCGGTGCCATAAATATCGAGATGATCGGGATCAGCCGCCGTAATTAGCGCAACTTGTGGACTGAGGCTATGAAACGAACGATCAAACTCGTCGGCCTCAACCACAACTCTATCTCCACTACCGATTATTGCATTTGACCCAAAATTCTTGGATATTGCTCCCAAAAAGGCACTACCTGTACCATCGGTTGATGCTACGTGATTCAACCACGCAACCATAGTAGCCGTGCTACTCTTGCCGTGCGTGCCGGCAACTGCCATAGTGTACCTACCCTTGCTAAGCAACCCAAGGGACTGTGCACGCTTTATCACCTCAAACCCCCTCGCTCTAAACCACTGCAATTCGCCGTGAGTGGAAGGCACAGCCGGCGTATACACTACCTTGGTATGCTCTCTATCTCTAAACAACTTGGGAATAAACTCCACGTTATCCTCATAGTGAATCTCTATGCCCTCACTCTCAAGCCTCTGGCACAACTCCGTACGCACCCGATCATAACCTGCAACGCTGTATCCACTACTCTTAAAAAATCGTGCCAGTGCGCTCATCCCAATCCCACCAATGCCCACAAAGTAGACTCTATCATCTCTTCGTCGTACTACCACCCCCTCAACAATATCCGCTACATCTCGTGTTGCGTTAGGCTTTGCCATAGTTTTAATCCTCTGAGACATCATACCCAGTGTGCTATCACGAGCAAATAGATCCAAGGCAATATCCATTGCTCGCTCCACCGCATCGCTATCGGCAACCATCTCTGCTCCACCACCTCTGACAACTGCCATTGCATTAGCCGTTTGGTGATCCTCGGCAACGTTGGGCGACGGCACAAAGAGTGCCGGCAGTCCAACCAACTGCAACTCCGATACCGTACTCGCCCCTGCCCGACATATCACAATATCACTGAGCGCATAGGCCGAACTCATCCTCTCGATAAAGGGCACAAGCACAAACCTTACACCCCTACGCTCTCCAAGATCTGCAACTCGCTGCTTAAACTCCTCATAGTAGATCCTTCCGCACTGCCATATTATTTGTATCTCCTTTCCATAATCTCGCCCGAGATACTCAAAGACCATCTCATTGAGAGTGCGAGTGCCAAGCGACCCTCCTGTAACAAGTATCGTAGGGAGTGTAGCACTGAGACCAAAATCCCCAGCGGCATCCTCCCGTGATGGAAGGCACGCCAACGATGCCTTTATAGGGTTACCGGTATGCACTATCTTATCTGTTGCAAAAAAACGATCCATACCACCATACGCCACACAGATCTTCTCTGCTCCCCTACCGAGCAGTCTATTGGTAAGCCCCGCGTATGAGTTCTGCTCCTGAATGACTGTAGGAATCTTTAACCGTTGGGCAGCCCTAAGCACAGGTGCCGAGGCGTAACCACCAAACCCGACAACCACATCGGGCGAAAAATCTCGTATCACCCTACGTGCTTTTCGACTCGACCTGAGCATCAAAAACGGAACTCGTAGATTGTGAATAATTGCGCTCGGGCGAAACGATCGACGAATACCGACTATGGGCAAACCAACAATTCTAAACCCCTCCTTGGGGACTCTCTCCATCTCCATCTTACCCACTGCGCCTACAAACAGAAGCTCTGCCCCTCGCTCTCGAAGCTCGTGAGCAACCGACAGTGCAGGGTATATATGACCTGCCGTACCTCCTCCACTTACTATTACTTTCATTATCGTTTAATCCTCAAGGTTAAATACTTCACGACGTTGTTCGCCATCCTTTCTCGGAGCGTAACCCTCACCGCGTGTTGTCACCACGAAGTCCTCAGTTTTTGACTCATCTCTACTCTCCACCCCACGTTGACTCCTCTGACTATCATACGGTTCTTTCCTCCCCACTGATGGCTCAACACCATAGTCGGACGGTGGGGATGCAAACTCCTCTTGCGCAGTGGTTCCCTCACCATCTTGCGCCTCCTTCTGAGCAAGAGCTGCAACTCTACGACGACGCTCACTCTCATTGAAATTACTACGAGCCACTCCCAATATAACTCCAAATGAAATAGAGGTAAATAGAACCGATGTGCCGCCGAGAGAAATAAGCGGAAGAGATTGACCCGTAACCGGAACAATACCTACCGACACCAACATATTAACAAACGCAGGTGTAACTATCACCAAACTAAGACCTCCAACAAGCAGTGAGTGTGTAGGGCTATAACACTGCCGCATAATGAGCCCAGCTCGATAGAGTGTCCACAAGTAGAGCAACAGTATGAATATACCGCCCAGCAGTCCATACTCCTCGATTATAAATGCGTATGCAAAATCAGAGTAGGGGTGAGGCAGTTGTGAACGTTGGGTTGAATTACCTGGACCTTTGCCCAGAATCCCTCCCGAGGCTATGGCAATGCGTGCCTGTGTCTTCTGAAACTCATCCTCGGGAGTCCTATCCTCGCTGTCTTCCACTCCGAATATTGGACTCACATAGCTCTCAATACGATTGACCCACGTCTGAACTCGACCAATACCCATAAGTGACATTAGCGTAATGCTCAATACCAATGCCACGAATGACAACCACACAAGTCGAACTATCTCGCCACGTCGCACCCTGCCCATCAAAAGCATAATCACCCCTATGAAAAGCACGATGAGTGCTGTCGAAAGGTTCGCCGGCATAATAACTGCCGCAGATATGACTATGGGCAAAACCAGCGGCTTGGTCATAAAGTGATATATGTCTCGATTCTTCTTTGGATTGCTATTCCATCGAGTGAACGAGGGCAGTAGAGGCACTTTGTTTATCACACCCTGTCGTGTGCCGAGCTTCACGGCAAGGTACATAACAAGCGTAAGTTTCAACACATCCGAGGGCAGAAACGTAAGGTTTATAAAGGGTACTCGAAACCAGCGTGCCGCTCCGTTTATTGTAACCCCAAATAGCGGTATAAATGTCAGCAGTGCCACTATAACGCTCAAAATAAACAAACTCCGAGACCACCGCAAATAAAACTTCGGCTCGATAAAGTGAACTATAATGGTGATAAAAAAACCCGGAATTATAAACTTCAACTGCCGTAGCACATAATGGCTTGTATCTCCCCCCATCTCTCGATATGCCATAGATGCAGTTGAGGAGTAGACCACCAAAATCGATATAACGCACAGTGTTATAACAATTATCCACAGTGGCATATCTCCTCTGAAGAGAACTAATCGCTTGCCTCGTGCCATACTCTATAGGATCTGGTGGTTAAAATAGCGTGTTGATGCTCTGTAAAATCTCTCTCTTATAGCACTTGTCAATGAGCAGCGATAAGTTCTTCTGCGATGAACCATAGCTTATCATCTTGATCGGGATCTCTTTGATATTCTCAAAGACCTGTGCTGCAATACCGCCATTGGAGTAGTCCATATTACCCACAATACATACCATAGTGTGATTCTTCTCGATCTCAACTCGACCATACTCTCTCAAATCTTCTGCAATTTGGGCAATGGCGTGTGTATCCTCCACGGTAATAGATACTGCTATCTCCGAGGTTGTGACCATATCTACCGAAGTTTCGTGCTTTTCGAAAACGGCGAGAACCTTGCGCAAAAAACCGTACGTGCGCAACATTATATCCGAAGTGATGCGTATAAGAGTTATATTATCCTTGGAGCTTGCCGCAAGAAACTTTATGTCGTTGTGCTCACCAGATATACGAGTGCCTACAAACAGCGGATCTGCCGTATTTCGTATTACAACATCTACCTTTGCATCACGACACGGCTGAATAATAGTGGGATTGAGCACTGGTGCACCAAAGTATGCCAACTCAGCTGCCTGACTATAACTCATATTTTCTAAGGGGCGGGTTCCTTCAACAAAACGAGGATCGCCTGTGCGAAGCACCTTGTCATATGTCCAGATCTGCACCTCGTCGCTCCCCATTGCCGCGCCAAGCAGAGTCGCTATGTGATCTCCGCCACCGGGACCAAGGTAACTGATATGACCGTTGAGATCGCTGCATATAAAACCCTGCGTGATGTAGTATATATCGGGGCGCAACATTAAATTATCAACCTTCAGCTTACCATCCTGATCAACGTGAATAAAGTCGGGAGCGTACAACAGTTCCACGTTCATTCCAGATTCCGAGGCATAGAGCACAAAGATTCTGGTGGTGAGAATATCGGCCTGCGCCATTATTTTATGAGGATCTTTGCTCTTCTCGATAACCGAAAAGCACTCCTCAACTGCCTCCATCCCTGTGGTTTTGTTCTCCACGAGTAGTTCCTCTATGCACTTTACATAGATCTTCTTGAGCACTTCGATCTTGGACAATTCGTCTCCCACTATTGCCACAAGGTGTTCATACGATGAGTACATTGCAGATATGACGCTCAGCTGCGCTTGTTCGCCACGGATTATCTTTGCTACCTCTTTCATTGCGCTGGCGGAGCCAAGCGATTCGCCTCCAAATTTCAGTATCTTTCGCATCTTATCTAAATCCTAACATTTAAGTGACATATTCTAATAATTCTCCACAAAAATAGTCATTTTTTTGAGATTTTTTTGTTTTATAAAAAAATTGATTATATCTTTGCGGTGCTTTTGAGTGGGAGAGGGAGCACATTTTGTTTGGAGAGTTAGCCCATCATACAGCAAACATAGCAATGGTGCCATAGCTCAGTTGGTAGAGCAACGGACTGAAAATCCGTGTGTCCCTAGTTCGATTCTTGGTGGCACCACACTTGCAAAAAAGGTGGAGAGAAACAGATTTGTTTCTCTCCACCTTTTTTTTGCTCTATGACAGACATCTAATAATTAAGGGTTATATGCTATTAGAGTAGGTAATCAAAAAATTTCACTTTTTCCAAAAAGTGAAATCAAAACTTTTGATCACCTACTCTAAGAGCTAATAATAAGAGAAGATCTCAAATAGAGGGCACAATGATAGCTGCTATATGAAAGTCTCAAGAGATAGACATCCGAGATGTAGTAACCGATTAACTGTGTGTTGAATTATTCTCGGTTGTTGAGTAGTACGCAACTCTTTTTTTTGCGAGTGTTAGGATATAATGTAAAGAAAAATTTATATCTTTACCGCTTAAAGTGAGCAAAATGGTTAAAAAAGTTCGAGCAAAGAAAGAGTTAGGACAGCACTTCCTCTGCGACGAGAACATAGCACAAAGCATTGTCGAGGCGCTTAGCCATAATTGCGCACCACGAGTTGTGGAGGTCGGACCAGGTATGGGAGTGCTCACAAAGTATTTGATAGAGCGTCGAGACTTTGATTTTTCGGTCATAGAGCTCGATCGTCAGAGTGTTGAATACCTAAATGAACACTTCGCAGAGAGTTTAGCAGGGAGGGTAGTCTATGGAGATTTTTTGAATATGGAATTTGAGGAGAGTACGGCAGTGATAGGCAACTTTCCGTACAATATCTCAACGCAGATATTTTTTCATATTCTGGACCATCGAGATATGGTGCCCGAAGTAGTGGGGATGTTGCAAAGAGAGGTTGCACAGAGACTTGCCGCACCAGTAGGAAGTAGAGAGGGTGGAGTATTGAGCGTTTTTTTGCAGGCGTTTTACAGTGTGGAGTATTTGTTTGAGGTTGGCGCCGAGAAGTTCTCACCGCCGCCTAAGGTGCAGAGTGCGGTGATACGTTGTAGGCGAAATAGTACTACTGATCTGGGTTGTGATGAGGTGCTCTTTCGCAGAGTTGTCAAAGGGGCGTTTTCACAGAGGCGGAAGATGCTTAAAAATGCACTATATGGGGCATTCCCCGAGCTTGCACAAAACAGAGTTGAGCATAGGTTCTTTACGCGACGAGCCGAAAACCTCACCCTCGACGAATTTATAGAACTAACTAATTTTATAGCGCAATATCAATGAATTTTCTCGCAATAACTTGGAACTTTGATCCCATATTTCTTTCCATCGGCTCTCTCGACATTGCATACTATGGTCTGATGTGGGTCTTGGCATTCTTTATGGGTGAGCGTATCTTCGGTCGTATGGTGAAGCGCGAAGGGTTGAATAGCGATATGACAGTCTCGGCACTGATGTATATGTTGATTGCCACAACCATCGGAGCTCGCTTAGGCCACTGCCTGTTCTATGACTTTTCGTTCTACTTTCTAGACCCGTTCCAAAACAACTTTCCGTACATCAAAATACTTGACCTTCGAGCAGGAGGACTTGCCTCGCACGGAGCGGCATTTGGGCTTATTGTTGGCATTTTGCTATGGAGCAAAAAGTGGAAGATACCGTCGATATGGATGTTCGATAGAATAGGAATTGTGATTGCCATTGGAGGAGCCTTTATAAGGCTGGGGAATTTCCTAAACTCGGAGATCTATGGCACGGTTACTGATTTGCCGTGGGGAGTTATATTTGTTAGGCGCGGCGAAACACTGCCGATGCACCCGACGCAGATCTACGAGGCGTTGGCATACGTCTTGATATTTGCGGTGTTGATGCATCTCTATTATCGTACAAAGCTCAGCGATAGACGTGGAGTTATGTTTGGACTATTTCTCATAATGCTATTTGGAGCACGACTAATCATAGAGAGTATAAAGCAGGTTCAGGAGGCTTGGGAAGGAGGTATGGTGGACTCTATAGGCCTCAATATGGGGCAGGTGCTAAGCGTGCCATTTATTTTGGCAGGTATTGCAATAGTTATTGTTGCTATGCGGCGACCAGCTCAACCGTACGTCAATATGCCAAAGGCTAAAAAAGTATCAAAAAAGAGATAATGCGAGACTTCTATCCATATGCTATTTTACGAGAGCTTTTAAGTGGCTGTGAGGTATGGCTTCCAGACATTGGTACGCTTGCTGTTGTGCGAGTTGGTGCTACCTATGCTACAGAGGACGGGTATATGCATCCACCCTATGATACGCTTGTTTTGGACAGCGACCAACAGAGTGGCGGAGTTGATGTAGTGTCGTTAGTTGCAACCCTTATGCAACAACAATCTCGCATTGGAGGTTATTTTCATAGCGATCAGTTTTATTCCAATGCGCAAGATGCATACCAGAGATGGATGGAGCAGAACCTATCTGAGGATGGAGCAATGCTTACTGTGGAGGGAGTTTGTACCATAGACTTAAGAGGTCAGAGCTCGGTTTTCTCTCTCTTTGGTAGTTTTAGCGAGATGTTGTTGCCATATGATGCTGCGCCGGTGTGGATAGGTGAGAGATTAAGGTGCGATGTAGCCCAGGGTGAAGAGCCCGAGGAAGAACCCCGTGAGTGTAATCAGCCGCAGCACCAGATGGAGCAGAGCCATTCTACTATCGAATCATTAGAAAGTATAGATGATTCATACACCAGACCAGTCGCCTACCGCGCTGAAGTGCCTAACGTTCAGAGAGTTTCGACCGCAGCTGTAGCTCTTGCCTCTATTGTCTTTGGGTGTGCCGTTCTCTACCTTCTCTATCGCTTTGTGGTAAACTTGTAGTGCAAAGTACTCTATGCACCTATCATCTAATCTGTGGTGGCAGTACTTTTATATTGAATAAATATGTGAGAGTTTATGATATAAATACTAACTTTTTTCTATCTTTGCACGTTAAACGATGACATTTAAGAGATTGAAATGGAGCATCCACACAATAAAACCACACCTCGACACGTTGCCATAATAATGGATGGTAATCGTCGCTGGGCGGTGGCACAGGGCAAGGAGACTCTCGAGGGGCATAGTGCTGGAGTTGCATCGTTGCAAGAGTGTGTGATTGTGGCTAAGGAGTTAGGTGTTGAATACCTCACGGCATACGCCTTTTCGACAGAGAATTGGGGTCGTCCGCAAGGCGAAGTAGATGCAATTATGGCGCTCTTCTCTGCAGTCATCATAGACCAAGCAGAGGAGTTGGCAAAGAATCAGGTAGCACTAAGGATAATTGGTAATAGAGCAGGATTGGCAGAGGATTTACAAGAGAAGATAGCAGAGGTTGAGATGATGGAGGTGGCAGAGCGTAAAATGACGCTCAGTGTCGCAATGAACTACTCCGCACGTTGGGATATAATGAATGCAGCAAGTGGTTTTGGGGATAGTTTTGATGAGCGTGGATTTAGAAGCAGATTGTCAACGAGGGAGTTGCCCGATGTTGACCTTTTAATACGTACCGGTGGGCAAAGAAGGCTGAGCAATTTTCTATTATGGGAGTCATCGTATGCAGAGCTCTACTTTAGCGAAGTATTGTGGCCAGAGTATAGAAGAGACGATTTTGTAGAGGCGTTGGCGTGGTTTTGCAGTAGAAATAGGACTTATGGTCTGAGATAGAAGAGATAATAGCAGAAGAAAGAAAAGAAGCAGGGAATAGAAAATTACGAAATAGTATGAACATATATAGAGTTATCGGCAAGTTTGCAATGTTGTGCCTGCTTTTAGTGAGTAGCATAAGTATGGGTTACGGTCAGCAGGAAGCACGAATGGACTATGAAGCAGAACCTAAGACGTATGTCATCGGTGAGGTTACAGCTGTTGGTCTGCGTGCTATTTATCCTGAGCATTTGTTAAACTCCACGGGGCTTAGCACCGGTGATTCGATTGTACTTCCCAGTGAGAGGTTATCCTCCATCACTCGGCGGTTGATGGATCAACGAAGATTTGCCGACGTGCAGACCAAGACGCAGTTTCGTGGCGATACGGTAGACATCGCCTTTGTTTTTGACGAGCGACTCAGAGTCAAGGAGTGGCGGTTTGAGGGTACCAAAGGCTCAGAGGCAAAGGATATCCCCGAACAACTTCGACTACGTCGCAGTGGCGAGTTATCTGATTTTGCCCTTATGAGTGCAATGGAGGGTATCAAGAAGTTCTATGATGATAAGGGTTTTAGAGATGCCGATATTAGTGTTCGAGTAGCGCCGGACTCAACAGTCAAGGGTTTTGTGAATGTTACTTTTATAGTTGATCGTAAGAAGAAAGTGCGTATTGGCGAGATTCTTATCGAGGGCAACGACAATGCCCCAGAGAATAAGATTCGCGGAGCTATGAAAAAGACAAAGAAGGTATCGATCAATATTTTTGCAGACACGAAGTACAACCCCGATAATTTTATTGAGGATAAGGAGAATGTAGAGGCGTACTATCGTAGCAAAGGATATCGAGATGCTCGGGTCGTAGAGGATTCAACGTTCTATATCAAGGATGGTCGCATTGGGATATGGTTTAAGGTTGACGAGGGCAAGAAGTACTACTATGGTGATATTGAGTGGATTGGAAACTCTAAGATGCCGACCAGTGCTCTCAACCAACTCATAGGGCTCAAGAAGGGAGATACGTACGACAGTGAGACAATGGGTAAGCGAGTGGGTAGCGTGATGGGCGAGATGGGTGCAGTGTCGGTGGCAAGTTTATATAGAGATGATGGTTATCTGGCATTTGTCATAGAGCCAGTTGAGACGGTAAGGGGTGATACTGTAGATGTGGAGATTCGAATGATAGAGGGTAAGCAGTTTACCATCAACGAGGTTAACTTCGAGGGCAATACTCGTACCAACGATAAGGTTGTACGAAGAGAGTTGGATACTCGTCCCGGTGAGCTATATAGCCAGTCTTTGCTCATACGTAGCTATCAACGACTTGCGACAATGGGTCAGTTCGATGCCGAGAGCTTTTCAACGCCAGATATAATCCCCAACTTTCAGAACGAGACGGTGGATATCAACTATATGCTAACGGAGGTTCCCAAGGATCAGTTTGAGCTATCTGGAGGTTGGGGCGGCGGCAGCTTCATAGCCTCGGTGGGGGTTAGCTTTACAAATGTATCTCTTAGGAAGCTATTTGACAAGAAGGCTTGGCGACCATACCCAGCCGGAGATAATCAAGCCCTTTCGATACAGTTTCAGTCCAATGGTACATACTATACAGCAGGATCGTTTAGCTTTACAGAGCCTTGGCTTGGAGGCGAAAAGCCAACCTCGTTGACAGTTGGAGCATATGTTTCAAATCAGACCGATGCCTACTACTGGGGGTATGACGCCACTCAGTGGTTTCAGACCGTAGGTGCGTCGGTGAGTGTTGCCCGTCGTTTGGAGTGGCCAGACCCGTTTTTTCAAATGTCTGTTGGACTCAGCTACCAATTCTATAAGCTCGATAATTGGCAAAACTTCTTTATTCAAACCGGACACTCTAACCTCTTTTCACTAAATGTAAACTTTGGTCGCAACTCGATCGATGATCCTGTTGGATATGCCACACGAGGAAGTGAGTTTCTGATCTCGGCAGCAATTACTCCTCCTTGGTCTGTCTTTGACGGCAAGGATTACAGCCAGCCAATGACCGATCAAGAGAGATACGAGTGGGTGGAGTATTATAAATTAAAGATCAACGCTCGATGGTTTATGCCCCTGACTCCTGACAATAAACTCGTATTTATGGCGCGTGCTCAGTTTGGATACCTCGGATCATACAACAAATATAAGCCCTCACCTTTTGAAGGCTTTCAGGTTGGTGGTGATGGACTAACGGGATATAGCCTCTATGGTGTAGAGACAGTGGGGCTTCGTGGCTATGCCAACGGTGCGCTTACCGATTGGCCATATATCGGCGAGAGTGTCTATGCTTCTGTCTACAGCAAGTTTACAGCAGAGCTTAGATACCCCATTATCCGTAGTGGAGGGACACTTATCTATGGACTTGCCTTTGCCGAAGCCGGCAACGCCTTTGCGCAAACCTCGGAGTATAAACCCTTTAACCTAAAACGTTCACTCGGTGTAGGACTTAGAGTTTATCTTCCAATTTTGGGTATGCTCGGGGTAGACTGGGGCTACGGCTTTGACCCCGTGCCGCTCGCACCGGATAAACCCAGCGGATCCCAATTCCACTTCACAATGGGTATGCCGATGTAATATTTAGGTGATATTTAATTTTACTTTCTAAGAAAAATGATTACCTTTGACGAAATATATTAGCCGAAAGGCAAGATTTTTGAATCCAAAAAAAAGTTTTAAGTATAACTTATAAAAAAATTAAAAAAGATGAAAGCAACAAAATTCCTTCTATTAATCGCACTATTTGCGTTATCAACATCTGCTATGGCTCAACAAAAATTTGGTGTAGTGTCTACTCAAGACGTTATCAGCAAAATGCCAGAGATTGACACAGTTCAACAAAAGCTCAAAGAGGTGGAAGATGGTCTTATCGCAGATATGGAAGCAACCCAAAAGGAGTATGCTACAAAAGTACAGGAGTTTCAGGATAAGGCTGAAACTTATACTCAAACAATGAGAGAGCAAAAACAAAAAGATATTCAATCTCTATATACTCGCATCGAAGAGTTCCGCCAAGTAGCGCAACTCGAAATGCAAGAACAACAACAATTGCTTATGACCCCTGTACAAGAGAAGTTGCTTGCTGCTATCACAAAAGTAAGCAAGGAGCAAGCTCTACTATTTGTCTTCGAGAAGCAATCTCCGTTATATGTGTCAGAGACCGAAGTGGTAGATATTACCAGTATGGTTCTCGCAGAGCTCGGCATTGCCTCTAATTAGAGATTTACTACAACAATCATACTGCACACTTAGAAACACGGAGAGTATAAAGAATGTCTAAATCGCTTGCCTTGCAAGGTATAGTG
This sequence comes from uncultured Rikenellaceae bacterium, assembly GCA_964371475.1. Lineage (GTDB taxonomy): Bacteria > Bacteroidota > Bacteroidia > Bacteroidales > Rikenellaceae > Mucinivorans. The sequence continues at coordinate 986 of CAYJMA010000012.1, read as the reverse complement.
GCGGTAATAGATTCAGGAGTTGGGGGATTGTCGGTCTTGGCGGAGCTGAGGCAGATACTCCCCCACAACTCTTTTCTATATTACGCCGATAGTAGCAACTGTCCCTACGGGTCTAAATCACATAGCGAGATTCTAAAGCTAACATTAGCTGTGGTGCAAAAGGTGGTAGATCTGGGAGCAAGTATTGTAGTTGTGGCTTGCAATACGATGACAGCTGTTGCTATTGATGATCTAAGAAGAGAGTGGAAAGATGTGAGGTTTGTGGGAATGGAACCAGCGGTAAAGCCGGCTTTACACGGCAGTCGTAGTGGTGTGGTTGGCGTTCTTGCCACTCGGGCAACTCTTGGTGGGAGGTTGTATAACAGTACGAAAGAGAAGCATAGACAGGAGAAGAGAGTGGTTGAGGTGGCGGGAGATGGACTGGTGGAGTATGTCGAGGTTTTGGTGCGCGAGGGTAAAAGAGATCTACGAGGTAAGGAGTTGCTTAGGGGTTATCTTGCCGAGATGATTGAGCAGGGTGTAGATAAGATTGTGTTGGGGTGTACGCACTACCCCTTTTTAATAGAGGACATAGAGGAGATATTTGAGCAGTGGGGTGTCTCAGGCGTAGAGATTATAAACCCTGCACCAGCCGTGGCGATGCGTACCAAGGAGGTGGCATTAGATATGGGATTGGTTGCAAGCACAGGTGAGGGGAGTGTCGTTTTTGATTATTGATAGAATATACTTAGCCGATCGATTTTTGAGGTGAGAGTGAGCCTATGTAACGGCTTATAAGGTTGGCAACGAAAAGAGTGATTTGTAAGAGAAATTTATAAGGATATAGATACAGTGGAACGTAAGTCATTAGGAAAGAATGGTCGTCAGTCGGTAGAGCCTCGTGGTGCAGGGCGAGGTGTAGGGCGAGGTGTAGGGCGGAGTGTGAGTGGTCGTTCATCGTGGAGCGACGATAATGAGGAGGAGAAGGAGGAGGAGGGTCCGCTCTT
>CAYJMA010000011.1:0-27646 GCA_964371475.1 uncultured Rikenellaceae bacterium | reverse complement strand
ATAGTTGGATTACGTTTTAGACTAGCCCCGAGAAGCCCATAAATGCCATAGCCAGAATCCCTGCTACAACCAGTGCTAGTGGCACTCCACGCATAGCTTTAGGGGCGTCGCTGAGTTCCATCTTCTCTCTGAGCCCGGCAAATAGTACGATGGCAAGCGTAAATCCAATTGCCGAAGAGAGAGCATAGACAACGCTCTGAAGTAGGTTCATCTCCTGTTGAACAAGTAGTATTGCTACGCCAAGCACTGCACAATTTGTGGTAATAAGCGGAAGGAATACTCCCAGTGCGCTGTATAGCGCAGGGGAGATCTTCTTGAGTATGATCTCGACCATTTGAACCAGGGCCGCTATGACAAGTATAAAGACTATGGTCTGCATATACTCGATGCCAAGTGGCACGAGCACGGAGTGTTGAATGATATAGACCACAATAGCTGCGATGGTCATAACAAACGTAACGGCAGCCCCCATACCAAGCGACGTGGAGACCTTTGACGACACTCCAAGGAATGGGCATATACCCAAAAATTGAGCAAGGATGATATTGTTGACAAAGATTGCCGAGATTATAATTGCGAAGTATTCCATTAGTATATTGAGAGGTCAATTATTATTTCGAGGTTACTTTATTGAAGAGTACAAGCAGGTAGCCAAGGGCTATGAATGCACCAGGGGCGAGGACAAAGACTAACATTCCATCGCTCTGTTCGGCGATAAACTTCCACCCAAAGATTGCGCCCGAGCCGAGAGTCTCGCGTACTGCACCAAGGAGTGTAAGTGCGAGGGTAAAGCCGACACCCATTCCAAGCCCGTCTATTAGCGATCGACGGACTCCATTCTTACTTGCAAAGGCTTCGGCTTGTCCGAGTATCACGCAGTTTACCACGATAAGGGGGATGAAGACTCCAAGGGTGGAATATAGAGAGGGTAAATATGCCTCCATTAGTAGTTGGACCATTGTCACAAACGAGGCGATGACCACAATAAATGCTGGAATACGTATCTTGGACGGAATGAAGTCCTTGATAAGTGAGACCACAACGTTGCTCATAACAAGCACAAACATAGTGGAGACTCCCATTCCCAGACCATTGATCGCCGAGGTGGTTGTCCCCAACGTTGGGCACATACCCAGAAGAAGGACAAAGATTGGGTTATCCTTGATGATTCCCTTTGTAAAGTTTTGCCACTGTGTCATTATTTGTCTATACTTTGAAAGGTTTTATATGCCTGCTCAACTGCCTTGGCGTAGGCACGAGAGGTGATCGTCGATGCCGTAATAGCATCTATATCTCCGCCATCCTTACGCACCGAGAGTTTCATTGTTGCGGGGTCGGCTCCCTCGAATTGAACAGAAAATTTCGACTTCGACGGCTCTATCTTATCACCAAGCCCTGGGGTCTCTCTGTGTTCAAGCACAGAGATCTTTGTTATCTTGCCATCGGGGGTAAAGCCTACCAGAAGTCCAATTTTGCCTGAAAACCCTTCATTCGAAAAGCACTCTACGGCATAACCCACAACGCTATCTCCTTTCTTTGCTCTATAAACACTTATCTGCTCGCCATCAACCTCCACCACTGTTTTGTCCTCGCTGGCGTTGTTGTCAAACGGTGGCATCACCTCGCCTATGGCGGCATTGGTCTTTGCAAGTTTTGCTGCTGCTATCGGCTCCTTGGTTAGGATATAGACCCCGCCAACAGCACCACTCGAAAGAGCAGTGATAATCACAAGGACGAGTATCATATTCTTTAGCGAACTTTTCATTTCTGTGCAAATCTACGAGGTTTAAGATAGATATTAAGCAGTGGCACCACTGCATTCATTATAAGTATGGCAAATGACATTCCCTCGGGGTAGGCACCCCATACACGGATCAACATCGTAATGACTCCGATACCTATGGCATAGACAATTTGCGCTCGTTTGCTCATCGGCGAGCTGGAGTAGTCCGTAGCCATATAGAATGCTCCAAGAATGGCTCCTCCTGCAAATAGGTGAAATAGCACATCTGCGGATGAGTCCGGAGCTAACCACCACATAATCTCGCCAAAGAGTGCCATTGATCCAAGCACAAAGAGTGGAATTTGCCACGAGATGACTCTACGTATGAGCAAGTAGACACCTCCTGCAAGCAACAACAATCCACTGATCTCACCGAGTGAACCGCCGTGAAAACCAAACATCATATCTGTTATCTGAGGCAGCGCATCTGCTCCCTGTTCTTTGAAGAGCGTCAGCGGCGTAGCTCCAGACACTCCATCAAAGGTGTACGAGGTCATTGGAACTGGAAACGATATCAAGAGAAAGACACGTGCCACAAGAGCGGGGTTAAACGGATTGCGACCAATACCGCCAAAGCTCATCTTAGCCACCGCAATGGCGATAAATGCACCCAGAACGACAAGCCATAGTGAAATCTCTGCCGGAAGATTAAATGCCAACAACATACCGGTTACCACTGCCGACAGATCACCCACTGTGCTCTCTCTGCGCAACATAAATTTGGTTATTGCCCACTCAAAGCCCACGCAAGATGCAATCGATACAAGATTTACAAGTAGTGCGGAGATGCCGTATGAATAGACCGAAAAGGCAAATGCTGGCACCATAGCAAGTATAACGTCGAGCATTATTCGACGCGTGGAGATCCCTGAGTGCAAGTGTGGCGATGCTGATACTATTTTCATTGCTTAGTTTTTTGCTGAATTACGAATTTGAGTGAGAGCCTCAACCTTGCTCAAACGGATATAATCCAAAAGTGGAAGAGCCGCTGGGCAACTATACGAACAGCAACCACACTCGATGCAATCTTGCGCACGCTCGCTCACCACTCTATCCATTAGCTGCAATGTCGTTAACTTATATAGCAAGTGTGGTTCAAGCCCCATTGGGCAAGCCTCTACGCACTTTGCGCACGAAATACACGCACTTTGCCGTCTCCTAACCGATCTGTCAACTGGCATTATCAAAACCCCCGAAGTACCTTTAGTCGTAGGCGACTCGACGTTACTCATAGCACGACCCATCATCGGACCTCCATTTATCACCTTGCCCTCTACATCGGCACTAACTCCACAATACTCCATCAGCTCCGATATTGGAGTACCAACCCTTACCAATAGATTCTTTGGCTCCTTGACCTCCAAACCTGTAACCGTTGTTACTCTCTCAAAGAGTGGCTTGCCCTTCTGCACTGCTTCATATACGGCAAGTATTGTACCCACATTATTGACCACTGCGCCAACCTCAATAGGGAGTGCTCCACTTGGAACCTCTCGCTTTGTTATTGCAGCTATAAGTTGCTTCTCTCCACCCTGCGGATATTGCACCTTGAGAGGAACAATCTCGATGCCATCTCCTGCCTTGGATCTAAGGTGCGATATTGCATCCGCTTTGTTCTTCTCAACTCCAACATAGCACTTCTCAACACCGAGTGCTCGCATCACAATTCTACACCCAACGAGAAATTCATCTGCTCGCTCCAGCATCAATCTATGGTCTGCCGTCAGATACGGCTCGCACTCCACTCCATTGACAATAAGCACCTCTGCGCTCTTACCCGGGGGTGGCGACAACTTTACACTCGACGGAAAGGTTGCTCCGCCAAGCCCTACAATACCTGCTGCTGCAATCCTCTCGATAATCTCCCTTGGCTCAAGCTCGCACTGCTCCACAAGCTCCTCTCCTCTATCAATACTCTCGACCCACTGATCACCCTCAACCTCAATGGTGATAGCCATCTTGGGCACTCCTCCACCATCTCTTACCGTCTCTACTCCTACAACTGTTCCGCTCACAGAGCTATGAACCGGAGCTGAGATAAAACCCACTGGCTCTGCAATAAGCTGACCAACCTTAACGACATCACCCTTGCCGACGATCGGTTTTGCTGGTGCACCTATATGTTGTGAGGTAAAGATAACAGCTTTGGTTGGTAGGGGAGCGGGCTCGATTTTGCACCCTGCCGTAATCTTATGGTCGTGTGGATGGACACCACCTATTGGAAAAGTCTTACTCATAATCTTCTCAAGTTATATACTATCGCCTTCTGTTGCCACTGCCTTCTTTGGCGGGAATCCCACCTCTTTTATAGCTCCTGTTGGGCACTCCGACACACACTTCCTGCATAGTTTACACCTCCTCGCATCTATGTATGCAAGGTTACTATCAAGCGTTATGGCATCAAAGGGGCACACCTTCACACACTTCCCACATCCGATGCAAGCCACCGAACACGCCTTCTTTGCAACTCCACCTTTATCCCTACTCGAACACTCCACATAGACCTTTCTATCCTTTGGCGCACGCCTTCTAAGCTCCAGCACTGCCTTCGGGCAAGCCCTAACACACGCACCACACGCCGTACACTTCTCGTCCACCACCTCAGGCAATCCACTCTCCTTATTGATATGTATAGCATCGAAGTTACACACCACCACACAATCCCCACCTCCAAGGCAACCCCACAAACAGTTCGTATCTCCACCATACAACCCTGCAACAACTGCACACGATGTTGCGCCATCATATCTCGACGACTTTGCTCTCTGCCCACACCCTCCACCACACTTCAAGACCGCCACCTCGGGCTCTCTCTCTGCGGCAGCCTTACCCAGATGCTCTGCCACGGCAACCATAATAGCACTCCCTCCAACCGGGCAAAACAGAGACGAAATATCTTCACTCTCGACAAGCGCAACTGCAAAACCTCTACACCCGGGGTATCCACACCCTCCACAATTTGCTCCCGGAAGCATAGCCTCTGTTGTATCTATTCGAGGATCCTCAAAGACCTTGAATTTCTGCGACACAATATATAGTATAATGGCAGCAAGCGCACCAAGACCAACCAGTACGGCAATCGTATAGATATATACTTCGTTCATTACTTTTCCTTATTATCCACTATTGAGATGCTCACAGAGCTTCCTATACCAAAAATTTTTACCACAAGATAATAGATCGCCACAACTCCCAGCGCACCAACTCCTACCATCAGTTCGGACAATCCCAATGCGTTACCACCAAGTAGCACTCCAATGATCAGCACAATGGGCACGATGTAGGCAAGAATCACCGCTCTGAGACCCATCCCACTACTAACCTCCACCACTATTGTATCTCCCACCCTATAATTTTCATTATCGCACAACAGAGTCAACTCCTTACCACTATCATCTCCTCCACACACCCTACGCGCTGCACACCCACCACAGGCATCATAGCACTCCACTCTACACTTCATCACCTCGCCTTCGATGGCAGTAATTGTTGCACTTCGCCCTCTGTTTTGTCCCATATTGCTCCAAAATTAATTACGCAAATATACTCAATTATTCTTTTCTTTTGCACAAAGTTTGCATTTTCTACACCAAAAACTAAAAATTGATATGGACACACTACAAGCCTTTGAGAATCGTTACACAACAAAACTCTACAACAGCAAAAAGAAACTCAGCGCCGCCACAATCGAAGAGCTAAAGAGTATTTTGCAACTATCGCCATCCTCTATTAATAGTCAACCGTGGCACTTCACCTTTATACAACGACGTGAGCTACGTCAGAAACTTGCCGAGTACTCGTGGTTCAACGCCCACAAAATTACAGACTCATACGCCATAGTGGTCTTTAGCGCGATGCACGACACACTGCTCTTCGAGAAGTGGCTCACCGAGAACCAACCACAAGGGGCGGTAGACTACTACAACACATACGTGGCTGCTCAAGGCATCGACTACACCAGAAGTTGGTACACTCACCAACTATACCTAAGCGTCGGCGTACTACTCAGTGCCTGCGCTATGATGGACATCGATGCAACGCCTATGGAGGGTTTCGATGGCGAAAAGTATGATGAAATACTTGCTATTGACGGCTACCGCTCACAAGTAGTTGTAGCGATCGGAGTCAGAGACGACAAGGACAACAATCAACCATCAATTACTCCAAAAAGCAGACGACCACTCCAAGAGATCATAACCTCACTATAAAACCAACTCAGCGTACAGGTCGTGCAAGGTGTGGTCAACAACTCTGACCATAACAAAACCTCCGATTAACTCCTCCGCATCCTCCACCTCAGCTGGAATGCGAATCAGCACCTCACCATCCACCTCGGGTGAGTCCCACTGCGTACGACCTATCAAGTAATCACCCTCTATACTATCAACTATTACTTGCAACAATTCGCCTACTCTACCTGCCGAGATCTCATCGCTGATACTCTCCTGAATTCCCATAATCTCTGCCACGCGCTGCTCCTTAACCTCTTGTGGTACATCATCCCCAAAGGTCAAGGCAGAATAGGTACCCTCTTCCTCGCTGTACGGAAAAACACCGAGCCGCTCAAATCGCACCTGCCGCACAAACTCCTTCAACTCCTCATACTCCACCTCCCCTTCTGTCGGATATCCAGCTATTAGAGTAGTTCTTAGCGCAATACCGGGCACGCGGTCTCTGAGCTCGGCAATCAATTCAAGCGTACCAACTCTATCAATCCCACGCCGCATAGAGTGCAACACGCCGTCCGAGATGTGTTGAAATGGAATATCGAGGTACTTACATATCTTTGGCTCGCGCGCCATAACCTCTATGACATCTCTGGGAAATTGCCTCGGATAGGCATACTGCAAGCGTATCCACTCCACACCATCGACCCTACACAACTGCTCAAGTAGTTGTGCCAATTGCCTACTCCCATAGATATCTATACCATAGTAGGTACTATCTTGCGCTATGATGATCAACTCCTTGACTCCTTGTTGTGCAAGCCAGCGTGCCTCCTCCACCAGTTCCTCCATTGGCACCGAGCGATACTCACCCCGAATGGCAGGAATGGCACAGTAACCACAACCCCAATTACACCCCTCCGCAATCTTCAGATATGCATAGTGCCCCGGTGTGGAGAGCTCTCGCCCCATTCTACGACTCGCCCCAAGCTCATCCAATATACCCTGAATGTCTCGTGCTCCAAAAAAGGCATCCACCTCTAAAATCTCCCCTTGCAACTCTTCGGCATAACGCTGCGACAAACACCCGATGACATAGAGCCTCTCTATACGACCCTCGCTACGTGCTCGCGCCGCCGACAGTATCATCGCTATGGACTCCTCCTTAGCATCGAGAATAAATCCACACGTATTTATTATTATAGTATGGTATGCCGTTTGCAAAAAGTCCTCCCTATCGAAAACAACATCATAGCCCATACTCACTGCCCTTGCAATGTGTTCGCTATCTACCCTGTTTTTTGCGCATCCGAGGGTGATAATATTTATAGTTTTTCTTAAATTTGCCTCCACAATGCAAAGGTACAAAAAAATATTGATAACTGGTGCCAATGGACTCCTTGGCACAAACACTGTCAAACATCTTGAGAGTTGCGGCATTGAGGTACGTGCCATTGTAAGAAATAGCAATGCAGTACTGCAAAGTGCGACAAACTGTGAGATTGTCTATGGCGACGTGATGAACATAGAGGATATGACACGGGCCGCAACAGGGTGCGATGCCATTATACACATTTGCTCGATAACCGACCAGTCGTTGCTGAGATATGAGCACTATCGGTTGTTTAATGTCGGGGCGTTACAAATTGCCATTGAGGCGGCTCGAAGGTGTAAGATCGCTCGAATGGTATATGTTAGTAGCATTAATACCATAGGTAGTGGTAGTGTCGAGGCACCTGGTAGTGAAAGCACACCTCAAAATAGAATATACCAAAAACAGTACTATGCTCGGAGCAAGGCCGAGGCCGAGAAAGTGCTCCTTGAGGCAGATGATATCGACTCGGTTATTGTCAATCCCGGCTTTATGATTGGCCCTTACGACAGCAAACCTTCCTCGGGCGAGATTATACTTCTGGGCTATAATAAGCGCGTTGTTGTGGTATCGACCGGTGGCAAAAACTTCGTGGACGTGCGTGTAGTAGCTCAAGGACTATGCAACGCCCTGCAATATGGCGTGAAGGGCAAGCGATATATCTTGGGAGGAGTTAACCTCTCGATCAAAGAGTTTTATAGGATGCTCGGAGAGGTTGATGGTAAGAAAAAGGTGATCGTAGCATTTCCCTGTTATCTTCTCATTGCACTTGGGTACTGTGGCAATGCTCTTCGCCGACTTGGTGTACGAACATCAATTAGTTCGCTCAATATGAGAGCTATCTGTATCAAGGAGCACTACTGCTCCAAGAAAGCTGAGAGTGATCTGGGGCTTAAAGAAACTAACCTCCAAGATTCGATTGTATCTGCCGTCGAGTGGTTCAAATCAGAGGGAATGATATCAACAAGTGGCACTCGAACTACATAGAATAACACTTCTCGATGCTCCATTTATGCATCAAGTAGAGAACGATCCCGAGGTGTGGGCATACAGCACCCTAAGCGATGCTCCGTACACCAGGGAGGAGATCATCGACTTTATTCGATACTTGCCACACTCTTCCTCCATACGATATGTCATTTGGCTCGATGGGCAGCGCATCGGTTTTATCGATCTTATGAGGGTTGAATCAAACTCGGGCTACATCTCCATCATCATATACCCACGTGAGCTACGGTCAAAAGGATACGGTAGCCGTGCTATCGAACAACTGCTGGAGCTCCACAAAGGATATAGCCTACACGCCGAGGTTGATCCCAACAATCTGGCGAGCGTTAGATTTTTTGAGAAGTGTGGATTTTCTGCTTCAAGCACCAGCACAGGGTATCTTCTAACCAAGGCTTAGTTACTTCTTCTCTGCGCGGCGTGGGTTACGAGGGAACCACCCCTTTCGCACTCTTTCTCTCTGCTCAAAGACCTCCTTAATGCTCCAAAACGACGAAAAGGCAAAGACTCCCAGTATTGATGACCAAAACGTGCTATAGACAACGATGCTCATAACAACACCGAGCACCCCAACAATCAAAAACAGCCACCAACTCCTCACTCCAAGGTAATACTCCGCCTTTATGACCAAGGGATGAAAAAGTCCGATTACAAGAAACGTAGCAAGACCAATAGCCAACCCATAGAACGCACCAAGCTCCATAACCTACAAGTAGCTAATCAACACGAAACTCCCCACAAGCAATACCGTAAATGCAAGTGCCACCCAGTTAAAGTACCGATCAATAAAGTTTTTAATCGACGGTCCAAAGAACATTATTAGCCAAGAGATAAGGAAAAATCGTGCACCCCTTGACACAATAGATGCAATGATAAATAGTGCAAAGTTGATATCAAAAACTCCTGCCGAGATTGTAATGAGTTTATATGGTATTGGTGTAAATCCGGCTGTGAAGACGACCCAGAAGTTATACTCTTCATATAGTGCCCCCACATTTGCAAAAGCATCCACACTAAAGACACTTGGAATAAACCAACTCTCCATAGCTCCCCACGCAAAGTGCCCAATGCCGTACCCTGCAATACCACCAAGCACTGAGCCAACGGTTGCTATCAACGCATAGTTAAAGACTTTTTTTGAGCGAAGCGGCAATCCCAAACAGCACGCAATTAATAGCACATCAGGCGGAATCGGAAAGAAGCTACTCTCAGCAAAGGCGAGCACAAAAAGAGCGACAGCTCCCCAGCGAGTATCTGCCCAGTGCAGCACCCAGTCGTATGCTCGTCTAACGATGTTTGGTTTTTTTGCGTCTGCCATCTTACCTGTTTTTCTTATTTTTGCACCCTCGCTTTAAGTTCTTCTGGCAAGTGAAGCGAGAAGGTGTCTCCGCGCAGACCAAGCCGTATGGTTTCGAGCGAGATTATCTCATCTGCTGATATATTACCAAGGTTTACATCAGCACCGAAGTATTTGACAAACCACACCTGTTGTGCCTTTGTAGGAGCCTCCCATATGATTCTATCGAGAGGTACGTTCTTTGCAATTTCTGCAATCATCTCCTCCTTTGCACCACCCTTGGCATCAAAGATACCAACATTACCTGCCTCTCTGGCCTCTGCAATAACGTACTTGCTACCTGCCTCAAGCTCTGCCTTCATCATATCAATCCACTGCGAAGTATTAACCTCAACACTTGCAACTTTGCTGCCGACCTCGGACAATACATTATACTTTTTGCTAAAGTGAGATATCAACTCACACTTTTCACTATGTTGCATAATAATCGAGCCATCGGAGATTTCAATTGTAGAGAGTCCAAGGTCGTTGATAAATGCCTCATACTCGTTCATCATCCCTCTGATATAGAATATCTCAAAGAGCGTGCCGCCGCCATAGACCTCAACACCGTATTTTCTATACGTTTCGAGCTTCTGATGCAGAGAATCACTAACCAGCGATGTTCCAAATCCAAGTTTTATGTAGTCGATATGGCTACCAGCGATCTGACAAAGTCCCTCAACCACGCTTGGATTAACTCCCTTGTCCATCACCATTGTAATGCCATTTTGACGTGGTTTTGCGCCTCTGTTTGGTATATACGGTATCTTCATTTTTCTCTTTTGATATTAAAAATTAGTTGCAAATATAGTATTTTTTTATTGTTTGTTTGAGAAAAATAACTACTTTTGGCTCATAATTAAAGGCCAAGTAGGCGCAAAGCATAGTACTTGCTTGGATAAATAACTAAATTTTATACTATTATTAGACGATGGGGATTTTTAATTTTTCTAAAAACGATCAAAACGAGGAGACGGAAACTCAAGGTGCCGAGTGGGGCTACCAAAACAGCGATAACAATAGCGCTGACGAAGTATTCTCAGTACCTGTAAAGGCTGGCAAAAGAATATACTACTTCGATGTGAAGTCTACTCGTGCCGAGGACTACTACATTACAATTACCGAGAGCCGCAAAAAACAGATGAGAGACGGCTCATTTACCATCGACAAACACAAGCTACACCTATACAAAGAAGACTTTGCAAAGTTTGCAGAGGGATTTAGCCAAGTGGTGGAGTATGTCAAAAAACACAAACCAGAGTTCTTTGAGAACCCAGAGAACTTTCACACCAGTGGTGAGGAGTAAGCAAGAACTACTCGTGGCTTTTGTGCACAACGATGAAATGGCACAAGAAAATGATAGGTGGGAGCACGTCAATGTTTATAGTTTGACTGCCCCACCTTTTTTGCTATGTTTTATTACAGATAATATTTTTTAACCACACAATACTACAATTAAACGATGTCATTAACTGTTACTTTAATTTCAATATTCCTAATAGGCATATTTCTAATTGCGCTTGAGGAGAAGATCCGTGTCAATAAATCTGCAACAGCACTACTTATGTGTGTTGCAATGTGGGTGGTTATTGCCCTGAGTGGACTCCCGGTTGGGGCAGAGGTTATTGCAGAACAGCTGGGAGAGGTTAGCGAAACACTGTTCTTTGTGATGGGAGCGCTGATAATCATCGAACTTATTGATATACACGGAGGATTTAGAGTGGTGCAAGACTCGATTACTACAAAAAGTCAGAGAAAACTACTTTGGGTTATCTCACTTCTCTCCTTTTTCCTATCGGCAATTCTCGACAATATTGCAACAGCAGTTATTATGATTGCGCTGCTTAACAAATTTATCAGCGAGCGTAACCTACGATGGATCTATGCCTGTATGATAATCATTTCGGCAAATGCCGGGGGCGCATTTTCGCCAGTAGGAGATGTGACCACCATACTACTGTGGACAGGAGGAAACGTTACGCCGTGGCACCAGATCTCGCACTTGATACTTCCATCAATAGTCTTTATGATAGTACCTCTTACCATTGCAACGCTTGCGTACTTCAAAAAAGGGGCGCAAATACCTCCGATTGATCAAGATCGCTTTGCCAAAATCGAGCAACTCACAGCAGTGCCTACAATACATAGCAAGGTTATGCTCGTTATGGGAGTCTCTACTATGGCGCTACTACCCTTCTTTCAGGAATGGAGCGCACTACCACCATTTATGAGAATTTTGCTTGGTCTGGCTATGATGTGGGTATATACTGATATACTGTATGGTAGTAAAAAAAATGTAGGGCTTCCCGAAGACAAAGTATTTAAGGTGGGTAAGGTGCTTACGAGAATCGATATGAGTACAATACTATTCTTTTTGGGGATTCTTATGAGTGTTGGAGCGATGAAGGTCTCGGGAGTGCTTGTCGAGGTTGGGGTCGGGCTCGAAAAGTCGTTTAATGAGCCACTACTCACAAGTTTTGTGATTGGAGCAATGAGTTCGTTTGTCGATAACGTTGCCCTTGTGGCTGCCACTCAAGGTATGTATCCTCTTGCTGAGGTGGGGACATATATGGTTAACTCCGAGTTTTGGACCTTCCTTGCATATTGTGCAGTAACGGGAGGATCGCTACTTATCATAGGATCTGCAACAGGAGTTACTGTTATGGGGGTAGAGAAAATCACCTTTGGATACTACCTAAAGAGATTCTCGCTTCTGGCAATACTGGGCTACATTGCCGGGGCAGCAGTATTCCTTCTGCTAAAATAGAGACAGAGAATGGCAATAAAGCTACAAACGCCAGTAACCATTGAGACTGCGCCCTTTACGATATCGGAGGGTAGCACTGTTTTGGTTATGGGTTCGTGCTTTGCCCAGAACATTGGAGATAGGCTGTCTATGGGTGGTAGTGCAAGTCGGGTCTATTGCAATCCGTTGGGGGTGATGTACAATCCGCTATCGGTGGCTCGTGGGGTTGAAATCGTGCAGCGCGGAGAGAAATTTGATAAGCAAGCACTTGTATATCACAATGGCTTATGGCACTCTATGGAGCACCACGGAAAGTTCTCTGCTGCAACAGCTAATGAAACTCTTGAGAGAATTAACAAACCTGCCATCTCTCACGCAGATTACCTTATCATAACCCTTGGAACTGCCTTTGTGTACTATATGAATGGTCGAGTTGTGGCAAACTGCCATAAACTTCCAGAGAAGGAGTTTGAGCGCAAAATGGTGGGAGTTATGCAGGTTGTAGAGGCGTTGGACAGGGTGGCTGGTGCATATCCTGAGTCAAGGATTATTATAAGTGTGAGTCCGATACGCTATCTGAGGGATGGACTGAGCAATAATTTTCTGAGTAAGTCTACTTTGCGTCTTGGTGTCGAAGAGTTTTGCTCCAGGGATAGAGAGAAGAGGTTATATTTTCCTGCATATGAAATCTTGATTGATGAACTTCGTGATTATCGCTTCACGTGTGATGATATGTGTCATCCAACCCCTCAGGCCAGGGATTATATATGGGAACGATTCTCTCAACAATTTATTGAGCAGGGTTATCAGAGGAGTATCGTTGAGTGGGAGCGCAAGGAGCGTAGAGCTGCCCATCTTCCACTTTCGTCTCTTTAGCCCTCTATAATTAATGGATTATCAGCGCTCACTGGCACTTTAAGGTTTTGATATTGCCGGGGCATACAGGTCAAGGTTCGAGTGCGAGCCTCCTTCTGAGCGATTTTTTGCAATGTTTTTATTGCATTGCTTTAGAGGATGTAAACTCATAGTAGTAAGATCGTTGGGCATCGTTCGACCGTATTTGGTTTCTTTTTGGTTGCTTTTGCGGGTCAAAAGTAACCAAAAATCTTCCAGCGTTGTGATGAGTTTTCTTTGCTCTATGCTTAGACAACAAAACTGGTAGGTAATGGTTAGAGTCGGTAGCCAAAAGTTTTGATTTCACTTTTTCAAAAGTGAAGCCGCCGGCAGGCAGTGTTATCAATGTCAAAAAACAAAAAAACAGCAAAAAGGTCGCTTGGGGTGGCGACCGCCCGCAATATGGTAGTTTGCTCTAATGGTTTCGGCGTGGACGACGGAGGGTGGCCAAAAAAGCAACGCAAGTTGCGGCCGCCCTCGTGGGGCGTCGTTCGGCCGCATTGGGTAGGTTGCTCCAAAATCATTGATAAAAAAAGCAAGACGGTCGCCAGTGAGCTACGCAAATGAGCGAATAGCGATTTTGCGGAGGTCGCTCGGGGTGGCGACCGTCCGCAATTTGGTAGTTAGTACGCAAAAGACGTACGACTGAGGGAGGATGACAACGAAGTTGGCGGACTCCTCCACTACTGTTGACAATTGCGGGGAGTCGTACGTCCGCATTTGGTTAGCTTGCTCTAAAACCGCTATTCAAAAATCAGCTAAAAGGTCGAGACCATTCTCAATTTGATACCTACACTTCCTACACTCAACTTATGCACTCAAATTAACCATAGTCTTGCAGAGTGTCAATATAACCAGTCGCGCGTGCATTTCTCTGCTAATACCCACCCCTATTTATACATCTCGGAGTAGTACTTTTCGTACTCTCCCGAGGTTATATTGTCGAGCCACTTTTCGTTCTCAAGATACCATACAATCGTCTTCTCTATCCCCTCTTCAAATTGTAGAGATGGCTCCCAACCAAGCTCCTGCTTTAGTTTTGTAGAATCTATGGCATAGCGTAGGTCGTGACCAGCTCTATCCTCAACATAAGTGATAAGAGAGTCGGAGTGCCCCTCTGGGTTGCCAAGTAGGCGATCGGCAGTGCGTATCATTACCCTTATGAGGTCGATGTTGCGCCACTCGTTAAATCCGCCAATGTTGTACGTCTCTCCATTTTTTGCACTGTGAAGCACGACATCAATTGCGCGAGCGTGGTCAACCACATAGAGCCAATCTCGCACATTATCACCTTTGCCATACACTGGTAGGGGCTTGCCGTGGCGAATGTTGTTGATAAACAGCGGTATGAGCTTCTCGGGGAATTGATTAGGGCCATAGTTGTTCGAGCAGTTGGTAATGACAAAGGGCAGTCCATAGGTGTTGCCAAAGGCACGGACAAAGTGATCCGAACTTGACTTAGAGGCAGAGTATGGTGATTGAGGGTCATAGGACGTGGTTTCGACAAAGAACTCGTTGTCATCGTGTAGTGAACCATATACCTCATCGGTCGATACGTGATGAAAACGCTTGCCCTCGAAATCCTCTGCCCAATGTTCCTTGGCGGCTTGCAACAGTGAGAGAGTGCCCATAATGTTGGTCTGCGCAAAGGCAAACGGATCCTTGATGCTTCTGTCAACGTGGCTCTCTGCCGCGAGGTGAATCACACAATCGATGGCGTGCGTGGTAAAGACCCTGCGCACCAAATCCAAGTCGCAGATATCACCCTTAATAAAGGTGTAGTTTGGCAACTGATCCACATCTCGCAGGTTCTCCAAATTGCCGGCATAGGTCAACAGGTCGAAGTTTACGATATTGTAGTGCGGATACTTCGTGCAAAAGAGTCGTACGACGTGGCTGCCGATAAAACCTGCGCCACCGGTAATCAATATATTTTTCATAACTTTGCTATAACTTCCTCCAACGAGTGCTCCCACTCTGGGATTGCAACGCCAAAGGTTTTTGTAAATTTACTGCTATTCATTAGCGAATACTCGGGACGTTTGGCAGCGGTGGGGTACCCATCGCTGGTAATGTGGTTTACAACGCACCCTGAACCCGTAATAGAGAATATCTCCTCGGCAAAGAGAGCCCAGTTTGTTGCCCCTTGGTTTGAAAAGTGGTATATCCCACTGTGTGGGTTCTCAACTGCCACAATGATGGCCTTTGCCAAATCGTGCGCCGAGGTGGGAGATCCCCACTGATCGCACACAACATCTATCTCGCTCTTCTGACCACCAAGACGTAGCATCGTCTTTACAAAGTTACTACCATAGATGGAGTATAGCCAGCTGGTGCGGATGATAATGCTCCTTGGGTTTTTTAACGCCTCGACCTCACCCTCAAGTTTCGTTGTGCCATATACCGACTGAGGCTCGGTTGCATCCTCCTCCGTACGTGGAGATGGCTCATCGCCCTTGAATACATAGTCCGTGGAGATTTGAACCATACCGGCGTTGATGCGTGCTGACTCCTCTGCCAATATACCCACTGCCACTGTGTTAAGTTGTCGAGCAAACTCACCATCACTCTCGGCCTTGTCCACTGCGGTGTATGCAGCGCAGTTAACAACCCAGTCGGGATTTTCACGTTCCATCATTTGAGATACAGCCTCCCTACTGGTTATATCCAGATCCTCGACATCGGTAAAGATAAACTTGTGAGGCACGGTGGGCGATAGCTCACGCAAACAACTACCAAGCTGACCGTTGGCACCAGTTACAACGATTGTCTGCTTCTTTATAGCCATAGATTCTGAGGTATGATCTGATTAAACCCAGGGTGTTTCTTATCCTTGTCCGATATGTTGAGATACTTTTGGTCTATGCCATAACGCTCAAACTGCCAGTCGATATTAAGAACTTGGTCATTCCACATAATACCACTATCGCTATGAGGATCGTAGTAATCCGTGCACTTGTACATAAACTCCGTGTTGTTCTCCAGGGTGAGAAAACCGTGCGCAAAGCGAGGTGGTATCCAAAACATACGTTGATTCTCTGCCGATAGCTCCACTGAGTGGCTTGCACCATACGTATAGCTCTCGGGACGAAGGTCCACCGCAACGTCAAGTACCGACCCTGCGGTAACTCGCACCAACTTACCTTGGGTATGCTCCCTCTGGAAGTGCATACCACGCAACACACCACGTGCTGACTTCGAGTGATTGTCCTGCACAAACTCCATATCGATGCCTATCTCCTCGAAATCTCGCCTTGAGTAGCTCTCCAAAAAAAAGCCTCGCTTGTCTCCAAACACTGTCGGCTCGATGATTAGCAACCCCTTAATCGGAGTCTCAATAACATTAAACTTCCCCATTTTATCCTTATTTTGTCTTAATACGGCTAAGTAGATACTCGCCATACTGGTTCTTAATCATCGGTTGTGCCAGCTCTTTGAGCTTGTCATCATCGATCCAACCCATCTCATAGGCTATGCCCTCAAGGCAAGCAACCTTCAATCCTTGACGCTTCTCTATCACCTCGATAAAGGTTGATGCCTCCGATAGCGAGTCGTGCGTTCCGGTGTCGAGCCACGCAAAGCCTCTGCCAAGTAGCTGAACCTTTAGCTCTTCATCTCGCAAGAACCATTCATTTACTGTCGTTATCTCATACTCGCCACGAGCCGACGGCTCTATGGAGTGCGCCACATCTACCACCTTGTTGGGGTAAAAATAGAGCCCCACCACAGCATAATTACTCTTCGGATCTTCTGGCTTTTCTTCTATCGAAATTGCTCTTCCCTGATCGTTGAACTCCACAACACCATATCTTTGAGGGTCGCTGACGTGGTATCCAAAGACAGTTGCATAGCCCTGCTCTGCACTTTGCACCGCCTCTTTGAGCATCGTTGGGAAGCCCTGACCGTAGAAAATATTGTCGCCCAGAACCAAACACGCACTATCCCCTCCAATGAAATCCTTGCCGATTGTAAAGGCCTGCGCCAATCCATCGGGTGAGGGCTGCTCGGCATACTCAAAGCGTACACCGTAGTTAGATCCATCACCCAGCAGTCGTTCAAAACCCGGCAAGTCATAGGGCGTAGAGATAATCAATATCTCTCGAATACCAGCCAACATCAACACAGATATTGGGTAGTATATCATAGGTTTGTCATAGATTGGGAGCAGTTGTTTGCTCACGCCCTTGGTTATAGGGTAGAGTCGTGTGCCGCTACCTCCTGCAAGTACAATTCCTTTCATAGCAAAAAATTATAGCTCTAAAATCTTAAACAACAAAGGTACTATTTTTTTTCTGCCTATTCAAAAGTTTTAACACATAATTACCACCATCAATGGTATATGTCTAAAAGTAGTATTTGGCAACAATGCTTACGGGGCGAAGGCTACGTAAACTTAGGCACAGAGAGACGGTTCGTTTGAGCACCACCATAAAGTACTCCAACGAGCTGAGTGCTCCTCGCCGCTCACAATTCCGAAGAGAGGAGCAGAACGTTTCAAAGCGGGCGAGCTTTTGCTCCGCACTCTGCTCAACGTCCGAAAATCCTTGAGTGCACACACTATCAATGATGTAGATGCTCGGGTATTTGACCGAGTAGCGCTCAATGAACTGATGGTCGGAGTAGTCGAGCGGCACGCGCTGGTTGTACCCTCCCACGCTCTGGAAGGCATCGACCTCGATGAGCATTCCGCTATTTATCACCGTGTGTTTCTTTGCACACAGCTCTCCAACTCTGAGCCTCTTCGATAACCACCCACTCTTGAGGAGGTATCTCGTAGGTGATAAATACCTTTGCCTTGCAGGAAGGTACATTGGGGGAGCGAAGAGCTTTATCTCCTCTTGGTGGCTCTCCACCGCTGCGACGTACTTATCTATAATCCCACCACAAAAGCAGGTGTCTTGGTCGAGGAGTAGTAGCCATCGAGCATTAATGGTTGTGGCATATTGCGCAGCACGGTTATATGCGTAGCTCAGACCTGGGTTTGAGGGGTCGCTTATGTAGTGAGTGTTCGCTCTGTGGCTAAACTCATCGGCGGTGTGCATAGCCACTGGCGAGTTGTCGTATATGAAGAGCGGTTGTGTGGAGCAGTGCTCAATGAGAGTTCTGTATGTGGTGCAGTCCCACAACCTCTCATTGTAGAGCACAATGACCAGTAGTATATCACATTTGCTATTTGTCATAACTCTAACTCTGTTTTATAGTAGTTGTTTTGTGCATAGCTGAACATAATGAGTAGTGCCAATAATCCATTAGATCCGATAAGGTATGGATTGGTCCCCGACAAGGCTATATAGAGTATATACCCTACCACCATTGCAGCTCCGCAACTATGGTACTTATAGTTGCTAAAGATGAGAAGCATCGGGTAGATATACACCGATAGTATTACTATGGCAAGAGGCACGCCAAACCACCGCACAAACTCAAGGTAGAGTAGCTCTGATTGCGTTGCTCGTGAACCACGAATGCCCAGAGAATCAAAGGTCGCGCCAACGCCATTGCCCCATACTATGGTCTCAGGATTTTGATCTACGTGCTTGTAGAAAGCATTTGCAAGCACTGTTTTGACCTCCAGAGACTCCTCGCCACTGTCTCGAAGCAACACCCCAAGCACCAGCACAGACAGAGCAAAAGCAGCCATTGTTCCATAGACGGCAACCATTCTGAAGATTCCACCACGCTTCCAAAAGTAGAGGATGACAAGAAAGACGATAGTGGCTACCGTACACAACATAAGAGTGCGAGTGCCACACATCAGCAGTGCGGTAAAGATGACAATGAGCTGTAGTAGCTGAGATATTCTCTTCCGCTCGGAGTTCAAATACTTCGAGAAGCTATACCCTAAGTATAGTAGCAGTACTGGTGCCGAGCTGTAATACACCGCAATGATGTCGATTCCAACGAATGTTCTGCGAGAAAGTAATATCGTGCCATCAAACTTATCGGAGTTTAGTAGCGTTTGAATCGGGAGTTCAAGCTGTGGGAGAGTTACCACAATCAGGTAAATCGTGATGACCACAAAGCTAATGAACAGTGCCGGGATTCTCAACTTATCGATGAGTCGAAGGTGTGGCACCCAGGGTAGTAGCCACAGCATCAAGAAGGTCTTGTACATATGTTGAGTAAACTCAGGATCGCTGTTATACCCTGCCATATTGCTTATCAGCGTTGTGAGTAGGAGTGTGGAGTAGACGATTGCTCCAAAGATAATGTTTCGGTTGACTCTTGGGTGCGCCACCACGCAGAGTCCGAAGAGTAGCACAAAGAGTGGTATTTTGAGCCTCAGAATGTTGTCCGAGGGGTCGACCATAAGCACAAAGACGAACAGAGAGGCGGTAAACTCGATAATCCTCTCAAAACGAATCTTTGTTGGTAGGTATAACTTCATTTGCGTACGTTTTCCATTGATCTTAGCAGTTAAATAGCTCCTCGATGAAGCTATCTATGGAGTACCTCTCGGGGAGGAGTGATACTCGGAGTTGTTCATCATCACCAGTTATTGGCAGTGTTGGGTGTGCTCTATCAAAGATAGTGTAGCTTGAGGCGGGGATGTCCAAGTAGTTGGCAATGTCGGAATTGGTGGTCAGAAGATGCGTGCCAGCTGCCAGAGTCTCAAAGGTGCGTAGCGTCAAACCGCTCTGTTTGGGGTGTGAGATGTCCAAAACAGCACGCGAAGACTCCGTAACGCGTTGGCACTCTGCATAGGGTAACCTCCGAAGAGTGATCAACTCTCGATCGCTCTTCTTCAGCCTCCTACTAACATATCGTGCAATAAGATAACTAAACCTTCCCATATATAACTTCAGAAAGTAGACCCTGCCATCGGCACGAAGCATATCTCGCAAGGTGCGCAAAATCTCAAGCCTATCGGAGTGTGCCCACCCGATAAACGATAAGTCGTACTCCTTCTCGATCTGAGATACCTCCGCCTCTCGATAAAACGATGGACGAAACTTCAATCTGTTATCACTCTGACAGTCAAGTCTATCGAAGCTCCATACGTTGTCAAACTCTCGAAGCAAAAGCTCACTGTTGTCGATGCGTGCCAGCGAATCCCACAGATAGACAATGAACCGCGCCTTTGTGTTCCTTGCCTTTAGATACTCGATATCTTGTGCTGTTAGCCCCTCGCCCTTGATGATAAATACTGTGTCGTTGTGAGTTGTCGTGGAGCGTAGCGTGGCGTGGCGTAGCCGTGCGACTCTTCGCTGTGCAAGTCTATTTAGTCTAAATCTATGAAGTAGGCGAGATAAAAAATCCTTCTGTACGGTACTCACATAGCACAACTCCTCGACCCCGCGTCCTCGAAGCACACGGCATATCTCAGCCTCGTAGTCGTAAAACCCGATACCTAAGAATAGAACTCTTTTATCAACCCTCGATGAGATGTGTCGAGGTTCACCACTCGTTGTACTACCTGACATTGCCATTACACTAAAGTTACGCTATCCCAAAATTGAGGTATGTTTGGGTGTGGAAAATCTGGCAGGTGGTTGATAATCGAATTGCACTTTAATCCCTGCCTTGCAGCGTAGTACAACAGTGTGGAGTCTACCCCCCATAGTGTAACACCCGTGGAGTTGAGCAGTTCGAGCTCAAGTACTACTGCGTCATCGATAATTTGCGTCTCGATCCCTGCATCTTCAAATAGTTTAACAGTGCCATCTCTTGAGTCTTGCTGCTCCGTGGGGTGAAACTTAATAGCTACCATCTTCGTGCCACTCTCAAGGTTTTTGATCACCCCAGAGTCTATCCCAGCAAGGTACTGCTCAAGAGTTTGCACACCTATGCGCACTGCATTGTTGCCAATCCAAATGTTTTTATCCGTTAGGTTGATCTGGCACTTGATCTCGAACCGTGATACTATATCGCTAAAGGATATCACCTCCACGCTATCGACACCGACAAACGAATCGTGCGAAAATCCATAAAACTTCACCCCCTCGACGTTAAAGTACCCAGTGTATAGAAAGGGTAGAGCCATCATCCTGCTGCTATATCCCTTGAAGCAGGAGTACAAGTTGCGAAGTCTATCCTTTATGGTTTTGTTCCTATATGGAAGTTTCTCAGAGGCCCTTGCATTTGCTGTGATGTACCACATAGGCACACTTTTTCTGTACACCGACAACCCCTCCTCGATAAAGTTAAGACCTTTGCACTTAGGGTTAGTGAGGGCTATTCTCTGAATGTTGAAGAGCATCTGCACATAGAGCACATAGGGCTCACCACCTGTAAGGCGCTCGATCACGGCGTCTACATACCTAACCGGACGAAGTGTTTGAGTGGGGTGTTTCAGTGCGGTTTTTAGAGGTAGGTTTATCTCTATCGGGTGGCACACTATGGGTGAGGCGGCGTGGTAGTTGTCCCCGAGAATTACAACATCTTCAGAGGCAAGGTTCTCTTTGCAGATGGCGCCCAGTGCGGCGAGGTATGTGATGTTTGAGTGTACGATAAATAGGTGTTTCATAGTTTCTATGACGATTTCACCCCCCAAAGTTACTCATTTGTTTATGATATTACAAGCACCTGGCAAACAAAAAGAGGAGGAGTGGTTGCCACCGCTCCTCCCCACCTCCCCTTAGTAGAGTTATATTTAGTGATTCTCTATTGCGCTATGCATACCGACCACTTTTGCTTGCCGTAGATGGTGTCGTAGGCCTCGGAGAACTCCACCAGGAAGGCTTCCAGTGAGGGAAACTCGCGCTTGTATTCTACCTCGATTTCTCTATTGTCGATGCTCTGTTTTACTCTAATTGATAGTCTTTCCATTGTTTACTTGAGGTTTCTATTTCGTGTATTTTACAAAGATGTCGATAGTTAAGGTTTTACCTTCCCAGCTCTCGGACATCATATCTCTGTATAGGGTTAGATAATATGGTATGTCGATCGAGCCGGTGTAGTACGGAAGTCTTGCGTCAAATGGGCTCCACAGATATTGTTGAGTGTGGTCAACATTCCAGTATCCCTCTACCGAGATTAGATTGGTCATATAGAGTAACCCCCCGATGTGGATATATCCTTTGACGATACCCGAGAGCTTTATGACCTGCGAGGTTCTGATACGGCGACCGTATAGTTGCGATCGAACCCCGTTTTTATTGACCCAGAACTCCCCTTCGAGGAGTTGTTCGCTTAGCGAAGAGTAGTCGATCATACCGCCTTTTTCGCCAGTATCGCCCTTTTCTCCCTTTTCGCCTTGAACACCTTGTGCGCCAGTATTACCAGTGTCGCCCTTTTCGCCAGTATCTCCCTTCTCGCCCTTCTCGCCTTGAATGCCTTGGATACCCTGGATGCCTTGTGCCCCAGTATCGCCCTTCTCGCCTGCATCTCCCTTTTCTCCCTTCTCGCCCTGAATGCCCTGAATACCTTGCACTCCCATCTCTCCTTGCTCTCCCTTTTCGCCAGCATCACCCTTCTCGCCCTTGGCACCAGTAACAGCCTCGCAGAGTAGAGTGTCCACGATAATTATATTTGCCGAACCAGCCGATGATATGACCGGCTCTGAGACCACCCCCCCCTCCTCCTGCTCCGAGTAGCTCTGTACGATGGTGTAGGGCAGCAGCTTTGTCTCAGTTATGTTGAGTTCTCCGTCGGGGTAGAGCTCGGACTCAAGCGCATAGTGGCGCACAACCTGCAACTGACCAACATTAAAACGAGTACCATTGAAGGTGATAAGTACACCACCGTCGCTATCCGCCTTGCAGTTCTCCGAGTAGACCTCTCCATCAAAACTTGCTACAACTGGCGTAGATAGCGGAGTGGAGTATGCAAACGAAAAGCTCTTTAGAGTGATGTTTTGTTGCAAAGCATCAATAAATGATACTTTGATGGTGAAATCACTCTGCTGTAAAATCTCTTTCATCTTTATTCATAGGTTTTAGTTATTATTTCTTATACTTGTCGGGTCTTGACAAAGGTAGCTTAAAATATCAATGAATGATATTTGTATTTGTCTATAATTTTTATACCCCCCCAGAGTTAAACTCTAAAATTTTTGTCGTTGATCTAACATAGGATTTGGAATGACAGTTGAAATAACATACCTTTGTATGTTATGAGCACCCGAGGGGTGCTGTGGAACAGATTAAAGAATGTCAGTATCGGTATGTATAGCCACCTATAATGGCGAAAAGTATATAAAAGAGCAGGTTGAGTCAATCTTGGTTCAGCTATCCTGTGATGATGAGATTGTTGTCTCGGACGACGGTTCAACTGATCGAACGTTGTCGATTTTGAAGAGTTTTGATGATAGTCGCATAAGGATCTTTGGTAATGGATCGCGGAGGGGTGTTGTGGGGAACTTTGAGAGTGCGCTGCGAAATGCGGTTGGTGATTATATTTTTCTTTGCGATCAGGACGATGTGTGGATTGATGGTAAGGTGCAAAGGTGTGTTGAGGTATTGGAGAGTGGAGGGGTTGATCTGGTGATGCACGATGCTGTGGTGTGGGACGGTTACGGTGTGCTGAGCGAGTCTTTCTATGAGCTTAGGGGGTCGCGCAGGGGGTACTTTAGGAACTTGTGGCGCAATAGCTTTTTGGGGTGTTGTCTGGCATTTAGAAAAGAGATGTTGCGCTATGTATTGCCGATACCGAATGTGGCGATGCACGATATCTGGATCGGGTTGATCGTTAGTCGCAGAGGTAGAGTCGAGCTGATCGATGATAGGCTTATAATGTATCGTAGACACGGAGAGAATGCATCGCCTACGGCAGAGAAGAGCACACTATCGCTGCTGCAAAAGGTTAGTTATAGAGTAAAAATGTTTGTAAAGACTATTTTGAGATGAGGGTGTCTATAATTACTGCTACGTATAACAGTGAGAGTACTGTGCGTGCAACCATCGAGAGTGTACTGTCACAAAGTTATGACAATGTTGAGTATTTGATCATTGATGGCGCAAGCAGTGATAAGACACTTGATGTTGTCAGGGAGTATGAGTCTCGATTTGCAGGGCGTATGCGCATAGTAAGTGAGCCTGACGAGGGTATATATGATGCGCTGAACAAGGGCGTGCGCTATGCCACGGGTGATATCATAGGGTTTTTGCACGCCGATGATATGTATGCAACAGATGAAGTTGTTGAGAGGGTTGTTGAGGCATTTGTTGGCGATAGTTGTGATGCGTTGTATGGCGATTTACACTATGTGGATAGCTCGGCGCAGAGAGTGGTGCGAAATTGGAAAAGCAGGGAGTATGAGCCAAGGCTGTTGCCCAAGGGGTGGATGCCACCTCACCCAACGCTATATTTGAGAAGGGAGATCTATCAAAAGATTGGTGAGTTTGACCAAAGTTTTAGGATTTCTGCCGATTATGACTTTATTTTGAGAGTTTTTATGGCGATAAACCCAAATAGAGTTGTATATTTGCCCTTTGTAATGGTGAGGATGAGAGTGGGTGGGGTGAGCAACCGTGGGCTTAGGAACATTGTGCAGAAGTCGAAAGAGGATATGCGTGCCTTGCGCAAGAGTGGTGTGAGGTGTCCGATTATGGTGGTGGTGCGGAAGAATTTATCGAAGGTGGGGCAATTTTTTGTAAAGTAGTATTTAAGATAATAACATTAGGTATATGAGCAAAGTAGCATTAATTACGGGTGTGACGGGTCAGGATGGTGCATATTTGGCGGAGTTTCTACTAAAGAAAGGCTATGTTGTGCACGGCATCAAACGCCGTTCTTCGCTCTTCAACACCGAAAGAATAGATCACCTCTACCAAGATCCGCACATCGAGAATCGTAATTTTATTCTCCACTACGGCGATATGACCGATTCGATGAACCTCACTCGCATCATAGGCGAGGTTCGCCCAGATGAGATATACAACCTTGCGGCGATGAGCCACGTCAAAGTTTCGTTCGATACGCCAGAGTATACTGCCAATGCCGATGGTATCGGTACGCTCAGAATATTGGAGGCAGTCCGCCTTTTGGGTTTAGGTCAGCGTACTCGTATATATCAGGCGTCGACCTCGGAGCTATATGGACTTGTGCAGGAGGTGCCCCAGAGCGAGAAGACTCCATTCTATCCCCGTTCACCATACGCCGTGGCGAAGATCTATGCATATTGGATTACGGTGAACTACCGCGAGGCGTATGGAATGCACGCAAGCAACGGAATACTCTTTAATCACGAGAGTCCACAACGTGGGGAGACCTTTGTTACGAGAAAAATTACACGAGCTGCTGCCAAAATTGCGCTAAATCAACAAGAGTGCCTATACCTTGGCAACCTCTCAGCACAGCGAGACTGGGGGCACGCCAAAGATTATGTGCGGGCAATGTGGTTAATATTGCAGCAGGATAGTCCAAGCGACTATGTCATTGCCACGGGTGTGACAACAGCGGTGAGAGAGTTTGTGCGTATGGCATTTGCCTATATTGGAATTGTGTTGAGCTTCGAGGGAGATGGAGTTGAAGAGGTTGGGGTGATTGAGAGAATTGACTCTGAGCGTTTTAGAGCAGAGGTTGGGCAAGATGCCGAGCTCGAAGTAGGGCAGGTGGTCGTGAGGGTTGATCCCCAATATTTCAGACCTACCGAAGTAGAGCTACTTATTGGAGACCCTGCAAAATCTAATACGGTGCTTGGTTGGCAGCCAGAGTATGATCTAAAGTCGCTTGTCGAGGATATGATGACAAGCGATGTAAAGTTAATGAAAAAAGAATCGTACCTTTCGCAGGGAGGGTACAGAACGTTAAATTATTATGAATAGAATCTTATTTTTGTGCCTTGTTGCACTACTATCACTGGGGGCGAGTGCGCAGACCTACATCAAGACAAATGCACTGTATTGGGCAGCGCTACTTCCCAACGTGCAGGTTGAGACACGAATCGCAAACAATGTTACCTTCCAAGGCGAGGTTAATGCCTCGTTCTGGGAGAGTGTAAATAGTCGTCCGTATAAAGGAGCGCAGTTTATTGTAGGAAGTAGGTGGTATCCTAAGGAGGAGTTCAGGGGGTTTTATGTGGGAGGGGATGTCTCTTTTGATATCTATGAGGTTAGCAAGTGGGATCATCCGATACGTCCTGGTGGTGGGGTAGACGTGCAGCACGGTATAGGCTGCTACCTTGGAGTAACGCTGGGCTATCAGATCTCGATTGGTAAGCGGTGGAATATGGATTTTTATGCCGGTGGTGGTTGGCACCTTGGTAGCTATTGGGGTGATACGCAGTATCCTGACGGAACAAATGTGATCTACGCACGGTGGAATCAAAGCGGAGAGTGGATACCCTACAAACTTGGCGTAGCCTTTGGTTTCAGACTCTGATATGACGAGAATGGAAAAAGAAGCAAAGATCTATGTTGCAGGGCATCGAGGTATGGTGGGTAGTGCCATTGTTCGCAACCTTCGGAACAGGGGCTACGAGAATATAGTTTGTAGGACTCACGGCGAGTTGGACTTAAGCTCGCAGGGAGATGTTGCAGAGTTTTTTGAGAGTGAGAGACCAGACTACGTCTTCTTGGCAGCGGCGAGGGTTGGTGGTATTCTTGCCAATAGCACATATCCGGCGCAGTTCTTCTACCAAAATATGATGATAGAGTGTAATGTCATACATTGGGCATATCTTAGTGGGGTTAAGAAGTTGATGTTTCTTGGATCGAGTTGTATATACCCACGCCTTGCCGAACAGCCGATACGCGAGGATGCTTTACTTACAGGGTTGCTCGAACCAACCAACGAGGCGTATGCTATTGCAAAAATCGCAGGGATAAAGATGTGCGACTACTATCGAAAGGAGTATGGATGTGATTTTGTGAGTGTGATGCCGACTAATTTGTATGGCACGGGAGATAACTACGATTTGCAGAACTCGCACGTTCTTCCTGCAATGATTCGTAAGTTTCACGAGGCGAAGGTTTCCAATGCAAGCGAGGTCGTTCTATGGGGTAGTGGCTCTCCGCTAAGAGAGTTTCTTCACGCCGATGATATGGCAGAGGCTACGGTTTTTTGTATGGAGCATTATTCCGATTATGGTCAGATTAATGTTGGTTCGAGCGAGGAAATATCCATAAGGAGCCTTGCCGAGATGGTGCAAAGTGTAGTGGGTTATCGAGGTGAGGTGGTATGGGATAGCTCGAAGCCGGACGGTACACCTCGAAAACTTATGGACTCCTCGAAGCTCCACTCCTTGGGGTGGCGTCCATCAGTGTCATTGCGCGAGGGGATGGAGCGAACCTATGTTGAGTTTTTAGAGGGTGAGGCCGAGCACGCCATAGTGTAAGATGGATTGCTGTGCTGGTTTTTTTGGCTCTATTATGGTGATATGCTATTAGAGTAGGTAGTCAAAAGTTTCACTTTTTCAAAAGTGAAGCCGCCGGCAGGCAGTGCGAGCTGGTTATGCCAA
>CAYJMA010000010.1:27114-28160 GCA_964371475.1 uncultured Rikenellaceae bacterium | reverse complement strand
TACTTGACATTGCTAACACTGCCTGCCGGCGGCTTCACTTTTGAAAAAGTGAAATCAAAACTTTTGGCTACCTACTCTAACATACAATATTACCAATTGTAGAGCCAAAAAAACCATATGCGGGTGTCCGACGCCCCACGAGGACACTCCGACATTTTTAGAGCAACCAACCTAAGGCGGACGTACGACTCCCCCCGAGGGAGTCCGCCAACCTGCGTTGGCATCCTCCCTCAGTCGTACGTCTTTGCGTGCAAACTACCAAATGCGGACTGTCGCCACCTTTTTGGCATAAACAGCTCGCACTGCCTGCCGGCGGCTTCACTTTTGAAAAAGTGAAATCAAAACTTCTGATCACCTACTCTAACTGTATAATCAATTGTAGAGCCCCCAAAAACCAGCACTGTGATGAAAGAGTTTCTGTTACTTTTGCCCTCACATTCCACCAGCAATCTCCCAACTCAGACTTCTCTCTTCTATACTACTGCACCAACCTCATACCAACAGATATTGCCTCTTCATTGGCAGGTATAAGTCCGTGGGCGCGCTCAGGTAGAGACTTTTCGAGACCCTTTATCACATGCTCGATTGAAACAATAGGTTTTAACTTTAACAGAGCTCCGAGCACAATCATATTAAAAACCTTCGCATTACCAAGCTCACCTGCCGCACTCGTTGCCTCAATGGTGTGAATCTCGATGTCCGTTCTTGATGGCTTGCTCGTAATGCCATTTGGATCATAGAGCAACATTCCGCCAGGTTTCACAAGCGCTTCAAACTTATCGAGCGACTGCTGATTGAGAGCAACAACCGTGTCGTAGGACTGAATCACCGGAGAGCTAATACGCTGCTTGCTGAGTATAACCGTAACATTTGCAGTGCCACCACGCATTTCAGGACCATAGGATGGCATCCACGAGACCTCGTCTCCTTGCATAACTCCAGAATAGGCAAGGATCTTGCCCATCGACAGAACACCCTGCCCACCAAAACCTGCAATCAATATTTCTTCTTTCATCTCTTATATTTTTCTCAATTATTTATTATTA
>CAYJMA010000010.1:13841-27104 GCA_964371475.1 uncultured Rikenellaceae bacterium | reverse complement strand
TATCCAGAAGGTCTCCGAGCGGATATTCAGCAAACATATTATCTCTCATCCACTCGTTAGATGCCACAGGAGTCATCTTCCAACCGCTACTACACGTCGCTACAATCTCAACAAACGAAGTACCTTTGCAATTGAGCGAGTTTTCGAACGCTTTTTTCAGAGCTTTTTTTGTGGCACGCACACCAGCTGGTTTGTCCACGCTCTGTCTTGTCACGTAGCTAACCCCGGGCATCATCTTGGCGATCTCTCCCATTTTGTATGGAAATCCATTGAGCGTTTCACTTCGACCATACGGAGTTGTAGCTGTTCTTTGTCCCAGTAGTGTGGTGGGTGCCATTTGCCCGCCGGTCATACCATATATTGCATTGTTTATGAATATAATCACGATGTTTTCGCCACGCGCAAGGCTATGTATTGTTTCGGCAGTACCGATAGCAGCAAGGTCTCCATCTCCTTGATACGTAAGGACGAGTCTATCTGGCATAAGTCTTTTCAGAGCAGTTGCCACAGCTGGCGCACGCCCGTGTGCAGCCTGAACCCAATCCACATCAATGTAGCTATATGCCATCACCGAGCAACCGACAGGTGATACTGCAACGGTATTATCCTCAAGTTCCATTTCGTCGATAAGCTCTGCCACTATTTTGTGCACCGTGCCGTGCGAACATCCCGGGCAATAGTGCATAACAGCATCTGTAATAAGGCGAGGCTTTTTGTATGCCAAGTTTTCTTTATTTTTTTGTACTTCCATAGTCGTTACTTCATTAATTTAGTGAGTGCTTCTTGAACTTCGTCAGGTGAGTGAACTACTCCGCCATAGCGTCCATAGTGCTCCACCACGCACGGTAACTTCCCCACGGCAAGTCTAACATCTTCGACCATCTGACCTGCGCTCATCTCGACACTTAGCATTGCTTTGCACTGTTTTGCAGTTTTGGCGATAATCTCGGTAGGGAACGGGAATAGAGTTATCGGGCGAATCAGCCCTACCTTTTGTCCATTTGCACGCATATCTTCGACCACCTTCATACATATTCTCGAACTTGTACCATACGCCACCATTACGTACTCCGCATCCTCAACACTGAAGGTTTCATACCTAACCTCATTTTTTTCAATCTCCTGATATTTCTTTTGCAGGCGAATGTTATGAGCTTCGAGGTCGTTTGAGTCAAGGAAGAGTGAGTTGGCGAGGTTTCCTTTACCGCGGCTTGCCTTCCGCCCGGTAGTAGCCCAGGGGCACTGCTCGGCGAGCTCTGCTTCAGTTCTACGTGGGCGAATGGGGGAGAGTCGCACTTTTTCCATCATCTGACCAATGATACCATCGGTGAGTATTGCCGCTGGTATTCTATACTTAAATGCGAGGTCAAAACCGAGTTCGGCAAAGTCATTCATCTCCTGTACAGAGTTTGGGGCGAGAACCACCATTCTATAGTCTCCGTGCCCACCACCCTTTACCATCTGGAAGTAGTCTGCCTGCGAGGCTTGAATAGAACCCAGTCCAGGACCGCCACGCGCAACATTTACTATCAAACACGGTAGTTCTGCACCTGCCAGATAGCTCAACCCTTCGCACATCAGCGACAGTCCTGGGCTCGACGAACTTGTCATAACCATCTTGCCGGCTGCGGCACCTCCATACAACATATTGATCGACGAAGTTTCGCTTTCGGCCTGAAGTACGACCATTCCGGTGCTCTCCCACGGTTTTTCATCCATAAGCGTTTCCATCACCTCGCTCTGAGGCGTGATCGGGTAGCCAAAGTATCCGTCGCAACCGCAACGTATGGCAGCTATTGCAACAACTTCGTTGCCCTTCATTAATTTTATATCTTCCATAATATCTTAATCGAATTTTTGCTTGTAGACCTCAATTACGCTATCTGGGCACACCATACCGCAACCTGCACATCCAATGCAATCATCAGCTCGTGCCATTATCATATAGTTATACCCCTTGCCATTAACCTCCGCGCCGAGCTCAATACAGCTCACCGGGCAGACCGACACACACACACTACAACCCTTGCAGCGTTCAACATCGACCACTATTGTTCCTTTAATCTTTGCCATAGTTCCCGTTCTTATTCTAATGAGTGTATAACAAGTCCACTGCGCAACTTGGGTTCAAACCAAGTTGTCTTCGGGGGCATAATATTTCCCGAATCTGCAATATCTATAAGTTGTTTCATAGACACAGCATATAGAGCAAACGCTACTGCCATCTCTTTGCTATCGACCCTACGCTTCAGCTCTCCAAGCCCACGAATACCGCCTACAAAGTCGATACGTTTGTCTGTACGTAAGTCCTTGATGCCAAGTATATTGTCGAGCACAAGGTTCGAGAGAATCGTAACGTCGAGAACGCCAATCGGATCACTATCATCGTAGCGACCCTCCTTGGCAGTTAGCGAATACCATTTTCCGTCTATGTACATTGCGAAGTTATGGAGTGCATCTGGAGTGTAGATCTCCTCGCCCTTTTCCACCACATCGAAATCAACTGCGAGCTTTTCGAGAAGTTCCTCCTTGCTAAGTCCATTAAGGTCCTTCACCACGCGGTTATAGTCGATAATTTTTAGCTGGTTGTCGGGAAACACAACTGATAGAAAGTAGTTATACTCCTCATCACCTGTGTGTGCAGGGTTTTGCGACTTCTTTTCTGCAGCAACAAGAGCTGCCGCTGCGGTGCGATGGTGTCCATCGGCAACGTACAGAGCTGGAATTTCGGCAAAGATCTCGGTGATTTCTCCATTCTTCTCGCTGGGTACCACCCAAAAGGT
The DNA here is from genome assembly GCA_964371475.1 of uncultured Rikenellaceae bacterium. Classification (GTDB taxonomy): domain Bacteria; phylum Bacteroidota; class Bacteroidia; order Bacteroidales; family Rikenellaceae; genus Mucinivorans. The sequence goes on along the minus strand of CAYJMA010000010.1, from coordinate 24,321 downwards.
GTGTCCAAAACCATCCTCGGCAACAAAGTCATACTCTGGCGTACCCTTTATAACCTCTGCCACAATTGCATCAATGCGCTCATTGGCGTTGTACGAAAAAAACACAGGCTCTACATTCGCATTTTGTATACGGACGTGTATCATACGATCTTCTTCTTTGTCTTTACGAGTGAGCTCGTGTTTTTTGATAGCGCCGCTCATATAGTCATCGGCGTGTGCAGCTATTACAAGTCCATACTGAGTGCGGCCATCCATAGTTTGAGCATAGACGTAGTAGTGTTCCTTTTCGTCCTGAACCAACCACCCCTTTGCTATCCAAGATTTGAGGTTATCTACCGCTTTGTCATAAACCTCCTTGCTGTGTTCGTCCTGGTGGATCGGATCGAACGAAATCTCGGGCTTAATTATATATAGTAGCGACTTTTCGCCAGCCTCGGCCTTTGCCTCCTGTGAGTTCAGAACGTCATACGGGCGAGATGCTACCTCGTGGGCTATTGCTTGTGGAGGACGTATCCCCTTAAATGGTTTAATTTTCATAGTATTAATATCTTAAAACTTATTTAATTGAAACTTGTTGTTGCCATTCTTGAGAAAGTCTATGATTTGCTCAGCGGCAGCGATACCTGCATTGATGTTTGCCTCGGAGGTTTGCGCACCCATCTTCTTGGGTGTTGCAAAGAACCTATCGCCAAAGGCCTCAAAACCAGCTCTATCGCCTGGAGCAATATCGCTAACATACTTCAAGTCGGTGCGCTCTGCCATAGCTTTAATAAGCCCTGCTTCGTCTATGACCTCTTTGCGCGCGGTGTTTACAATCGTTGCGCCCTTTGGCATAGAGGTGGACAGAGCATAGCCTATCGAGCCTTTAGTTTCAGGTGTTGCCGGTATGTGTAATGACAAGTAGTCGGACTTTGAGTAGAGCTCCTCGACAGAGCCGACCTCAACCACACCGTCGCTGCTAAACACAGATTTGTCGACCACAAACGGATCATAGGCAATAACCTTCATACCGAGTGCCTTGCCGGCTTTGCCAACGAGGCGACCGACATTTCCATAGGCGTGAATCCCGAGAGTTTTGCCTGATATTTCGCTGCCCGAGGCTCCAGAAAATTGCTTACGTGCCATAAAGATCATCATACCAATGGCGAGCTCTGCTACGGCATTGGAGTTTTGCCCCGGGGTGTTCATAGCCACGATCTTTCGTGCGCTGAGTGCTTCGAGGTCTAAGTTATCGAACCCTGCTCCTGCACGAACCACTATCTTAAGATTCTCGGCAGCTGCAACCACCTCTGCACTTACCTGATCCGAGCGGACAATCATAGCGTCGACATCTCTGACCGCTATCTTTAATTCATCAATCGAGCTGTATTTTTCGAGTAGAATCACCTCAGCACCCGCACCTTTGCCAACTGCTATGATTCCATCTGTGGCCGCCTTTGCAAATGGCTTTTCTGTTGCAACAAGTATTTTCATTTTTAGCATTTTTTTTATAGTGAGGACTCAAATTCTTTCATACAATCCACGAGTGCCTGTACGCTCTCCACTGGCAGAGCATTATAGGTTGAGGCGCGGAATCCTCCAACGAGTCTATGGCCTTTGAGACCCACCATTCCGCGTTCTTTTGCAAAGTCAAGGAACTTTGACGGTTCGAGATCTTTGCACCTATCGCTATATACAAATGGGATATTCATAAGCGAGCGATCCTCAGGGGCTACTGGTGAGGCAAATGCACTGTTGCGTTCGATTTCGTCATATAGCAACTGAGCCTTTTGTTCGTTTATCTTTTGAATAGCGGGTACACCACCGATTGATTTTAGCCACTTTAGGGTTTCGCGCACCACAAAAATAGGGAATACAGGTGGGGTGTTGAACATCGAGTCGTTAGAGATATGCGTGCGATAGTCGAGCATTGAGGGGATTTGGCGACTCACCTTGCCAAGTATATCCTCTCGTACAATTACAAAGGTTACACCGGCTGGCCCCATATTTTTTTGTGCGCCACCATAGATCAGTGCATACTTACTAACGTCAACCGGACGGCTCAGAATATCGGAGCTCATATCTGCAACCAGTGGCACTGGGCACTCGATATCTGTGCGATACTCCGTACCGAAGATAGTATTGTTGGTGGTAATGTGCAGGTAGTCAATGTCCGTTGGGATGGTATAACCCTTAGGAATATATGTGTTGTTTTTATCCTCGCTTGAGGCAACCTCTACAACCTCGCCAAAGATCTTAGCTTCTTTTTGTGCTTTCTTTGCCCACACCCCAGTGTTGATGTACCCTGCTTTTTTCTCAAGCAAGTTGAACGGCACCATACAAAACTGAGTGGATGCGCCTCCTCCAAGCCACAATACTTTATGTGTGTCGGGGATGTTTAGCAACTCTTTTAGCAGCGATGATGCTTCATTGATAACATCTTCGAAGTCTTTTGTACGGTGCGAAATTTCGATAAGCGATAGTCCGATGCCGTTAAGATCGAGAACAGCGGCGGCGGCATTTTCGATGGCGGTGCGGGGTAAAATACAGGGTCCTGCCGAGAAGTTGTGCTTTTTCATAGTAGTATTTTTAAGATTTTTAATTTTTTATTTATCATTGAATTACCAAAGATAAAAAAAAATCTCCAACCGAGCAATCCTTCGCCCATTTTTTATCAAATATCGGCAAAACAGCTTGTCGTTTTTTTTTTGCGTAGCTCACTGGCGACCGTTTTGTTATTTTTCCCAATGATTTTAGAGCAACTAACCCAAGGCGGACGTACGATTGTGCAAACTACCATATTGCGGACGGTCGCCACCCCAAGCGACCTTTAGCAAAATTCTTTTGCGTAGCTCACTGGCGACCGTCTTGACTTTTTTATTTTTTGACATTGATAACACTGCCTGCCGGCGGCTTCACTTTTGAAAAAGTGAAATCAAAACTTTTGATCACCTACTCTAACCATTACTTATCTGTTTAGTTGTCTACCATATGACAAAAAACCTAAATATCAAGACTAGTCTCAGCTGATACATAACCTACATCTACGCTGTGCGGAGCATACGTTGCAGCGTGAACTGCTAACTCATCGCAACGGTTATTCAACGCACTGGTAGAGTGCCCCTTCACCCACTGAAAACGAACCGTATGCCTACCATAAACACCCAAAAAACGCCTCCACAAATCACCATTCTTCTTGCCCCTGAATGACGTACGCTGCCAATTGAATAACCACCCCTTGGAAACCGCATCTACTACATACTTAGAGTCCGAAACCACCAAAACATCGTGCCCCTCACCCTTAATCGCCTCCAACGCAACGATCACTGCAAGTAACTCCATCCTGTTGTTAGTGGTAAGCACAAAACCCTCGCTAATCTCCCTGCGGTGAACACCGCTAAGCATCACAATGCCATAACCCCCATTACCAGGGTTGCCCAAAGCACTACCATCGGTATATATCGTAATATCACTCATACGCGGATCGAAAAGAAGAGTTCGTAAAAAAAGCACTAAATTTGCAACTCTTGGGCAAAATTAGTACTTTTGTTTCCAATATACAAATATGACCCGCTCTTCACTATTATGTTTAGTAGACAAACAATACCCCACTTATTACTATTCTGCCTTCTGCTTATAGTAGGCTGCGCTACGGTTAGCTCTCCTCAAGGCGGCCCCAAAGACTCCCTGCCACCACTTGTTGTAGACAGCAAACCGCTGCCCCGTACCACAAATTTCGATGGCAAAGAAATACAAATCACCCTTAGCGAATTTATCCAACTAAAGGATCAAAGTAAACTCTTTTTTACCTCGCCGCAAATGAAACAAAAACCTGCGCTGACAGTAAGAGGTAAAACCATAGTTGTGGAGTTTGTTGACTCGCTACTCGCCGATCAAACCTATCGCCTTGACTTCGGGTCCTCGATAGTTGACAACAACGAAGGTAATGCACTCAATGACTACACATTCACCTTCTCAACTGGAGACTACATCGACTCATTGGTTATGGTCGGACAGACACTCGATGCCCACTCCAGAGACACAATCGTGGGAGCATTTATCACATACTTCGGCGTTGAGCAAGACTCAACATATCTGGAACGCGGACTCGACTCAACGCTACAAAAATCAGCTGCTCAAGGACTATTTCGCAGTGATAGCAGTGGCTACTATGTGGCAGACATACTAAAGGGTAATCCCTATCGCATCTACGCCTTTTTGGACAACAACGGAAACCAACTCTATGAGGCTGGAACCGATTTTGTGGCATTTACCAACAAGACCTACAATCCGCTGGAACTCCCCGGATTCTCCTTTGGCTACGACTCTCTGCGAAAACGAATGTTTATCGACTCTCTGCAAATTGTCTTCGACCTATTCCAAGAAGAGTCCTTTAAGCGTCAAAATCTCACTGCCTCCAGCCGTCCCAATAGTGCACAGATGCTATTTGAGTTCAACGCCCCTGAGGCACAGATTGACTCTCTAATTTTTGACTCTATACCCTCCGATTGGCTTATCGAGGAGAGGAGTGCAAATGGCGACTCGATATACTACTGGATTGCCACGCCCACTAAGGAGCAGTACGAATCCCTGCCCGATACCCTGCTTGGACGAGTAGTGTACGCCAAGCACGATAGCACAATGCAACTATCTCCCTTCTCAGATGATATTACGATGGTCTATACCCCACCACAAGTAGAGGTAAGCGAGGAGGAACAACGTGCCGCTGAACGTGCCGCACGAGAAGAACAACGAGAAGCTCGACGAGAAGAACGAAACGAAAGTAAACAATCAGGCGATAAGACCGAGGTGCAAGATAGCCTCGATAATGAGAGTGTGATTGAACCCAAAGATAGCCTAAAGATGGCAGACTCCACATATATGGGTGTAGATACTATCTTTACTTCGGATTCTCTGTCCCCCACCGGTAGAATGTCTACCGACACTTTAGGTGTTGACTCTCTATATACTACCGAAGGTGTGATGCCGATAGACTCCCTTACAACCGACTCACTCCCTGCCCAGAAGGTTGAAGAAGCGAAGTTGGGCTTTAAGGTCTATGCCTCGTCGGAGTTCAATCCAGAGAATAACCTTGTTATGATTTTTGATTATCCGCTAAAAAAGATAGACTCTACACAGATATTCCTTACCGAGACCATCGAAGAGAAACAGCGTGGAAGACGTGGCGGTGATGCCGAGGTTACAGAAACCAAACACGATGTTCCTATTCATATCGTTCAGAAAGGATTGCGCGAGGTTATAATTAGTGCGGAGTGGAAGTTTGGTGGGAAGTACAGCCTGACAATAGCAGATAGCGTCTTTGAGAATATCATCTGGCAGGCAAACGACTCTCTCTCCTCTGACTTCACGGTGCTTGATCCCGACGAATTTGCTACCATTATCGTCAAAGCTGAACAAGATAGCCTTGCAGATTCAACACTGAGCTATATCATTGAGATTATCACCATCAACCCAGAAAAGACAACAAGAGGTGCCGAGGAGAACCCGACGAGTAGCACATCAGTTGTCAAGCGCATAACGGACGCCAAGCCAGGAGGTAGCTACTACTTTCGATTCTTAGATCCCGAACTATATGCAATACGAATTATCGAGGACAGAAACGGTGATGGAGAGTGGACAACGGGAGATCTCACCGAACGCATACAACCTGAACGCTCCAAGATACATTCATCGCCTTCGGGCAGACCAAAACTGATAGAGGGCAAAGAGAAGTGGGAGATTGAGGAGATCGTACGCCTTGGATTTGACTAACATAAGAGTTTATGAACAAGTTTTTAGCTATATTAGTAGTAACGATTGCGATTTGCACCGCCTCCAAACTCTATGGACAGGAGATGGGTACAGATACAGTGGCAATGGTCCAGAACGACTCTATTGCCGCCACAGATACAACCCTATTTGTGGATGACATAGAGGAGGAGATCCCTACGCTGCTTGCGGCGTGGGCACCAGTGCTTGTTGACCATTCGATTGGTATTAGAGGTGGATGGGGTACTGGGTTTATGCGTCGAGAGCCTGCTCGCGATAATCTATCACTGCCATACGACCTATGGAACTTTGGTATATCATACAGATTTGATATACCTGCCCAAAAATACGTTGGCACAATAATGTTTGAGCTGCAGTACGTGCAAAAGGGCTTTGCATATTTAGAGTTTTTTGACGGAACGCTCGCATATTCGAGGCAGTACAACGTCATTGAACTCCCCATTCTATGGCAACCTTATGTGCCACTTGGTAAAAAGGGAAGTAGAGTATATCTTAATGCCGGGCCATTTATCAGCTACACGCTCGATAGCTATGAGACTGTCTATGATAGCGAAACGGGAGAGATATTCAATGAGAATGATTATGAGATGGATCAATCGGAGGATTACTTCTGGAACTATGGCATAGCTGCAGGTGTTGGATTTCATATAGCAATTGGCAGGTGGGCGATTGCCATAGATGGAAGGTATACGATTCAGCTCTCGGATATTTTGCGTGGGCCTGAGTTTATACCGGGCAATCCATTTCGGACACCTGTTGACCACATAGGAGCAAGTTTCGGTGTGCAGTATAAATTCTCTATTGGAGGGAAAAAGAAAAAAAATAAAGATGAAAAATAGAGAAGAATCACTACGACAACAGAAGGTCGCGGCTCAACTACAACGAGATATTGGTGAGCTAATGCTTAGAAACTTTTCGGAGCTCAGTGCAGGAGGGCTACTGAGCGTAACCAAGGTGAGGATGAGTCCGGATCTGGCTCTGGCAAAGGTCTATCTATCGATCTTTCCATTTGAGCGAAGCAATGAAATAGTATCTAAGGTGGTGGAGGCTAAGTCGCAGATACGTGGTGCACTTGGTCGTATGGTTCGAGGGCAATTGAGAATCGTTCCCGAGCTTGCATTCTTTGTGGATGACTCTATGGAGTATGCTCAAAACATTGATCGGCTAATCAAGATGTAATGAAGGGAGGAGAGCTAAAGGGGTGAACTTAGGGGTTATATCTCGTCGTTTTCTCTTCTCGAAGAAGAGTCATTCGTTGGTAAATCTGGTGGCAATAGTGAGCACTGTTGCAATTGCAGTACCAACGGCAGCTATGGTCATAGTGCTCTCTTTGCAGAATGGATTGTCGGAGCTTGTGCACAGTGTATATGGGGCGTTTGACCCGCAGCTAAAGATCACGCCTATCGAGGGTCAATACTTCACCATTGATAGCACTACAATGCACGACCTGAGGGAGTTTGCCACCGTAAGCGAGGTGATAGAGGGTAGCGTTGTGGCACAGTGGAACGACCAAAGAGTGGTAGCAACGCTTAAGGGTGTGGATAGCGTATATGCGGAGGTAAGCGGAGTTAAAAGCGCCACGAAACGAGGACGATGGCAAACACTAAATGGTGATATACCACTTGCAGTGCTTGGCTCGGGCGTGAGCTACAACCTTGCCCTTGCGCTGCACCAAAACCACACACTGTTGCAACTAACCGCACTAAATGCCACGCCCTCAAACTACCTCATACCGTTGAGCATTCCGATCACACACAGCGCCGAGATTATGCCCATCGGTGTCTTTGCTATTGAGGCATCTATCGACTCGAAGTATATTATCACCGACATTGGCTTTGCGCGAGAACTACTTAGCAGGAATAACCAAGTCTCAGCACTTGAGCTCAAACCACATATCAAGCTCGATGATGCCATACGCCGCACGAATGAAATCATAGAGGGCTCTGACCTCAACGTTGAGAGTCAGTATGATCAAAGGAGAGCTATATATAGCGCCATTGAGGCAGAGAAACTCATAATTTTGGTTGTGCTGATATTTGTTGGCGCGATTGCTGCAATGTCGCTTGCTGGATGTGTGGTGATGATGCGAAGCGAAAAAGACGAAGCTGTTCGAACGCTACAAGCACTCGGGCTTAGCAAAAGTAGTAGCCGAAGGATATTCATTCACCTTGGGATGTGGGTTGTAGCAATTGGTGTAGTGGTTGGGCTCGTGCTTGGGGTTGGGCTATCACTACTGCAGAGTTACCTTGGTGTGGTTGCCACGCCGGGAGAGAGTCTTGTGGTGGATATCTATCCGATTAAGGTTGTATGGAGCGACATTGTAGCAGCTGCGCTATCTATGTGTGCCCTCGGATACATTATCATACAGTTATCACTGGGAAGAAGAAGATGATGATGATAGAGGTATATGCTATAATTAATGCAACGCCAGATTCATTTTACAGTGGTAGTAGAGTGCTGTGTCGTGAGCAGATTGCTCAAGCTGCACGCACTGCCATTGCGCAAGGTGCAGATGTGCTCGATGTTGGAGGGTATAGCACTCGACCGGGGCACAGTGAGGTTAGCGCAGAGGAGGAGTATAGGCGGTTGAGTGGCGCAATATCGGTCATTAGAGAGGAGTGTGGAGATGCAGTGAGACTATCGGTCGATACGTTTCGAGCAGGTATTGTCGATAGGTTGTATGACAAATTTGGGGAGTTTGTGGTAAACGACGTTAGCGGAGGGTGCCCCGAGATGTTTGAAACGGTTGGTAAAAGAGGGCTTAGCTACGTGATGATGAGCAACCACGCAACAATCAACGAAATTGTCGACTTCTTTGAAAGACAAATTCCAATGGCCAAGGAGTATGGAGTAAGGGATATTATGGTCGACCCTGGCTTTGGGTTTGGGAAGAGTGTGGATCAAAACTTTGATCTACTGCATCGTCTATCGGAGTTAAAACGCTTTGATGGCACGGCTCTCTTCGTTGGGTTGTCTCGCAAGAGTCTAATCTGGCGCACGCTAAACTCCACACCGCAGGAGTCGCTAAATGGCACAACGGTACTACATACCATAGCCCTACAACAGGGAGCTGACATCCTCCGTGTTCACGACACTGCACAAGCCAAGGAGTGCATCAAACTCTTTGAGGCAACAACGAAGCATAGAGATTAAATACATCAAAAAAAGCAATGAAAAAAACACTCCTCTTTCTATTAATTTTCATCCTCGCCATTTTTGCCGGATTGTTACTATCAAGTCTTGTGACAGTAGTGCTTGGAGAGATAGCCGATAGTGCACTTGCTCAATTCATTATGTACTGCTCCATCTTTATCACCACCATTGTTGTGATGGCTCTCTTTGCAAGGCGTATGGGATGGGTTATGCCGACTCCCGCTCCGAGGTTTGGGAAATTAGACTTTTCGCTAATATTACTATCATTTCTCATCATCGAGGCATTCTCCATCGTGCTTGAACCACTCGCCGATATGATGCCAAGCGAAAGTCTCGACAAACTATATGACTATATGCAAGGAGGACTATGGGCTATTGCAACTGCTGTCATCGCAGCGCCGGTGCTTGAGGAGTTCCTGTTTCGGGGAATCGTACAACAGAATCTGGTGCGCTTCGTTAGGTACCCACTGCTTGGAATTTTCATCTCATCGCTAATCTTTGGACTCATTCACATAGTGCCACAACAGGTGCTATTTGCAACACTCCTTGGATTTGTTATCGGAGTGGTCTACTACCTCAGCAAATCACTGATGACTGTCGTTCTCATACACTTTGTAAACAATGGCGTGGCATACCTCTTCTTCCTTTTCCTTGGCAAAGACTTTAGTTATAGAGAGGCGGCAGGAAGTAGTTACTATGCGATATATGGTATTTGTGCGGTGTTTATCGTGGTGATGCTAACCATTGGAATTGTACGCGTGGTGAAGGTCTCGAAGAGCGACGCTGCGAATCAACGGATCGCCAACACCGCGGAGTAACACCATATCAATACTACCACCATCACGCTTCTTGTCGTAGGCAACTGCCTCGATAAGGCTCGCTTTGTCCACTGTGTCTGGGAGTCGGTAACTCAGCGAAAAACTCTCGATTAACTCTCGCACTCGATGTAGCTCCCCTGCTGGCATAATACCGAGCGCAACAGATAAACGCGCCGCTATATAGCACCCCATAGCCACTGCCTCGCCGTGAGCAATCCCACCGTCTATGCAACAACACTTCTCAATGGCGTGACCAAATGTATGCCCGAGATTTAACAACCTTCGCTCGCCACTCTCCCTAAAATCCCTCTCCACAATATCCATCTTTATCTCCACACAGCGACGAACCATCTGCTCATCACTTACGAACCCATCTATCATCCCCCTGCCCATTAACAACAGATACTTTACAACCTCACCATAACCACACCGCAGTTCACGTGGTGGTAGTGTGCCGAGAAACTTGGTGTCGATAATTACAAACTCTGGGGCATAGAACGTCCCCACTATATTCTTATACCCTCTAAGATTAACTCCATTCTTCCCCCCAATGGCAGCATCGACCTGAGCAAGGAGTGTCGTGGGCACAAACCCCACTCTAATGCCTCTATGGTACGTAGCTGCAACAAACCCTGCAATATCGGTAACCACTGCCCCCCCCCCGCCGCCAACCCCCGCCCCGCGCGGCCCCCCCCCCCCCCCCCCCCGCCCCCGCCCCCGTACCCCCGCCGCCCTCCGCG
>CAYJMA010000010.1:5007-13831 GCA_964371475.1 uncultured Rikenellaceae bacterium | reverse complement strand
AACCACATCCCCTCGCTGCACCCCACACTCCAACATCCTACCCTGAAGCCTTACCACCTCCTCCATACTCTTCGAAGCCTCGCCACCATCTATAACCACCACCTCATCACAACCATCAAAGAGTGATCGATACAAACGATAGACCTCCCTATCGGTGATACAAAACACCTTAGACCCCCTATCACCTAATTCGCTGGAGAGAAGCTGCTTTACATCCCCATACCTCACATAACTCATAGCCGCTGGATAAACTCAACCAATCTCCCCACTAATTTATCGTGCAACGGAAGTGAAGGGTTAGAGTATGTAGATAACTGCTCCGCTTTGTCCATCACCTTACAATCCTTCAATACGTGATTCATCGACGGGATGATAACAAGCTCTGCGTCGTGATTAGCCGCGCTTAGCATCATAGCATCGCGAGTTGAGATCTGAATATCGGTATCCCCCTGCACTACTAACAGTGGAACATTGATACTTGCAATAAGCTCGCTGGGATCGATCCTCATACTACCCATTATAAATGGTTGAACAGATGGACGAAAAATAGAGTTCAAATAGACTGGAACCTCGCCATAGATCTTTCCTTTCTTGAGACTATCTACAATTGCATAGGACAAATCCTTGACAACCTTTGGTTGATCGGCAAGCTGCTCCTTGAGTATAACATCAAGATTACGACCAGCACCAGCAAGCAGTACAATTCCACTTGCCTCAGCTCCGCTATTTTGTGCCATCATCGCAAGTTTAGCCCCTTCGCTATGACCAATAAGCACCACCTTGCAAAATCTCATATCGCTCTTCGCAAGTTTGATCCACTTCAAGACATCATTGGCATATAGCTCAAGTGTCAAAAGACTCTCATCCATTTCACTATACTGGCTACGCCTTACCCCACGCTTATCATAACGTATTGATGCTATACCATTCTTTGCAAGCTCCTCGGCAACCATCATAAGTGAGTTGTTTTGCATAAATGGACTATTGCCATTTCTATCAGTCGGCCCGCTGCCGGCAATGAGTATAGCAACGGTACAGGCACTATCCTGATCTACGCTCGGCAATACCATCGAACCATACAACTTAACTCCATCATCGGTGGTAACATTAACGGGCAACTCTACACTTTGACCATATGCTACAATACAGTTCATTGAAAAAACCGCAATTATAATCACTATACTTCTCATATCTTCTATATCAGTTGATTGAAAATTAAATCTCCTCCTATTGGCACCTCACCTATAATCTTTAGAGAGTGCTCCTCTGCCACCTCTCTGAGTCTTGTATCATCACCAAAGATGTAGTACTTCTTGGTGGGGTTATCCTCGGGTGAAAAATATGCCATATTGTTGATCACGCCAAGTATCGGCACTGCAATATTTTCGTTCTTAAGCATCGCAACTCCTCGTATTACATCGCTGAGTGCTAAATCCGACGGCGTTGTAACTATTATTGCACCATCTATGTTAAGCTCGGCTGCCACCGTGAGGTGAATATCTCCCGTGCCGGGGGGAAGATCCACAACCAGAGTATCAAGCTCACCCCAAGCGCTTTGATGAATCAACTGCTTTAGAGCTGTGGTAGCCATTGGCCCTCGCCACACCAGTGCATCTGTGCTCTCTACAAAAAAACCAATGGAATTCACCTTTATGCCCTCCTTCGACATTGGAGGGATAATCATATCGTTGTTGGCTGCATACGGCTTCTCACTCTCTACCCCAAAGAGTTTTGGCTGCGATGGACCATAGATATCTGCATCCAGCACACCTACTCTTTGCCCAGCAGAGACCAAACTTCGAGCTATCTGTGCAGCTACCGTACTCTTGCCTACACCTCCCTTACCAGATGCCACAATCAATACTCTTTTAACCTCGCTTGTACCGTTATACTTTGGCTCCTGAGTCTCCCTTACCTTGGCATCCAAAAAGGTAACCTCGGGGCTTTTGCCATACTCCACTACGACCTCCTCGACGGCTCGCTTCAAACTCTTCTTAAGGGGTGCGCCCTTGCCATTGAGCTCAACGCTAACTGCCACCTTACCTTCACTCTCACTAAAGTGTGCAACAACTCCTAATTGTCCTATAATATTCGCTATTCTACTCTTCATCTACTGCGCTACAAGAAATAGGGTTTCTACTCCAGCTCTATCAAGGAGCTCTACTCCGTCCATATTGTGATACTGCTCTGCATATACAACTCGTTTAATACCTGCTTGTATGATAAGTTTGGCACACTCCATACAGGGAGAAGTTGTAACATAGAGCGTGGCACCGAGCGATGAACTCTGAGACTTTGCAACCTTAGTAATTGCATTGGCCTCGGCGTGCAAAACATAGGGCTTCGTTAGACCACTATCCTCCCACTCACACACATTCTCAAAACCCGAAGGAGTGCCATTATAACCATCCGAAATTATCATCTTATCCTTGACAATCAAAGCTCCGACTTGACGACGTACACAATAGGAGTTGGTAGCCCAAATCCTTGCCATTGCCATATATCGCAGGTCTAAATCTCGCTGCTTTTGCTCCATTTTATTTTACTTATCCTTGCGCTTCTCGATCTGACGCTTCAGCGCATCAACTCCTTGATCTATGGCGTGCTCAAAGCTCTGTGCTCGGCGCTCAACCACCAAATCTCCCGATAACTTTATCAACACAACTTTGTTCTCTCCTCCTTCGCTATCTTTGTCAAGGCTCATTATGACCTCACCAGAGATTAGCTTCTCGTCAAAACGCTCTAATTTATCGATCTTGGCCTGAGCGAAATCAAGCAACTTCTGGTCTGCATTAAAGTGCACCGATTGAATCTGTAGTTTCATCTTCTTTGGGTTTTTAATTATTTATCATTTGCTCGTGGATGAGCATCTTTGTAGGTCTGCTTTAGGCTCTCAATTGTATTATGCGCATATATCTGCGTCGAACTTATTGAGCTGTGCCCCAGCAACTCCTGTATCTGTCTTATTCCAACTCCGTTTGAGAGTAGATGTGTGGCAAAGGTATGGCGAAGGGTATGTGGGCTATGTCGTGCTGTTGTGCCGCTAATACTTAGCTCTCGCTTTACTATTTCATATATATCGCCATACTCAAGCCCCACGATTTCCTCTCTTTTCTCAATCAAAAATAGTGCTTTTTCAGTTAAATCACAACAAAAATCCTCTCTTTTTTGCACATACACCTCCAAAAGTCTATGAAATTCAACACTCAGCGGCACCAAACGCTCCTTGCGACCCTTGCCAACTACTCTGAGTGCTCCGTTTGCAATATCGCTTAGCTGAAGGGCTGCTATCTCGGCTCGGCGAATGCCCGTAAAGTACAGCATCAGAACCACCATAGCATCACGCACCAAAACATAATCCTCGCCTATCTCCACACGACTTTTCAGCTCATCTACAAGGCGACTCATATCATCATCTTTGACATAGTTGGGCAATCGGCGAGGAGCCTTCAAGCTCTTGATCTTGGCAAAGGGATTAGCCTCAACCTCGCCTCGCCGCAGCAAGTAATCATAAAAGGACTTTAGTGCGCTGAGTCGCTTATTGATCGAACGAGGTGATCTACCAGCCTCAACCTCTCGGATGACAAATGCACGAGCATCACGCTCACTACACTTTCTAAGTGCCTGATCCTCTGACTCGCTACACTGCGAGTCACTGCCTCCTATAAAATCTGCAAAAACCTCTACATCTCGAACATATCCACTCACGGTCAGTGGCGACGCCATACGTTCGTGCTCCAAATAGTCTCGAAACTTTGCAACAGTGCCCACCTACAAAATCCTCTTGGTGGTAACTCCTCGGTCTTCTCTCGGGCGAAAGTTCACAGGGTCGAGCCCCTCAACAATAACCGCTCCACAGCTCTTCCCTACCTCAAAAGTACCGATAGTATGCTCAGCTCGAAGACCAATAGCTCCGCCCTGTGTCGCCCAACGAAGCACCGTCTCGGTTGGCAACTGCTCGTTATGTCTCAACAACCACTCTATCTCACGAGCCATACTCAGTGCGTGATTCGAGGTCAATGAATCGGTGCCAATAGCAACATTCACTCCACACTCACTAAGCATCAACGCAGGAGGAAATGCCCTCTCAATATAGTAATTACTCACCGGACAGAGCACAAAGGTTAGCGATGTGAAATAATCCTTAAGTCTCTCAACCTGCGCTCGCTCAATCATCGTATTGTGCACCAAAAGCAACGGCACATCGGGCGGAAGTGATTCGATAAGTCGCTCAACGTGCCCTCCATAGTGCAAGAAATCGGGAGTCATATCGCACTCCAAAATAAAGTCATACATCTTGCCCTTCTTCTCAAAATAATCGACCTCAGAGGGAGTCTCCATAAAGTGAATCGAGAGTCGTGCCGAATTTGCACCCTTTCTAAACATCTTATCACCCACAAGGTACGTAGAGTGCGGCGTGGGAGATATAGAGATCCCAAGCTCTTGTGCTAATGCCATATGCGATGTAGCCTTGGCATAGTAATCCTCCACACTGTGGTCATCGGGCATATTGAAGTACTCACCATAGGTGTGATAGATTATTTTGCTACTACTCTTGGCTGCAAAACTCGCCACTCCATTGCTTATATCACACACCCCTTGCACACCCTCGCTCCACATCTTGCGATCCTCGAAAATGGCTCTCTGCTCTTGAAACTCTGCGCTAAAATCTCCTCTCACCTCTGTTATCTCACGTATGAACTCCACAAGTCCTCCTCCTTCGCCAACTGCGCCCAACAAATAACTGAGCTCCAAGTGGCAGTGTCCATTGACCATACCGGGTATCAACACGCCATCGTAGTACTCCACCCCCTCCATAGCATCTATGCTATGATCCCCAACCTCTTCAACTCCTACAATTCTGCCATCACCATCAAAACTAACTATCGCTTGGTGTAAAAAACGCCCACTGCTGCTCAATACTCGTGGCGCTGCTATCTTGCGTACTCTCTTCATTTTTTATTAAGTATGTTGTGTCAATTTGCATAACTCGGGGTGGGTGTAGCGTGGTATCAAACCTTACGGTGTCGTAGTTACGATTTATTGCAAAATCGTTTGCAAAAAGAGTTTGATAGAAATCCTTGCGAGCCTTCTCCAAAAACGGTGTATAGGTAAGTTCAATACGAGAGATATAACTCGTATCATTTGACAACGATCTCAACACCTTCTCGGTAACATATGATGCCCTATTGGCCTCGAAGTAGAGCACCAAAGAGTCCCGTGCCTCCTGCTCCACTGAAAAGCGTACTGATACTGTTCGTGGGTTGATAGAACGAGAGAGCCAAAGTGTCTTTGCACTGATAGCCCCTTCGGTCGTATCGCGAGTGTAGTAGCGGATCGACTTCTGAGGGTATCTATAATCTGACATAGTCTTATAGGTTACCTTCAGTTCATAATCTCCCTGCATCACACTATCGCGCAAAAGTACCCTACGCCACCCCCTCTGATCCTTAGCAACTATCGTATCCTCGACAAGCAACGTATCTCGATACTCGCTAAGAGCCGCTTCGTTATAGCGCTTCATTACATTGTACTTATACTCAGCAATGATTGCCATTCGTGCTATATCACTCGAGACAGTATCGAGAATATTCTCAAGAGGGTTACTCTTCAGTCGTGCCATACTCTCAATCGTATAGCCAAAGTCCTCGATCGTATAGCCATATCTCGCAAGAATATCACTGTGATAGTCCAGCGAATCTAACGTTACGCTCCTTTGATTCTCAACCTTCAGAAGACTCTGACGCATTATAGACTCTGTGAGTATCTCTCGCAGGTCATCCTCGGGGATAGTCTTATAGGGGCTACACCCGATCAAAGCGCAACCCAATATGCAAGCTACCAGTATGTATCTAAAGTATTGGAACATCTACTACTTTACCCATTTGATAGATTGGCATCTCTTCGGTGTCGAAGACTGTGGTTCCGTCCCAAAGCGTAACCTTTGTGAGTTGGGGCACTCGATATTTGACCACCTGACCTTTGACTGTACTGTGATCCGTTGAGGTGTTAGAGTCCACCGACTCAAACTCCACACTTATCGGATCTGCCAATAGATCCTCCACAGATACTACACCACCTGTTGTAGAAAATCTAAATGCCACAACACGTTGCATACTCCTCTGAGGGACTACACTAAAGACTCTGCTGCTGCGCTGCACATACCTCTTACCAAGAAATAGGGCTACATACTCGCTCTCGATTTTGTCCATCTCCTCCAACGCGGCCTTAAGACCCTCGCCATACACATTCTCGCCCTGCTCACCACATATTAGCTCCACTCTACGCTGACGTATCTTGAAGATAAGCGCTGCTGCGTCTGCGGCCATCTGCTCTTCGCTCTTCTCGACAGCGCCACTGCTGTTGATAGGCAGTCCAACATTGTTGTCCATCACTGTGCTCGTACCAACATCGGTAAATGGTGTTCGCCCTGAGAGTTGAGCACCGAGATAGTCGCCATCGGTGGGAAGCTCCTCGATTGGGTGCTGCTCACCATCTGCCCACACAAAGGCCTTCAGTGGAGACTTACTCTTCTGATCAAAGGCATAGATAGCCGCAGGATCTGCCGTAGTGCTATAACTCAGCGTTGCACTAAGCAATTTATAACTCTCCCTGTCGGTCATCGGAGCGCCCGTAACGCCCAAGTACTGCGACGCATAGCGCGCATACGGACCGCGAATGATAACCTCTCGTTGTTGAACAACGCTAACCTTTACAACTGTCCTGGGCAGGCTATAACCCTCAACAACTCCACCACTAACTATGGGATATACCTCCATCTGCGCTCTAAGCGACAGTGAGCTCCCGACAATGATAAGTAACAATAGGATCTTCTTCATAACGCTATCTCTTTTTGTTTTGACTCTATTCCCCACCATCACAATGACTCTTAACTTAAGCCACTGGGGCGGTGGGAGTTATACTAAGACTATTTATTCTTCTTTATATTTGCATCCTCAAGTCCGTAGTTCTTTCTTCTATTTTCTCGCTTTAGTACCACGGCAAAAATAAATGCAACGACTCCTACTCCTGCCAGTGCAAGCATCGGAAGGGTGTAGTCATACATCAGCGAGCCGTCGGCTGTCTCCACCCTGCAATATCCATCAAGAATCAACCCTATGGCAAGCGGAGCGTATGCAAGTCCGATGTTCTGAACCCAGAAGATCAGTGCATATGCCGTACCAAGTTTCTGCTGAGGTATGATCTTTGCCACCGAAGGCCACATTGCCGAGGGAACAAGCGAAAAGGCTATGCCAAGTAGTGCCGTTATCGACACAAGTGCAAAGATACTGGTAAGCGACGGTAGTGCAAATAGAACATAGACCACAATAATCATCAAACTACCGAGCATCATCATCGTTGCACCTTTGCCTCTCTTGTCATAAATACCACCAAAGAGTGGAGTGAGAAAGAGTGCGCCCAGTGGGAGTATCATCATAAGGTCTCCTGCACTGATTTCGCTAAGCCCAAACTTCATACCGATAAACTGCACTCCGTACTTCTGGAATGTCATAACCGAGATGTAGAACACCAGGCACAAAATGGCGATATACCAAAACGCACGCATCTTTATTATCGAGAGTATGTCGCTGATCTTGAACTTCTCGCTATCATCACCACTCGCACTAACTGCAACCTCTCTATCGAGTTTTCTATCCATAAGAATAAAGATAAAGAATGTAATAAAGCCGAGAAATAGCAATACCAGTCCGAATAGAATTGGTGCAGATACGGAGTGTGTCCACTCTGCAATGCGAAGAGGTGCGCCCATTGCAAGCATCGTACCGATACGTGCAAAGGCAACGTTCATACCCAGTGCAAGGGCAACCTCCTTGCCCGTGAACCACTTAACGATAATCTTCGTAGCTGTAATATTAACCGTCTCATAACCAAACGCAAAGATTGCGTAACCCATAGCAGCGGTCAACACCTGATCCTTAATGCCAAAGAGAGTGTCACCTCCCACAGGCATAAACTCCAGAGCGTAGTACTTTATCGAGGCTCCAATAACCATCACACCGATCGATAGAATCCCCGTAAATCTCGCCCCCTTCTTGTCGAGAATAATACCCCCGACTATCATCATCAATAGATTTACGTTTAGCCAACCATAACCGCTGTTGACCGTACCAAAATCTGTACTATCCCAAGCTAATTGATTTTCAAGCAACGACTTTAGCGGTGCAATAGCATCGGTTATAAAGTACCCAAACATCATTGTGAGCGATACCACAATCAATACCATCCACCGTGCCATTGCATTATCTGCAATTGTCTTTCTAATTCTTTCCATTCTCTTCTGTTTTTACTCTTTATTTATTTCATTGATAATTACGTATGCCTCCTCTATGCCTACCTCGCCTGCTCGACTCAGATCGAGCGCACCCTTTTGAATCTCATCCAACGAGAGCTGCACAAGTCCTCGATTGTAGTATGCCTCGCCAAAGTAGGGATAGAGCTCAATTGCTTTGCTATAATACTCCACCGCTGCTGGCAAATTACCCTCCAGAGTGTACATATAAGCTATATTATAGAAGGTATAGGGTAACTCTGGCAATAGCTCTGCTGCACGCCTCAGATCAGATATAGCACTTGTAAGGTCGGTGGTCTGCTCACCCTGAGATACATTTAGTCGCTGGGCGGGATCACCCTGAGCAGCAAGACTCTGATAATCAGCCTCCAAAGACAATGAAAACTCCATTCCCTGCGCCTCTGCCACTGCCCGATTTATGTACGGTAGTGGATTCTCGGGATACTCACTTATTAGGTACGAGTAGATCTCTATGGCCTCAAGGTAGTTGTTCATCTGCGAGCTTATTATAGC
>CAYJMA010000010.1:0-4997 GCA_964371475.1 uncultured Rikenellaceae bacterium | reverse complement strand
CCCGTATGCGCTCACCCCCTGAGTATAGAGTATCAAGCTCCATTAGTCGCCACCCTGCAATACTCTCCCTTTTGTTACTAATAATCAACCCCTCAACACCCAACGACTCTATCTCGGCAACTACTCGTGGGTCATAAAACTCCATCGGATCTACCCCCACAACACTGTCTTTGCTATGGTCAATGGTAATGCTATACATCGGAAGTGGTTGATAGCGATTAAGAGTCTTTGAGTTGAGCTTAGAAAAGTTCTTATTGCCAAAGTCTGCATCAAAGCTAACAATATCAGAAAACCTTGCCGAGGTATCGCTAAATGCCGCCTCGCCTTGCGCTGACAACTCGTTGTGATACTTATTGATAAGCTCCTCTGCCTTTCGTTTGTCTGCGGCATAGCCTCGCTTATCGCGCAACATTGCCCGTAGATTAGCCCTATATAGATATGCGTTGGCAAAATCACCATAGATGTCAATAGCTCGAGTATAGTCCTCAATGGCTTTGCGTATCTCGCCAAGCTGGGCATATACCGCTGCTCGGTTGTAGTAGACCAATACATTGTCTGGATTCTGACTCGCAACAAGCGTATAATCCTCAATGGCACGGTTGTAATCCCCAATCTGACTCCGAAGTATAGCTCGATTAAATATTGCAACAGAATTCGTCGGATCGAACCTTATGGCACTACCAAAGTCATCAAGAGCGGCATTAATCTCTCCAAGTTGGTTGTTACCCATAGCGCGATAGAAGTATGCCACTGCCGTTGTGCTGTCCAAACTCAAGGCGCTATTCATATCATTGATTCCCTTTTGGGTTTCATTCTGCATTAAAAAGAGCACCCCACGGCGAAGGTACCCATCGTCATAGTAGGGGTTGATCTTCACCGCTTGGTTGTAGTCCACCATTGCACTGGTTGTGTCTTTGAGGTATAGCTTCGCCGTGCCTCGATTCACATACCCCTCGGCACTAAGCGGTTCGAGGCGCAAAAATTCGTCATAATCGCTTATACTCGCTGCAAACTGCTGGTTCAAAAAACTTGTCACGGCACGGGAATAGTACGCCCCCGAAAAACTCGGCCGCATTTCAATTGCTCGTGCAAAATCGGCAAGTGCCGCGTTGTAGTCTCCCATACGCGACCGTGTAATACCTCGATACTGAAAGGCAAGTGTATAGACGGGGTTATACTCTATGGCAAGCGAAAAATCGTTGGCGGCTCCGTGCAAATCTCCGAGATTATACTTTGCCACACCTCGCAAAAAATAGCCCTCATACTCCTCCTCTTGTGATCTCAACAACATATTGAGAGACTCAATAGCCTCTCCATATTGACCAGCTATGATCAAGTCCCTACCTCGCGTATAGAAATATGGGCGAGAGAGCTGACCATAACCATCGCTTAGGGTTAGCAGCAAAACTACTGCTACAACTACTACTCTATAGATCCGCAAAGAAGTCATTGCCCTTATCATCAACTATTATAAAAGCGGGGAAGTCCTCAACATAGATCTTCCTTACGGCTTCCATTCCAAGCTCCTCCATATCGACAAGTTCGACTTTTTTTATTGAGTTCTTTGCCAGAATTGCAGCTGGTCCTCCAAGAGAACCAAGATAAAATCCACCATTTGCCTTGCAAGCATTCGTAACATCGACCGAACGGTTACCCTTTGCAACCATTACCATCGAGCCGCCTGCCTTCTGAAACTTATCTACATAGCTATCCATACGCCCTGCCGTAGTTGGCCCAAACGAACCTGATGCCATACCACTCGGGGTCTTGGCTGGACCTGCATAGTACACAGGGTGATTTTTGAAGTACTCTGGCATTGGCTCTCCTGCCTCCAACCTGCGGTTAATCTCTGCGTGTGCTATGTCTCTGGCTACAATAAGCGTCCCTCGCAATCGAAGGCGGGTCTTTATAGGATGTTTAGACAACTCTGCGCGTACATAATCCATACCCTTATCGAGGTCTATATCCACCGGTGGGCTCATAATAGGTGGTTCACTTGGCATAAAACGAGCCGGATTCTTTTCAAGCTCTTCGAGAAATATACCCTCGGGGGTTATCTTACCTTTGATGTTTCTATCAGCGGCGCAACTAACACCAATGCCAACTGGACAGGATGCTGCGTGTCGTGGCAGGCGGATAACTCGAACATCGTGCACCAGATACTTGCCTCCAAACTGCGCACCTACACCACTCTGTTGACATATTTTCAATATCTTCTCCTCCCACTCGGTGTCTCTAAATGCACGACCGCCATCATTTCCGCTGGTGGGCAAGTTGTCGTAGTAGTGCGCCGACGCTTTTTTGACTGCTGCAAGGTTAGCCTCTGCCGAGGTACCACCTATTACTACCGCAAGGTGATAGGGCGGACAAGCTGAGGTGCCCAAATCCTTTATCTTCGACTTTATGAAGTTCGAAAGGTTCTCTTCGGTAAGAAGTGCCTTGGTTTGCTGATACAAATAGGTCTTATTGGCAGATCCACCGCCCTTGGTCATAAAGAGAAACTTGTAGCAATTACCCTCTGTGGCATAGATATCAATTTGCGCAGGAAGGTTATTACCCGAGTTCTTCTCCTCGGTCATTGTAAATGGTACTACTTGCGAGTATCTCAAGTTTCTGTCTTGGTAGGTCTCGTACACCCCTTTGGATAGTTCCTCTGCGTCGTTGACTCCGGTGTAGACATCCTCTCCCTTTTGCGCTGAGATAATAGCAGTGCCTGTGTCCTGACACGTCGGGAGTTCACCCTCAGCAGATACTACTTGATTGGCAAGCATCGTATATGCTACAAACTTGTCGTTGTCCGACGCCTCTGCGTCCTTCAAAATCGAGGCAAGTTTCTCAAGGTGCGAGGCTCGCAAATAGAACGACACGTCGGAGAATGCTTCTCGTGCAAGGAGAGCTAAACCTTCGGGGGCTATACGAAGAATCTTCCTGCCTGAGCACTCCTCTTCGCTTACGAAGTCTGTTGTGATTAATCTGTACTGAGTACTATCTGGGGTTGCTACCTCGAATGGGTCTTGATACTTGAACATACTTTTTATAGTTATTTTAGCTCGCAAAATTAAGAATTATTTTTAACTTTACGCAATAATTAACACAACAAACTTTGCCCTTAATGGTATATTTACGAAATTCTTACCCCCAGAGCTGATGAACAGTAGTGTAATAATAGTTGCCGCAGGTAGAGGTCTACGAGCTGGAGGGGGTGAGACCCCAAAACAGTTTACCGTCATAGGTGGTAAGGCTCTGTTGATGCACACCATCGAGGCATTTGCTTGTAGAGTTGACGAGGTGGTGGTGGTCATACCAGCTGGATATAGTATGAAGTGGAAGGGGATGTGCGAGGATTTGAACTTTGACGCTCAACATATTGTGGTTGAAGGAGCAGAGGAGAGGTTCTTGTCGGTGAGGCAAGGGTTGGAGGCAGTTGGCAGTAGTGTGGAGGTTGTTTTGGTGCACGACGGAGTAAGACCCTTTGTGAGTGGGGAGGTAATTGAGCGAGTTGTGGGAGGGGCGGTGGTCAACGGTGCTGTTGTGCCAGTAATTCCGCTCGTTGATAGTGTCAGAAGGGTTGACGGAGGAAGCATTAGCAGAAGTGAGCTACTTGCAGTGCAAACCCCACAGGGATTTCTTCGAGATATCATCACAACGAGCTACAAGCAAGAATTCAGGCGAGAGTTTACAGACTGCAGCTCAGTTGTCGAAGCCGCGGGGTATGGGATAGAGGTTGTGGAGGGAAGTGTCGAGAACTTTAAGATCACAACACCGATGGACATTAAAATTGCAAAACTATTAATAACTAACACTGATGGTACGAACACTTGACAATGAAAACTCTTTGGCACTACAATTCCTTGCCGAACTTCGAGACCAGAGCATACAAAAAGATTCTATGCGTTTTCGCAGAAACCTCGAAAGAATTGGAGAGGTGCTTGCGTATGAAATCTCTAAGACTCTAGATTACACGGCCCATAGAGTTGTGACTCCGTTGGGTGAGGCAGAGATGATGTTGCCCGAGGATAGGGTTGTCATTGCGCCGATACTTAGAGCAGCGGTGCCTATGGCAAATGGTATGTTGAACTACTTTGATCGTGCTGAGATGGGCTTTGTGGGTGCTCATAGACATTATAGAAAGAGTGGCGAGATGGTAATACGTATGGATCAGCTTACCACGCCACCGCTCGACGACAAAACTCTAATAATCGTCGATCCGATGATTGCAACGGCAGCCTCGATGGAGCTGACATACGAAGCGTTGCTTGAAAAGGGGGGAATACCAAAACACACTCACATCTGTGCGGCTATTTGTTCTGAGGAGGGCGTAAGCAGATTGCGCAAATCGTTTGCAAGTGCTCGGGTAACAATCTGGACGGTGGCAATTGATAGCGAAATGACTCTGAAGAGTTATATTGTACCAGGGATTGGCGATACCGGAGACCTTGCTTATGGAGACAAAGTGTAGATAATTTTTTATCAAAGGCAGTTGACAATTGATAAATTAATTCTATATTTGCGCGATTTTACTACTAAATATTTAGTGGTAATTTGCATTTTTTTATAACAAAAAAACAAAACAATGAAAAAAATTTTATCTCTAATCCTTGCCTTAACCATTTCAATGGGCATTTTCGCATCGTGCGAAAAAAATTCATCTGATTCACTCGTTGGAACATCGTGGGAGAATACATTCATAGATGGTGTAACAGTTGTAGTCACAACACTTACTTTTGCTGAGGACACTTTCCAAAGTACGGTTACGTTTGATAATCCTAACGATTTCGAAGATAGAGTTGAGAGAAATGAAGGCACATACACATTTGATGGTACAACTATAAGATGCACTCTAAATAGGACAGATTCCGATGGCAATCCAGATGTATTAATATTTAGCGGCACAATTAATGGAGATGAAATGACTGTTGTATATGATGAATACCCAGACTATCATGAAATTTTTACAAAAAAATAGCATATCGAAACTTTAGCAGAGAGTTTTGCCA
>CAYJMA010000009.1:0-28228 GCA_964371475.1 uncultured Rikenellaceae bacterium | reverse complement strand
GAGTCCAAAAAAACAACGCAAGCTGCCGGACTACCTCTTCCTCTCGCACCAAACACATAAAAAACACCGCTTGACATAATAAAAAAACGAGGCAACTTCCATATTCTATGGAGTTGCCTCGTCTCTTGATTCAAATAGACGACTATCCCCTTGTTTAGCGTAGTCTCTTAATACCCTTTGTTTGAGCCTTATCGGTTACCTCAACAAGCTCCACTGCAAAACCCCCTCCTGGAGCAACCCACTGCTTCAACACCGACTTGCTGTTTACAATCACCTCGCGAATCTCGTAAGACTGCGCATTGTTACGATAGTGTGAATCCTTGGTATCAGAGTATATCGTTGCAATATAATCTTTACCCTCGGGCAAAAACTCTCCAAACTTAACCACAGCATCCCTGCCCTCATAACCTACCGTGCCGCCTACAAACCACTGACCCGAACCATCTTGACCATTATCCTTTGCCAAACGGGCAACTGTTAGATACTCCGCCGGCTCAGCCTCAAGATATACCGAACGATCCCAATCTAGAGCTACACCCTTGATGAACTCAAACGCATCGGGAAACATCTCATAGTGCTCTGGAAGATCCGCTGCCATCTGAAGCGGTGAACTCATAGTAACGTACAACGCCAACTGACCTCCAATCGTGGAATTTACCCAACTCCCATTGTTTGGGTTCAACTTACTGAGATCCATCTCGAAAATACCCGGTGTATAGTCCATAGGACCACCTATAAGACGAGTAAATGGAAGAATCGTTGTGTGCCAAGGCTTTGAACCACCAAATGACTGATACTCTGTACCCCTTGCACTCTCATTGCCTATCAAATTGGGCCACGTACGGCTTATCCCTGTCGGACGAACTGCCTCGTGGGCATTTATCATAATCTTGTGCTTGGCGGCCTGCTCCAAGGCATACTGATAGTGGTTAACTGCCCACTGACCATAGTGGTGCTCTCCGCGTGGAATAATATTACCAACATAACCACTCTTAACTGCCGGGTAGCCGTGCTCTACCATAAACTTATATGCCGTGTCCATATGACGCTCATAATTGCGTATCGCACCTGAAGTCTCGTGGTGCATAACCATCTGAACACCCTTCTCCTTAGCATAACGCTCGATCTCCTCTACATCAAAATCTGGATAGGGAGTAACAAAATCAAAGACATAGTCCTTGCTCTTACCTATCCAATCCTCCCAACCTACGTTCCAACCCTCTACCAAAAGTCCATCCATACCGTGCTCAGATGCAAAGTCAATATAGCGCTTCACATTCTCGGTCGTAGCTCCGTGGCGACCGTGTGGCTTAACCTGCGTGAAATCTGTAACACCAAGCTGAACCGTTGGAACATCATACGTGTAGCTCCACTCGTTCTTGCCCGTGATCAACTCCCACCATACGCCCATATACTTCATTGGTTTGATCCACTCTGTATCGGCAATCTTCAACGGCTCGTTGAGATTCAATGTAATGCGACTTGAGAGTATATCGCGTGCATCATAAGATGCTATAACTGTACGCCAAGGTGTCGTACGAGGAGCCTGCATATAACCCTTAATGCCCTGAGCATCTGGAGTTAACCAAGATGTAAAGACAAACGTCGTGTCATTTAGGTTGAGATTCATTGCCGCGTAGTCAATCAACGCCGCTTCGTGAATGTTGATATACATCCCGCCATCGGTCTCAAGCTGCAAAGAGGTCTGAACTCCAGTTGGTGAAAATACATACTGTGAGGCGTTGCCTGTAACTGCCACGCGCATTGTGTCTCTGATCTCGCTCAAACGAGTAACCATATAGTCATACTCCTGAGTGTCATAATCCCCCGGCAACCATATAGCCTTCATATCACCGGTTAGGGCAAACTCGGTCATCTCCTCCTTGATCGAAAAATAGGTCAAATTCTCCTGAGATGGAAACTCATAACGGAAACCCAATCCCTCATCAAAAAGTCTAAAGGTGATGACCATCTCACGCTCACTCTCAGATTGTGATAGCACTACCTGCATCTCATTATAGTGGTTGCGAATCTCACTCTCCTCGCCCCATACAGGATGCCACACTTCATCAAAATCTGAATACTTCGTCTCGCTTAACGAAAAACCATCGTAGAGAGATACCGGCTTGTTGCCATCCTCACTTATTCCTAAATTCGCAAAGTTTATCCTACCAAAGCTATCATAGATCTCAAAACCCATCTTGCTCGGCTTGAGAACAACCTCGCCCTTATAACTAAGAGAGTAAACCGGTGTACCTGACTCTGTTAACTCAAAACTAAGAACATAATTGCCATCTGGAGACTTTAGCTCCTGAGCATATGACAAAATTGAAAATAGTGAAAAAATCAATAAAAAAAGTTTACGCATAATTTTTTGGTTATCTGTTTGTTTGTTTAATAAGTTCTTTAAGTTCATTGTTAAATATGTCGGCGCCCATAAGCTCCTGAACCGACAAATGCATACGGTATCTCCAGTAGTGATCCGGATCCGATGGGATGTTGATACGCTCTGCGTTTGAATCTCCTAAGCGAAGATCTCCGTCGATTGACATATAGTCCTGCCAAGGAAGAATAGCTGCCATTGCAGGAGAATCCAAATGCGAGGATACTATCCAACGACATATCTCGGGGGTTGCCTCCCAAGGCGCTTCTCCCCACCAACCCATAACATTGTTGTAGAACTGCTGAGTCTTACCTCGATCCTCGCCCCACCATCCTCGAATTGGCGCCATATCGTGAGTTGAGGTAGCCGCAACACAGCGATATGGGTAGTGATACGTATCGGTAAATAGCTGGTGTGGATCTTTGGGCATACGCTGAATCTCGAGAGTTGCAACCTGAAGCTGATCGAGAACCCAACCCACACAATCGGGAATCATCCCTAAATCCTCAGCACAACACAACATCGACGTGGCATCAATCAAAGCTGGCAACTTACACAACGCTTGACCTGCCCAAAAATCGTTGTGACGGTGATAGAAATAGTGCGTATATATAGCATTATACCTCTCCTTCTCGTAACCATCCAAAGTGTTATTATACCTATCGGTAAAGTGAGCCGCTATGCGTGGATGGTACATATCGGGGTAGGTATGATCGCGTACAAATAGTGTGTTCTGATCCTCATCGCCCAAACCCAAGTAACGCTCCTCGTACATCGGCAAACCCCAATTTTGTAGCTCCTCGCGACTGAGAGGTAGTGCTGGCGTGAAATGACCCATCAAACCGCTCTTCTGAGGTACTGGAATCTCCCATATCCTGAAAAATCCCAAAATATGGTCTATCCTATACATATCAAAGTAGTCTGCCATCTTCTCAAAACGACTCTTCCACCACTGATATCCATCAACTGCCATAGCCTGCCAGTTATAGGTCGGAAAACCCCAGTTCTGACCATCTGCCGAAAAATCATCGGGGGGAGCACCTGCCTGACCATTGAGATTGAATAGATGTGGCTCACACCACACCTCTACACTATCCCTACTTACGCCAATTGGAATATCTCCCTTGAAAACAACGCCATACGAGCGTGCCTTGTCTCGTGCAGCCCGCAACTGCTTGTCGGCGTGAAACTGTAAAAAATAATAGAAATAAACATCCTTGGCACTATGCTTCAAAATATCGGACTCCAACTCCTCGCTATACGTGCAATAGGGCTCATCCCACTCCGAAAATGTTGCAGTATTATACCTATCACGCAGGTAACTAAACACCGCATAGCTCTTCAACCAATGGGAATTAGACTTATAAAAAGCGTTAAACTCCTCGCCACGCAATGTAGACTCTCCCTCAAGCTCGTAGATCTCTCTAAAGAGCTTCCACTTCAACTTATCTACCCTCTGATAGTCTACCGCACTCGAACTATCCAGTGACAACAACTCGCTAACATCCACACTCTTGCTTATCTCGCTAACGCGGATGTATAGTGGGTGAAGTGCATAGATCGAAATCGCCTTATATGGATAGGAATCCTTATATGTATGCGTTATTGTTGTATCGTTGATAGGCAGCGTCTGAACAACTGCCATACCGCTCTGAGATGCCCACTGCGCAAAATCTCCCATAGATGGATAGTCGCCAATACCCTCGCAACCTGCGCTACGTATAGAAAATACAGGAATTGCAACACCTGACATACGAGGGCGGAAATCTGGACGACCCTTAAACTCTCCCAAATTGTCGTGCTCCTCGATCCAAATCCTATTATCGCCACTCTCCCAAGCTATGACGCTATCGCCCTCAACGATCACAAACTTGTAGGTCGACCCCTCACTAACCTTAAGGCTCGCCGGAATCCACCACTCAGGGGACTTTGCGCATAACATCTTAACTCCTAGCGATGGCTGCCAATCTCCCAAAGACGCTCCCTCACCGACCATCACAACAGACATTGTGGAGGGAAGAGACACACTCAAAAACTTCTTGCACCCAGACACACTATCTGGATGAGGCCTTGCCCACAGCACATCGGTTATTACCGAACTATTCAATATCCTATTCATTACTTATTGCTTAATTTCAAGTATCAATGATTGGTATGGCTCAAGAATCATAGGCTCACCAAAGGTAACCTCCTTGCCACTTACTATATCTATGCCAGTCTTACACCTACCTTCAAATAGCTCGGCATACTTCTCCCACTTCAACTCTCCTGGAGTCGAATTAAAATTCAGGGCTGTAAATACCAACTCGTCATCGGTCATCCTGCCGTATACATACTGATTCTCGTTGCTCTCGGGGAAGAAATGAACCATCTCACCCTCTGCTATTGCACTTGAACCCTTGCGCCACTGAAACAACTTGCGAGTGTGCTGATACATACTATCCTCTGATGCCGTACGACCCGCGCCCTCAAAAAGATTGCGCTCATCGCCAGGCCAACCACCAGGGAAATCGATCCTGAAACTGCCGTGACCCTGACTCGGATCGCCCTTGAACATCTGCTCATCACCATAATAAAGCTGAGGAATACCACGCATTGTTGCAAGTAGACTATATACAAGCATCTGCTTCTTTGCATTACCCTTGGTGTAGTGCGCCAAACGGTCAATGTCGTGGTTCGATGCAAAGATCAATAACTTCTCGGGATTGTTGTACAAAAAGTCCTGAGCCAAGATAAAATAGATATGCATCGCTCCTTCATCCCAACCTGCAGGGCCTTCCTTAGTTATGGCTGATATGATATGCTGCTGCAATGGGAAATCCATTACCATCGGAAGCTCCGAGTTATAACCATCCTTGTTATCCTCTCTGCCTTCCCAATATGACACAAAACTTGGCTCATTTACCCAACACTCTCCCATCAAGGAAATACCAGGGTACTCATCCTTAATTGCCTTGGTCCACTCTGCCGCCTTATACTTGTCGTTATACGGATAGGTGTCAATACGAATAGCGTCGAGATTGGCATACTCAACCCACCATATCGCATTCTGAATCATATAGTTCAGTACATACTCATTCTTGAGATTCATATCTGGCATACTCTCCACAAACCAGTAATCTCTATTGTCAATGTAGTCTGCCTTTGAACCGTGGGGGTCAAGCTGCACGGTTTGACCATAACGAGTCTGCTTGTACTCTCCGCCAAGGTTTATCCAATCCTTCATTGGCATATCCTCCATCCACCAGTGACGAACTCCTATATGATTGGGAACCATATCCATAATAACCTTCAAACCTTTGCTGTGCGCCTCTGATACATAATCCTTATACATCTCATTGGTGCCGTGACGAGGATCGACTCTATACAAATCGCTAATAGCATAGCCGTGATAAGACACATCTTCTCTGTCCTCAAGTAGTGGCGTGCTCCAAATTGCAGTAACTCCAAGATCGGCAATGTAATCCAAATTATCGATCATTCCTTGTAGATTGCCTCCGTGGCGAGCATTATGATCCTCCCTATCTACCTTACCCTCTATATGCTCTAAACCCTCGGGAAGCTCACCCTTGGCAAATCTATCGGGCATCAGCAAATATACAACATCGGCTGCAGTTAGCGAATGCTCCGCTGCTGGACTCTCTCGACGAGCCTCTAAAACATACGGTACCTCAACACGCTTCCGCCCTTTGGTAAAGGTAAAGATATACTCACCGGGCTTAGTCGACGGATCGATCACAACGTCTACAAATAGATAGTTTGGGTTATCGCTACTGATGATCTTACCAATTTTGATATCCGCAGAGTTTACCTCGACGGTAGATCCTGCGATATTCTCACCGTGAATCATAAGTTGCAGTGGATGCTCCATACCGATCCACCAACTGATAGGCTCTACTCTCTCTATCTTCATTGCCCAACTACTTGTAAATGACATTAGTAGGATAAAAATTGATAATAATTTTTTCATAGTTTTTTTGTATATTATTTTTGTATATAAATCTTATAGCCGCCTGCTCCGAGCGTAATCGGATTGCTTGGCGAAAATGCAACCTCCTCGGCACCTATCGCCCCAGACAAAAAGTCTGTGAACTCTCCATCCGAAACCTCAACTTTTGTCTCCACCGCCGAATCGCTGAAGTTGAAAATCGCAACAACTCGATTATCTCCATCCGTGCGCTCAAGTGCAAAAATCTCCTTAGGATTGCTCGTCTCAAGAACCTTCATTGTTCCGTGCGTTAGTGCACGATTGTTATCACGTAGTGAATTTAGTGCTCTATATAGTTTCACATAGGGTGAACTACCATTGTGCGCAATGGTATCCTTGTCAAAAAACTTGATACGCTTGTCGTTACCAAACTCCTGACCATTATAAATCAACGGTAGACCTGGCAAAATATATGTCAGAGCCGCCATCTGAGGGGCTGACGAACCCATCCTCTCAATCGCAGATCCTGCCCAACTATTCTCGTCGTGGTTCGACGTGAAGTTGAGACGCATTGCCCTTGATGGAAAGTTCTTAGCCGTCTTGGCAAGCTGACGACCAAGTGAATCGGCTGTAATCTTTCCCGATGCAAGTGCATTGAGAGTATGGTGCAAATCCCATCCATAGAACGCATTAAATACACTATCGGTAAGATATGGCTCCTCTGCCTCTGCAAGCATAAAAAAATCGGGATGCTTGGCTCTAATTGCTCCGACCGACTCTTCCCAAAAATCTATAGGTACAAGCATTGCCATATCACACCGAAAACCATCAACTCCTATGGTGTCTGCCCACCACATCATTGCATCTTTCATCGCTGCGCGCATATCCTTGTTCTCGAACTCTACCTCCGAAATGTCAGTCCAATCGTACTTCACCTTCATCTCACCGAGTGAATCTCGCTTGTGCCAACCGTTATTCTCTGCCCATATATGGTCCGGAGAGGTATGGTTGCCAACCCAGTCAAGAATTACCTTCATCCCAAGTCTATGAGCCTCTGAGAGAAACTCCTCGAAATCTGCACGAGTACCAAACTCAGGATTGAATGCCTTATAGTCCTTAATAGCGTAATAGGAGCCCAATGAACCCTTACGTTCCTTGACTCCTATCGGTTGAATGGGCATAACCCATATAATGTCAACGCCCAACTCCTTGATACGAGGAAGCTCGGCTGTGGCTGCCTTGAAGGTTCCCTCGGGGGTAAGTTGACGAGTGTTTAGTTCATAAATCGTTGCACCCTGTGACCACGTAGGGTGTTCAACCATTGTGGGTGCAGCACTGCTGCACCCAACAAGAATGGTTATAAGAGTTGTTAAAAAAATTCTGTGCATATATATATATTCTACTTAGTTGTTTCAAGTACCAACATTGAGTACGCAGGAAGAGTAATAGTGGTTACATCTCCAACTGGTGAGTATAGTGCTCCACCGTAGTTGAAAAGTTCGGTAGCACCCTCTGTGTTATAGCTCAAAGCGTGAACTATCGACTGCGAACCTCCATTCATCAAAACATATACCCGCTTGTCGCCAAGCTCGCGGTACCAAGCCATAAGGTTCCTCGGAAGTGGATCCCAAGGTATTGGAGTGAAAGTTCCGTGCTGAAGAGCTGGAGTTTCATTACGTAGCTTAACTGCCGAACGATAGAAGTTTAGTAGAGAGTTCTCATCTGCAAGCTGCTGAGCTACCGTTGCCGTAGGTGCTGTATTGGAACGCCAAGTTGTGGTGTAGTCATCACCCCACAAAATTGGTTCGCGAACAAACTCATCACCTCCTGTCTTAAAGTTGCTCATACCCAGCTCCTCTCCATAGTAGATATACGGCTGACCTGGTGTTGTCATTATTGCCATTGCACATATCTTGGCAAGGGGTACCGAGCCTCCTAATTTACTCATTGTTCTATCCTCATCGTGGTTGCTCAACTTCGTCCCTGCATTAAACTCATCGCTGTATAAAGCAAACTTATTGTATGCATGTTGCATATCAATGGCATAGTACTTAGGGCCCCAGTCAAGTAGTGCTCCTTCGAGTTTCCACCAAGCATCAAAATGAAACAGAGATGGAATTGACAAAAAGAATGGGGCGATATCAACGGTCTCACTCAAAACCTCGCCAATCATATATACATTGGGGTAATCAACCTTCAGGTCATTGTAGAACTTCTTGAGAAGTTTCAAGTTCTCCTCGCCCCTCTCATTTTGATAGATATGCTTAACCGCATCAAGTCTCAGACCACTTGCACCCTTCTCAAGCCAAAACTTAGCTGCCTCTACTATTGAGTCATATACGGGGTTCAATCCGCGGTCTACTCGTCCGTAGTTCAAATCTGGCATAGTATAGTTAAAAGCACCAATGTAACGATAATCGCCTACTCCGTGCCAAACACCTGAAATATACTGGTAATCATCAACCATTGCAACTTGATCCGTTTCGCATCGATATTGAACCTGATCTACGGGCTCAAACGAGTAAAAGTCGAAGTAATCTGATGCTGTTGTGTTGTTATATGCACTGGTAAACCAAGGGTGTTGGTCAGATGAGTGGTTGATTACAAAGTCCAATACAATCTCAATACCCTTTGAGTTGGCAGCTACTATAAGGTTGTCGAAATCTGCCATTGTACCATAATCTGGCTCTATGCCCTTGTAGTCGGTTACGTCATAGCCGTGATACGATGGCGAGGGGCTAATTGGCATAAGCCAAATTCCTTGTACACCCATATCTACGAGGTAGTCCAACTTCGCGGTAACGCCATTAAGATCACCGATACCATCACCATCGCTGTCCGCAAAAGAACGAACAAAAATCTCATAAAAAACCTTATCCCCATAAGGATTAGCAGGATCGGTCTGCACTAATGGTGGGTTTGGGTCATCTCCACCACCTCCTGTAGTGTCTTCCTTACAAGAAATCGTAAATAGCAGTAAACCGCTTAGTAATATCAGATACTTCTTCATCTTTTTTGTTTTTTTGTGGTTAATATTATTTTATCTCTTCTCTTCCTCTAGTATAAAGTATGTTGTGTATTAGGTCATAATACGTAAAATTACACTTTGATCGGCCCTCTAAAATAAATATTTAGTAACATAGGGGTCTTTCACAACCCCTATGTTCTGCTCTATATAACGATTCACTTCGTCATAATAGTATCACCTCTATTTTACTCAAGTTCTTGTATAAACTCATATGTTGGGTAGAAGCTATATAGGTCGAGCTTCACGGTGTAGAAGCCTGGGTCAAGCGAGAATGCAATATTGTCATCTCCTCCACCTTCGCGCAATAGCTTGCCTGGTTCTGACCCAGCACCCCAAACAAGGGTGCTCCAATCATTGTTGCAACGGAACTTGAATTCCCCAGCTGACATCTCAACACCAGTAGCGATAAACATCTGTTCTGTGGCATCCCAACTAAGATCAGTGTCTGCATCCCATCCACCTGGTGTAGCGCTTCCAATGATACCTATTGAGGTGATTCCTTCCCGTACAATCTCTCCAGTAAAGGCTACTGTGTTGATCTCAATGAAGAATAACTCAGGTTCAGTATTGCCTAAATCTACGTTTGATCCACCTCCGGCAACAAGATTTGAAATTGTGCCATCTGCACTTGAAATCTCACCCGAAGTCCAACTTGGACCACTTAAGAACTTGATTTGATCTGCAGCTGCTGGATCATTTGTATAAGGAGCCATAACCCAACCAGTGTAGGAGTTGTTGCTAAGCTCTGAGAATAATGGTATCAACGCATCCTCGGTTGGCGACCATCCCTGAACACTACCTACTACATAGTACTCTGATGGCTCGCCAGAGAATGGCACAACTAACATAGAATCAACCTTCGATACTGAATTGAACTGCTCATCGCCAATTGTACTCATTACTCGTAGCTTGAGATTGAAATCAGTAAGAGGTGCTCCTCCAAGAGCGATAGTAATCGCCGCGTTAAGATCCACACTTCCAATAGTAATACTATCGGCAAAGGTAGAACCTAAAGAGATTGTATCACGGTCGTTTAACGCCTGAAGCGTGTACTCAACACCTGCACTATATGTATACTCCGCAGGATTCCACTTAATGGTAAGTGTTGATGGCACTTGCTTATCGAGTGTAACCTTTGTAGAGGGAAGATCGACAAGCTCGGCTGGAATGGTCATAGCAGGATCTACAACTGCCATATCTCTCTTTAGCGTACAGCTGCCAAGGACAACTCCGGCAAGGAGTGCTGCAACAGAAAGCTTATTTATTATTTTCATCGTAATTTATCTTTATTTTTGTTTTAACTCTTTGTGAACTATGAATCTAATTACCATATCCTGGATTTTGAATCAAGTTAGTGTTGGCTGTCATATCTGTTGACGGTATTGGGTAGAGAGCATAACGTGAGTTTACTACCGAACCCTCGGCTACTCCACCCTTCCAAGGCCAGTTGTAAGTTCCGCTCGTAAACCTTCCGAAACGGATAAGGTCTGTACGACGGAAACCTTCCCAGAATAGCTCACGACCACGCTCATCGATCATAAAATCAAGATCCAAATCAGCGGTTGCAATATCGCCACTTGCGTTTCCATAAGCACGATCCCTTAACTCGTTGATATAGTCAGTTGCTGTTGCCAGGTTCGTACCACTACGTAACGCTGCCTCTGCATAGTTGAGATACATCTCTCCAAGGCGCATAAAAATCCAACTTGTGTTTATAAATGCTCCAGCTGAGGTTAGTGTACCGTCCGAACTTATAGCTTTCCACTTGTAAACGCTATAACCATCCATAAACTCTTGAGGACTTACATTCTCAAGGTTACGTCTATTATCAGCCGGGTCTGAACCATCGTATGTGTAGTCCGAAAGACCTGCAAAAATAGATGCCCCACGGCTATCTGGTGTGTCAATATAACCTGTTACGGCGTCAATCTGATCGTTGTCCTCAAATAGCTCCACAAGATTGGGCTGAGTGCGAATACCTCCCCAAGCATCTGTCGATGCGCCTGATGGAACGTTACTCAAATCGCTACTACGGCGTGATGCCGCTACCAAGTAACCTGCACCTGCATAGTTCTGAGTAAACTCATAGTTCGACTGACCAAAGTGAATAATCTCAATGGCTGCACTCGCATTTGTCGTATTGTCGCCCATAAACAACTCTGCATAACTTGGCGAAAGATCATAAACACCCGCTGAGATCACCTTCTCTGACCAAGTCATCGCATCTTGATATCTCGGAGTCCCTGTATAAACCTCCGCATTTAGATACAAGCGGCTAAGCAACCCCCACATCAAACCTTGGTCAACTCTACCATACTCGTTGGTCTTTGGCGCTGCAAGATTTGGATCTGACGATAGTGCAAGAAGCTCGCTCTCTACATAATTAAAGAGATCGGCACGGCTTATCTGCTCGGGCAAAAAGTATCCAATAGGATCTGCCTCGGTCACAAATGGCATATTACCAAATAGATCCAAACCATAACTCCATATCAAAGCGCGAAGTGCACGTACCTCGGCACGGTAACCCTGAATATCGGCACGAAGCTCATCGCTTGTTCCACGAATATCCAACTTCTCAGTAGTGGTCTGCTTAAGATACTCATTGGCAATGGTTACAGTAAACATAATACGGTAATAAGTCGCCTTGATGTTACCATTCTCCACAGTTGTCCAACTCATATTGTTCATCTCTGTTACGTAGTTGTCGCCCCAAGCGCATATTGCGTGGTCGGCTGGCAACTCCTGACAGTTCCAATATCCACGTGCAAAGGTACTTAAACCGCCGTCCACGCCCTCGATCTCAGTTCCGTTACCGCCATTCTGACCCTGAACTACAAACGCTCCGTATACCTTTGCCAACCCCTCAAGGTAACTCTCTGGTGATCCATATACTGTCTCTGATGTCTCTATATCTGGATCAATTGGCACTGTGTTGAGATCGTCAACACAAGAGCTTAGCCCAAAGGCCATAGCTAAAAGTGCAAGTATATTATATTTTATTTTCATAACTATTTCTATGTTTTAATTCGATATTTCTTGTGTTAATAATCTTCATTAGAATGATAGTGATAGACCAAGTAGAACTGTCGTTGGACGTGGCCATATTACTCCGTCAATTCCCCAAGATGTCTCGGGATCAAGACCTGTGTACTTCGTAACAAGTAAAGGATTCTGAACTGTCAAAGATACACGACCGCCTAAACCTTTGCTATCACCTGCGCTAAACAATCCACTGAAGTTGTAACCAAGCGTTATGTTATCAATGCGGAGGTAAGAACCATCCTCAAGCCAGTAATCTGAAAGATTCTGCTGAGTGGTGTTTATGCCTGTAAATCCTGTAGTCTTGTATACTGGAGCTATGTTGTTTAGTGTACCTGTACCTGAACTCCAAGCATCGTATGTAGTTGAATGAGCCATATTATAGTCATTGAAAATCTCGTTGCCAAGCACTCCGTGTGCATTTAGTGCGAAATCCCAATTCTTGTACGATAGAGACGTCGAGAAACCATAGTACATAGTAGGCTGAATGTTTCCTGCAATGTAGCGGTCGGCATCCGATATCTGACCATCACCGTTGCGGTCAACTACCGTGTTCTGAACCGGATTGCCGTCAACATCATATACCTGCTCAAACAAATAGTATGAACTTGGTGCGTAACCTACCGCATTGATTAGTGCACTGGTACCGGTTCCGATAGAGATATTTCCGAACTGTGCGCCCAAATAGTTAGGATCGTTGCTCGCCGTAAGGTTCGTAACAACTGTCTCCTGCCAAGTTGCATTCGCAGTTACGTTCCATCTCCAGTCTTGATTGCGGATAATATCACCGCCGATCTC
Organism: uncultured Rikenellaceae bacterium; assembly: GCA_964371475.1. Lineage (GTDB taxonomy): Bacteria > Bacteroidota > Bacteroidia > Bacteroidales > Rikenellaceae > Mucinivorans. The sequence continues at coordinate 15,052 of CAYJMA010000009.1, read as the reverse complement.
AACCTCGATACCTTTGTTCTCCAAGTCTCCAACGTTTGTTAGAACGCTTGTCGCAAAGTTCGTACCGGCTGGAACTGCCGACAAATATAGTAGATCCTCGGTAAACTTCTGGTAGGCATCTACGGTGATGTTTAGTCTGCTGTTGAATGCTGAAAAGTCTACACCGACGTTCCAAGAGGTAGTCTCTTCCCATTTAATATTCTCGTCATAGGCATCTGGTGCTAACATATGGTACCACATATTACCAAACTGATACTGTGAGAACTGAGTCGATAGATTGTAGTTTGCTTGGTATGGGTAGTCTGGATTTACACCCTCAATGCTTGGTATGTCCTGCTGACCTGTAACACCCCAAGATCCGCGAATCTTAAGATTGTCAACCACAGAACCCTTCAAGAAGCTCTCCTCTGCAATGTTCCAACCTGCAGCAACTGATGGGAAAATACCCCAACGATTGTCCGGTGAAAAACGTGATGAACCGTCATAACGAACCGTTGCGGTAACCATATAGCGATTGTCATAGCTGTAGTTCAAACGACCGAAGAATGATACCAAATAGTTCTGAGTTGCATCATAAGTTGAGTTGAACGGAGTTGACCCCTCTGCTGCATCATTACCATAAGTGCTGTTATAGTCCTCAGAGTCAAACAACTGCCAAGAGTAACCAGCCATTGCGTCTACACGGTGCTTACCAAAATCATTGGCATAGTTGAGATAGAAGTCAAGTAGAGAGTTGCGACGGTAGCCAGTCCACTCGTTGTAGCGACCTATGCCACGGAACTCTGCATCTCTCCAAGCCTGCTCAGAGTTTACAAGTGATCCATTAATATTCTTGCCCTGAGATGCATCATAACCAAGATTAAGGTTGGCGCGAAGCTCGGGCAAAAAGTGCATCTTGTAGTCAACTGCAACATTTGCAATCATACGGTAGCTCTCATCGTTGTTGTACTGCTGAGTGAGCTGAGATATCGGGTTGAGTGCTGTGTTTTGATCCGGAAGACCTGTAACTGCATCTGCATAGGCAAAGTAACCGTTGAATACATTGGGACGATTCGCTGCCCAAGTCTCACCACTGTAATCTGCTGTGATAGGCTTCGTTGGGTCAAAAAACGCTGCGTTGCCGATAACTCCAGCATCTACAATATCTTGATTACTCATCGTGCCCTTGAAGTTAATGTCTACTGATAGGTGCTCGTCAAAAAACTTTGGTGCAAGACCAACGTCAACAGTATAACGATTGTACTCAGAACCCATAAGAGTACCATCTTGGTGAGTATAACCCAAAGATACACGGTAGCCCATCTGAACTGCATCGGTTACCATCCTTCCGCTTCCGCTTAGGTACTGATTCGTACCAAATGCTGCTTGGTAGATGTGATCGCTCCAAGTCGTATTGGCATCTGGATATTGATTTGCCTGAAGATCTTGAATAGAACCTGCACCATAGGTGTCGGTGATGAACGAACGGTAATCGGTCGGCGATAGAGTCTCAACGGTCTTTGTATTAAAACCTACTGAGTAATCACTATTATAGTTTAGCTTGAACCCGCCTGCTTTACCCTTCTTCGTTGTGATGATAATAACACCATTGGCACCACGAGATCCGTAGATTGCCGCAGATGATGCATCCTTTAGAATCGTAAAGCTCTCGATGTCATTCGGGTTGATGTTACCCAATGGGTTGCTCATACCAGCGTTTGCGTTGTCCGATACTGGCACACCGTCGATTACAACAAGTGGATTGTTGTTAGCACTCAGAGAAGACCCTCCACGAATACGAATCGATGATCCAGAGCCTGGTTGTCCGTTACCTTGTGTGATCTGAAGACCCGAAACCTTACCGAGTAGAAGCTCAGAGGCTGAGTTTACCATACCACGGTCATCAAGATCTGCTCCTACAACCTCAACTGAACCTGTCATATCGCTCTTACGCAGAGTACCGTATCCTACAACGGTCACACCGCCTATAGATACTGCATCCTCTTGAAGAACTACAGGACTCTTGAAAATCTCGCTGCTCGCCTGATACTCAACAGTTGTATAGCCAGCATAGCGGATAATTAACATCGACTCGCCTGAAGTCGCCGTTAGTGTAAATTGACCTAAATAATCGGTGGCCGCACCGTTAATAGGATCATCTTTCTCAACCACAGTAGCTCCAATTATGGGTTGTCCCATTTCGTCTACTACCGTGCCGGTTACTGTATATCCGTCCTGAGCATAAGATACAATGCTCAAAACCAACATACAAAGTGTTAGGTAGAATTTTTTTGTCATTATTGTTTTTGATTAGTTAATAAAAAAGGTTAATTATAATTGACTGTTTGTCTTAATTTGTCTTCTTCTCGCGAACCAAAGCTACGCTCAGAGCACCCAGCAATAGGCATACTCCAGCTGTGATAATCATAAAGGAGGCGTCGTCGCCAAACATATACTTTACCATAACTCCGCCAACTAAACCCATAACTATCTGAGGTATGGTAATCGTAAAGTTGAAAATACCCATATAGACTCCCATCCTATCGCTTGGTATAGACTTGCTGAGTATCGCATAGGGCATTGCCAAAATTGCTGCCCAAGCAATACCAATACCTACCATAGGTATAAACAACATATACTTATCGGTGATATAGGGCATCGCCACGAAACTCAACGCTCCGAGTATTAAAGACACTGCATATACCGCCTTGTTGGAGGTCTTCTTTGCAAAGCGTGTCATAAATATTGCGAATAGTGCCGAAAATACACTATATACAGCAAATAACACTCCGACCCAGTCTGCCGCCTCGCCATAGGCTGCCGACTTGGTGTCTACCGTACCCCAAACACTCTTGGCTACTGCTGGAGTGGTGTAGGTCCACATCGTAAAGAGTGCAACCCAGCTAAAAAACTGCACAACTCCAAGCTCCCACATAACTCGCGGTATCTCTCGAACCAACTTCCCAATCTTTGGCTTCTCAACTGCGCTTGACTGCACGTTGTTATACTCATTGTGCAACTTCGGAGGGTACTCCTTAGTCATAACAGAGGTCACAATAACAGTGCCCAAAAGAAGTGCACCGCCGATATAGTAGCTCCAAGCCACCGAATCGGGAACCAACTGCTCAGATGTACTCTCACCACTCAACCCTATATAGTTTACAAGAACAAAGGGCAAAACAGATCCAACAACGGCCCCTACATTTACCAAAAAGGTCTGAACTGCATAACCCTTCGTGCGCTGCGAGTCATTAACCTGATCTGCAACAAGTGCCCGAAAGGGCTGCATAGTCACATTAAATGCCATATCCATAAACAACAACATCATACCGGCAAATAGCAACGCTGGCATCAATCTGGTAAAGTACTCGGCATTGGGCATCAAAAATAGAGCGATCGCCGCTAAAATTGCCCCGAAAAAAATAAAGGGTATTCTCCTTCCAAAACGTGTCCAAGTTCTATCGGAAAATAACCCTATGATTGGTTGTACAAAGAGCCCCGCAAGTGGGGCTGCCAACCAAAAATAGCTCAACTCGTGAACATCTGCTCCTAATGATTGGAGTATTCTACTCGTATTGGCATTCTGCAAGGAATAGCCTATCTGCACGCCGAGGAATCCAAAACTCAGATTCCATATCTGCCAAAATTTTAAGTTGGGTTTCTTGCTCATATAAAAAAATTATGTAACTCGTACTCAATTCAGAAGATTTTTTATTAACTACCTCCTCTTCCTTATGTCCAAGTAACATAATTTTTTTTTTAATTCCAAATTTTACAACAACTTTTTATAAGAAAAATAGTAAAATACGCCTCTCAATATACCCAAACCCATAAAACCCCGATCGGCTAATTTCGAGCCTTTGCACTGTGAAGGATAAAAAGACCCACCAAAGCTGCAAATACAGAGGCTACAAGAATAGATATCTTACCAACTGATATATAGCTACTATCTACAAACGCCAAATTATTGATAAATATAGACATCGTGAAACCTATACCACCAAGACAAGATACTCCTAACAACATCCTATATGTAGCGCCACTCGGAAGAGAAGCTACTCTAAACCATATAATCAATAGACTAAAGAGCATAATACCCACAGGCTTGCCTACGACCAACCCGAGCGTAATGCCCAACGACTGCTCAGAACCAAGAACAGTGAGCGTGTCGGCAGGAATGACAACACCTGCATTACACAGCGCAAAGAGTGGCATCACAAAAAAAGCTATGAAACTATGCAGCGAGTACTCCATACGCTGTGCCGGAGAGATCGTATTGCGTGCCAGAACCCTCATACTCTGCAAAACATAGTGTTGCTTCTCGTTGTTGAGAACCTGAACTCTGTTTACATCGGCATCGTCAAAATCTACTGCCAAACCAGACGCCCTCGAACTAAAACTCTCCTTGGCATAGCGAGCCGTTGTTGGAATAGTCATAGCGACAAGCACGCCGGCTATCGTAGCGTGAATACCAGACTTGAGAAACAAAACCCACAGCACAACTGCCGGAATGATATACCAACGCATCTTGTAGACCTTCATCCGAGCTAAAACTATCAACAACAAAAAAACTATCGCCGCTGCACCAAGCATCATTAAATCTAGCTCCGAAGAGTAAAATATCGCAATGACAAGTATGGCTCCCAGATCATCGACTATGGCAAGTGCTGTAAGAAATATCTTGAGCGATAGTGGAACCCGAGAACCCATCAACGATAAGATACCAAGAGCAAAGGCAATGTCCGTAGCCATCGGTATCCCCCATCCCGCTTCGCTAGGCATACCGCCATTAAACGATAGAAAAATAATAGCAGGAACAACCATCCCCCCCACTGCCGCTGCAATCGGTAGGGATGCCTGCTTAAAGGTGCGAAGCTCACCGGCTACTATCTCTCTCTTGATCTCAAGACCCACCGAAAAGAAAAATATAGCCATCAGTGCGTCGTTTATCCACAACTCAACCGGCTTGGTCAGAGAAAAACCATCGAAACCTATCGTGAAATCCCTGTGCCACAACGATGCATACCATTGAGACGTTGCATCTAAATTTGAAAGCAACAGAGCCAAGGCAGTACATAATATTAACACCACACCTCCTGCAAGTGGAGTGTGAAAAAAACCCGACAACCGTGAACCAATACCTTTTCCTTGTACCATCATTTACTACTTTTATTTCTTAATTATTTACTCCCTTTTACCGACAAGACAAAACTACACTACACAATTTATATAGTAGGCGTGCGCCGACAATCGCGTCCCACTGATCATCGTCCGAGGGCACAACCTCACACAAATCAAAACCGACCACTCTGCGACCACTCCTTACAACTGCCAATAATAAATATACTGCCTCATTATAGGTCAACCCCCCTGGCACTGGAGTTCCTGTCGAAGGACAGTAACTTCGCTCAAGACCATCAACATCAAAACTAATATAAACATTCTGAGGCAACCTATCCACAATCTCATCGCACTGCGAACGCCAACTAACACCCTCAAAACGCCTTGCCGAAAGCTCACCATCGGTATAGTATACCACTCGATCATCCGAGGTCGCAAACTCCAACTCTGGCTCGCAAAAATCTCGAACACCGACCTGAACCAAACCCTGAATCCCAATACACTCCAGCGCACGACGCATTATCGAAGCGTGAGAATAGACAAACCCTTCATATCCATCTCGAAGATCCATATGTGCGTCTATCTGCAAAATACCCACATCGCCATACTTCTCACCCAACGCCCTGATCAAACCCAACGGAACACTGTGATCACCACCCACAACGCCCACTACTCTACCACTCGCTAACTCCTCACTCGCAACACTATATACATAGTCATTGAGCCACTCACTACACTCATTAACATACACAATATCCCTTGCCACCTCCTCATCACACTCACTACCCCCCCCCTCCAAATGTGCAATAACGCGAAGCGCTGCAACACGTGCCTCCTCGCTAAGCTCGCCAACTCGCTCTGAAAAGGGTATAGTATAAATGCCCCTCTGCCACAGCCCCGGAAGAGCCACATCATAGATCTCAACCTGAGTTGAGCACTCTACCATAGATTCAGGAGCCCTGCACGTCCCACCTCGATATGAAACCGTAGCATCCCAACACACACTAAGCAAACTTAATGCACTGCCCTGAACATCAAACTCAAAGCCAAAGTAATTACCATTATAGACACCCGTAGAGTCTGGATTAAATGCCATATCGTTTAGAACTTTTGAGAACAAAGATAGCTAAATTCTTAGAAAGTTCGCTCTATCTTTCCATAAATAAGATACAGCTCCAAGATAGAATCAAACGAAACGGTTACGCTGTCATACGCCTCGTTCATTGCAATGGCAACAACACAGTCATTGTTCTCGGCCTTTCGCAAAGTGCGTATCGTTTCATATACGTCGCCCTGCTGACTAATCAGACAAAGATATGTCTGACCATATATAATATTGTATTTATTATTCACCCTCTTACACGCTACAATATCGCCAGCATTATATCGAGGCAACATACTATCTCCAAAGACCGGACGGTAAAACGAACATTCGTTAAAGGGCTCCACATCGATATAGTACTCCACATCACTGACAGCGTAATCAAATGGGTGATCCGTACCTGAACATATCGCCTTGGTTATATAGGGCACACCTCGTTTAACCTCAATACCTGTCGCCAAGTTATCACTCGCGGCGCGCTTAACAAAAATCGGCAAATCCCCGGTCAAAAGATACGACGAACTTATACCAAGTTTCTCTTCCAATATCTGGCGATTGCGCAACGTTAAAGAGACCTTACCGTTCTCAATCTGAGAATAAGCGTTTTGACCAATTCCTAATACATCAGCCATCTTTTTTTGAGTCATATCTAAACTCTTCCGTACTTCGTACAGTCGTCTATTCATCAGAGATTGCAACATATTGTTAATAATTTGTTGATAAAAATATCATTGATTGATAGTATTTATCATTAATTGATATTATCTTTGTACTCGACACTTTTACTAATCAGTAGATAGTACAAGAGTAAACATTACATATACGACAAAGATAATGAGATTTTTCGAAATATCAAATACTTCAAACATCTTACCATTAAATATTGAAAGGAAATGATACACCTTGATGATGACTACTACAACGACCTGGCACAGGAACTAATCACATTGATATATGACAAAGGGGAGGTGGAAGGCGTGGTCGAACTTCGCGTTAGAGATCAAAGGGGAAGGGCAGCTGAGGTCATCTTTGGATTCAATGCCTCGTATTTTACATTGGAAAGAGGTCTCGAATCGATGAACTACATCCTAATTGCGCTCGTCGACTCGCGCCGATGCTCTACCGATTTCGAACCCTCAAGACTTGCAACTATCCTCGACTTCTAATGATAATGACCCAAAAAAAAACAAAACAACTCACCATAATTGAGGAAATAGACGGACTCAAAGAGAAGTACGAAGACCTCTTCCGAACAACCGAAGACATAAAAGCACTTCAGGGAGTTGAGCGATGTCTGGAGATGAAAATCAAATCCGAACTAAACTCTAAATCTGACGGCGATGCACTAAAAACTGAAACGAACAAAGAAATATCACTGAGTGAACTCCCGACAAGTCTACTTGAGGAACTTTTAAGCATTATTAACGAAAAAAATATGAAACAACAACAAATCTAAGTGCGCTGAGACTAAGCGACTCGAAGGTAAAGGGCGAGCTTGCGCGTCGCTCGCTAAAACTCTTTGCCAAACACATTGACAAAAACATTGAGATGACACACTTCCACTCCACATACTACGACACACTAATGGACTTTGCCACGGGCAAGGTCCGCAAGCTCATAGTATCGGTACCGCCTCAACACGGCAAGTCGTACGGCGCTAGCAACCTCCTACCAGCATATCTACTGGGCATTGATCCTGATCTACGCATCTGCATTGCCTCATATTCGTTCTCGTTGGCACGGCGATTTGGTGCCGGCGTTCAACGAACAATCGACAATGAGAAGTATCAGGAGATCTTCCCCACAACGAAGCTAAAGGGGATGAGCGGCACATCACGAAACGATGTTGCGCAACGCACTGCCGACGAAATCGACATTGTGGGGCATTCGGGCGGTGTGAGAGTCGTCGGAAGAGAGGGATCGCTCACCGGAAATCGGGTCGATGTGATGATTCTCGACGATATGTACAAAGACGCTGCAGAGGCAAACTCACCGCTGATTCGGCAGAACATCTGGGAGTGGTACTGCTCGGTGGTGCGCACCCGACTGCATAACAACTCAAGAGAGCTCATCGTCTTTACTCGCTGGCACGAGGACGACCTCATCGGGCGACTCCTAAAGACTGAAGCCTCAGACTGGAAAGTTATAAACTTCGAGGCTCTGAAAAACTCGCCACCAACCGAACTCGACCCTCGCAAAACAGGAGAGGCACTGTGGCCACAACGCCACAGTAAAAAACTCTTGCAAGAGCGTAGAAAGATCGATCCCGTAGGGTTCGAGGCACTCTACCAAGGGAATCCCACCCCTGCCGAGGGTCTACTCTACTCCACCTTTAGGGAGTATGACTCGCCTCCTGCCGAGACGGTAAAACGAGCTGCATATATCGACACAGCCGACAAAGGCAAGGACTATCTATGCGCTGTTGCATACTGTGTGAGCAGTTGTGGGCAGATATTCGTAGAGGATGTTGTCTACTCCTCAGAGGGGATGGAGACAACCGAGATGGAGTGTGCCGAGATGTTGAGGAGGTGCAAGGTTCAGATCTGCTACGTGGAGAGCAACAATGGTGGTCGCGGCTTCGGCAGAACGCTCCAACGACTCGTCCCCCAATGTCGCATAGAGAGCTTCTTTCAAAGCGCAAACAAAGTGTCTCGCATACTAAGCAACTCTACCGAAGTTATGCGACTTATTATTATGCCGCGTGGGTGGCAGAGTCAATGGGAGGAGTTTGCTCGACACCTTCTTGCCACGAGACGCGAGGTAGAGTCCTCTATAAGCGATGACGCTGCTGATACTCTGACGGGTATTATCGAAAAGGAGTCGGCGAGCGAGAGAAAGAGAATCTCGAAGATCACATTCTCAGGAATTAATTAACCGAAATTATTAACACACCTATCAACAAGTTATGAACATTAATGTTAAAAACCTAAACCCCAAAAGTGTCGAGATTGACATCGAAGGTATAATTGGCGTAAGCGAAGAGAGTCAGTTCCAAACACAGAGGCTTACACCCTGTGTTTCAACCTATGAGAGGTTTCGTAGCGAGATCGACAAAATCAAAGGCTCTGAGGTATCCACCCTACGGCTAAATATCCGTTCGATGGGCGGATCGGTGCAAGACGCACTACTGATCTATGAAGCACTGAGCGAACTAAACGAGGGGGTCACCATCGAGACGCACTGCTATGGCTTCTCTGCTTCGGCTGCCACGATCATAGCACAGGCGGCAAGCGCAGGGCATCGATACGTAGCAAGCACAGCACTCTATATGATACATCGTGCGAGCACCAACTTCGATGGAAATGCAGCCGAGGCCTCAACAGTGGCGGAACTACTCCAAAAGACCGACCAACAGATTGCCGAAATCTATGCCTCTCGTTCGGGGCTATCCTCGGAGCACTTCCTTGAGATAATGAATCGAGAGAATGGACAGGGCGAGTGGCTCTCTGCAAGCGAGGCGGTCGAAGCGGGGCTTGCAGACTCCATCGAGAAGCACTCCACGCTCAAGAACGTGGTAAACTCACTGAAGCGATTCATCGAGCAGTTGGTTGCTCCTGCCGAAGAGAGACAGCGATCGGTAGTTGAGAACAACGAACCGCTTCCCTGCAAAGTCGAGGAGATAATTGTAGATGCCGCTCCTACCACTACCACGCCAAAGGAGGATCCATCACTGGTGCACCACAGCGTGGAGCTTAGCTCCAACAAAAAGGCATACAATAGAGACATAGAGCTATTTAGGGGCAGATAGCTTGTCGGGGGATATGGCTATCAACAGCTTTATCTACATTTTATTAACATTTTTGTGAAAAACTTGTCGACAAATCTCGACGATGCCCTTTGTGCGGTCAAATTATTAACATTTTTCAACAAAATAGGTTAACAACAGTGTTGATAACTCTGCTTGATAGCAACTGCCTCGAATGTAGCTCTACTCTCTTTTGTCCAACCTCAATCAAATATCAATCATTAACAACTAACTCAAAAAAAAAGAAACAAAATGTCAAAAATCATTTCAAATCCAAAGACATACACAGGTAACGATCTAACGCAGACCTTTTTTCGCCCTATTTTGCAGGGCGAGAGTGCCATTGATCTGGGCATACGGGTTATCTACAATATGCCTACGCCAACTACTCTAAACTTTTGGAAGCGCACGCCAGATGCTCTAAAGGAGTACTCGAAGGGTTGGAGCGGAGGCACTGCCACCGAACGCTTCCAAAAGACCATAACGCTCAGCAAAGTTAAGGCAGAGATGGGCTATGCCGCTGCCGACTACTTCTCGATGGTCTACGAGCAGATCGTGGGCAAAGCTGACGTAAACCTTGGCGACCTTAGTGGCACTGAACTTGAAGTTGCCGAAACCGAACTCTTTCGCAATGCAATTGCCGAGAGCATCCGAGCTACGATGTGGGTCGGAGACACTCAAAGAGCTGACTCCTATGCCACCTTCGATGGTCTACTCAAACGCATCAAGGCTGACGTGGGTAGTGGCACCGAGGATATAAAAAGCGTGGCGATGACCTCGATGGCTACTGCTGGCAATGCCGAAAAGTTATTTGCCTCCCTCTACACAAAGAGCGAGAGTGTACTCAAGGCCTCGAAAAAGGAGGGCAATCTTGCCTTTTTCGTAACTCGCGATGTCTACGAAAACTACGAAGCAGGACTACTGGACGGTAATCTTGATTCGGTTCGCGCTGCCAAAATCAATGGCATAGAGACGCTCTACTATCGTGGCATACAGATCATCGATATGGGCGTGGATGGCTACCTTACCGAGGTGGGAGATATGCCAATGAGCTGGGCTATACTTACCGACAAACGTAACCTTGCAATTGCGGTAAATACGGCAGACTTCCCAGGCTCGGAGATCTCGATGTGGTACAACCAAGATGAGCTCGAAAATCGTCAAAGGGCGATATTTATGGCTGGTTGCGATTACCTAATGCCAGAACTCATTGTGGTTTCGCATAGCGTATAATATAGCTGAAGTATTCTGAGGCGGAGTGGGGGGCGCGCGCAACGCTCCATACGCACGCACAGCCCCCCACCAAGCCTCACTTTCTCTGCACATACTAAAAAAAACAAACAAAGATATTAAAAATGAAGACAACATACTTTCAAAACTCCACACTATCACCATACACACCTATCTCTGCACAGGTAAGCTCCAGCAAAGTAGACGAGGTGTGGAAGTGGGGCGACGACAACCTTCTGCCCGTGGCACTTGCCTCGCTTAGTCGCAGCTCGTCCATACACCGACGTATTCTACTCGACAAAGCAGACTACATTACCGGCAGAGGCTTTAAGTGCGAGGATGAGAATCTATCGCTCTTTACAAACTCCTGCAATCCACTCCAAGAGTCGTTGCGCACGGTATTCGGTCGTGTGGCACTCGATAAGTGCTTCTTTGGAAACGCAATTTTGGAGATCGTACTTAAGAACGGTACAATTTCGGTCTTCCACCAAGACGTAAGTCGTGCAAGGCTGGCAAAGGACAGAAAGCATATGGTGCTCAGTGCTGATTGGACTAAGTACAACGCAGCCGAGGCAAAGACTCTACCCCTTTTCCCACTCTTCGAGACTCAGGACGACGGAACGGTACGCACGCTGATTCACTACAAAGACTACGAACCATTCTTTGAAAACTACGGCGTGCCGAAGTACATTGCCGCACTCGGTGCAATTGCCATTGCGCACAAGACCGAGAAGTGGAACATCTCGCGCATCGACAACGCCTTTTCACTCAGCGGTATAATGATTCTCGACGGCACGACCTCCACCGAGGAGGAGGCCGAACGCATTGCACTCGAAGCCAAAGCTCGCTTTGAGGGAAACCCCGGACAGGTGATGTTTATGGTCAAGGATGGCTCGCAGGGCGACTCCAGCAAGTTTGTCCCCATTACCACAAGCCAGGAGGGTGATTGGAAATCGCTACACGAACAGTCCCTCGACGATATCATCGTGTCGCACCAGTGGTTTCGAACGCTCAGCGGTATGGAGTACGCCTCGGGCTTCTCCTCCGAACGCGTGCAAAACGAATACAACATTGCACTCTCCACAATCATCAAAGGAGAACAACAAGATCTACTCGAACCGCTCATCACAATAATCAATGACCACACGGCAATGGACCCCACAACTCTCGAAATTGTAAACCTCCCACCGTTCGACCCCCGACAACCATATATGCGCATCTGGGAAGCTCGAAAAGCCGACGGACTCAGCTACGACGCAAACGACAAAAGTCAACAACTATACATCTCACAAATCTAATACACAAACCCAACTCAAAATGTTACTTATCACACCACAAGAGGTGCTTGCAAGTGCCTTTATGCCTCGCGAGGTCATAGACCCAGACTCAATCCGACCTCTGAAAATTGACATAGTACAGGAACAGTACATCCGCCCTCGACTCGGCGATGAACTCTACGATGAACTCACCGTGGGCGAACACACCGAATTCCTATCACTGTACATCAAACCTGCACTGGCACACTACGTACGCAGCGCAATAATCGACGAACTCTCGATTCAACTCAGCGACAACGGAGCTATAATCTACCTCGATGGCACACAAGAGAAGCAGTGTAGCGATAACACAGAGAGTGCATCAACTGTCGAAGAGCAGGACACCTTGGACTCATCATCATCTACCAAATCCGGACTGGTAGGCACCACACAAAGTGCCAATCAACAGGATAGCGAACAGAGCACAGCCATAACCAGCTCCGCATCAGGCGGTATATCGTCTACCCCCACCGAAGAGGAGATCAAAAACTCATCCTCTACATCATCATCCGATAGCACCTCCAATGAAACAACATCCTCGACAGACAAAACCACCACAACTACAAATCAAAACAACAACACACTACTGGACAAAAAACAAGAGAGCACGCAAAGCCTCGATCGTCAGCGCCGACAAGCTGCCACTGCCGAACAACGCAAAATGTTAGTCATCGGCGCTCTGAGCGACGCCAATATACTTATGGGCAAGGCTATTAGATATCTCGAGAAGCACATCGAGGAGTTCCCAACCTACGAACCGAGGAACCCCTGCCGAAGACTCTTCTTTTAATCCCCCCAACCACAGACAATGAAAACTATGGAAATCATATCGCTGGTACTAAACTTCTTGCTCAGCAGTGGTATTGTCGGAGTTCTGATATTCTACTCCTCGAAAAAGCGCAAGGCTGCTGCCGAGGCAAGTAGTGCGGAGCTCGGCGCAAGAGAGCAAGAGTTTGCCATACAGAGAGAGAACATCGAGTTTCTATCCTCACAACTACAAGAGGCGTGGAGTGAGGTCGAAAAACTCCAAGGACTTATTAACACAAAGAGAGGGAATATAATTGCCCTTATTACCAAAACCAAGCAACTGGAGATAGACATCATAGAGAGTCAGAGCGCAGAGCGTCGAGCCGAAATGGCTGCCTGCCACCGTGTGGAGTGTATGGAGCGAATCTCGAAGGTTGCATAACTCAAAAAAAAATAATTTACTATGAAGGTCATTACAGGAAAGATTACCTCTTCGTTTGGGGGGAGGAATCACCCCGTTGAGGGGATCTATAAAATTCATAACGGCGTGGACATTGCAGCTCCCATTGGTACTGAGGTATACACCCCTTGTTCTGGAGTTGTCGTATCGGTCTACAGCCATCCACTGGGAGGCTTGACACTTATTATTGCAAATAGTGAGAAGAATATGCGCTACGGTATGTGCCACCTCGATGAAGTGTGCGTGGAGCAGGGTCAGAGGATATGGGCAGGCGATATGGTTGCTCGCAGCGGAAATAGTGGACGATCGACAGGCCCACACCTACACTACTCGGTCAAGAGTGGTGGCAGGTGGCTTGGAGAGCAGTACGTAGGAGGGAAATTCGTGGACAGCGAACCCTATATTGAGTTTAATGTCGAACAATGATAGATAGAATAAAGAACTACCTAATTTTAGGGTTGGCAGTAGCTGGGGGTGCCTTGTATGTTATGTGGAAGGATCAAAGGGCACGTAGCGAGCGGTTGCAGGGCAATCAGCACATTCTGCTCGACAGTGTAAGGCGTTACAACGTTCGAGACTCTCTCTCGGCTGTCTCGATCGGCGTATTGAAGTTGGAGTTGGACGAGTTAAAAGAGTACAGATCGCACGATGCTGAACTTATCGAGGAACTTGGGCTAAGGCTTCGTCGTGTGCAGAGCACCTCAAAGGTTCTTACCTCCTCGCACTACAACGTATCTACTATTGCCCTGAGCGACACAACTAAGCAGTGGCACTATCGTTCAAATTGGTTGGAGCTCGATGCCAGATGTTCCAGAGACACGCTACACAGCACGATTGTCGTATACGATACCTTGGTACAGGTTTTACATCGTGTGCCTCGCTTCAAGTTTCTCGGCATATGGTTCGGAACAAAGGGAGTTAGGCAGGAGGTAATAAGCAAGAATCCGCACACAAGAATTGTGGCTGCTGAGTATATCGAAATCACACGTTAATAAATGTGGTGTAGCAGTAAGGCTCTGTGGTAGATAGCTAACAACTAAGTATACAATCATCGTTAGAGTAGGTGATCAAAAGTTTTGATTTCACTTTTTCAAAAGTGAAGCCGCCGGCAGGCAGTGCGGGCAATGTCAAGTACTCAGAGACGTACGACTGAGGGGGAGTCCAAAGAGGCAACGTATGTTGGCGGACTCCACCACTGTCGACTATTGGGGGGGAGTCGTACGTCCGCCTTGGATTGGTTGCTATAAAATCATTGGTAAGAAACAGCAAAAAGGTCGCTTGGGGTGGCGACCGTCCTCAATTTGGTAGTTTGCTCTAAAATCATTGATAAATAAACAGCCAAAAAAGTGGCG
>CAYJMA010000008.1:0-30801 GCA_964371475.1 uncultured Rikenellaceae bacterium | reverse complement strand
GGTTAGATGGGTTCCACTCAATCCACGCATACTGTGATGATGTGTTAGAAGAGGTAGCCAGCTGAATTACTTCGAGTGATTTTGATTTTTCGCGCACTGCGATTTTGTCCCCGATTTTAACTCTATACGAAGGTATGTTAAGCACTCCACCGTTTACTGTGATGTGTCTGTGGCTAACAAGCTGACGAGCAGCTGCTCTTGTAGGAGCGAGTCCCATACGGTAAACGATATTATCGAGTCTGCTTTCGAGTAGCACAAGGAGGTTTTCACCTGTGATTCCTCCCATACGCGCTGCTGCTTCAAATGTACGACGAAATTGCTTTTCAAGCACGCCGTATATAGCTTTAGCTTTCTGTTTTTCTTTGAGCTGAATACCATATTCGCTCACTTTTTTACGCTTACGCATTACTCCGTGTTGCCCAGATGGGTAGTTCTTACGGTCTAATGTTTTGTCTGCGCCAAAAATTGCTTCACCAAAGTTACGAGCAATCTTTGTTTTTGGTCCAATATATCTTGCCATTTTTAATTTTTAGATGTTTTTCTTGATAAATTTGTGTTCGATGATAGTTTTTTCAATGTGCTATCCAAAATCAGACTCTACGGCGCGCTGGTGGGCGACATCCGTTGTGTGGTATTGGTGTAACGTCGATAATCTCGATCACTTCAATACCTGCTGCATTGATTGTACGAATTGCCGACTCTCTTCCCGAACCAGGACCCTTTACATAAACCTTAACCTTGCGAAGTCCGAGGTCAAAAGCGACCTTTGCACAATCCGCTGCAGCTGTTTGAGCTGCATAAGGTGTATTTTTCTTGCTTCCGCGGAAGCCCATCTTACCTGCCGAACTCCACGAGATAACTTGACCCTGTGAGTTTGCAATGGTAACAATAACATTGTTGAAAGTAGAAGAAACGTGGACAGAACCAAGTGCATCAACTTTAACAACTCTCTTTTTAGTTTGTGTTGTCTTTTTTGCCATTTTTCCTTAAAAATTACTATTACTTGGTTACTATTTAGTTGCTTTCTTCTTGTTTGCAACTGTCTTCTTACGACCTTTTCGCGTACGTGCATTATTCTTCGTGCTCTGACCGCGGAGTGGGAGGCCAATACGGTGACGGATACCACGGTAACAACCAATGTCCATCAAACGCTTAATATTGAGCTGAACAGTACTGCGAAGCTCTCCCTCCACCTTAAAGCCTTCATTTGCTATGGTGGTACGAATTGCTGCTATTTGATCATCGCTCCAGTCTTTTACTTTTACATCCTCGTCAACCCCAGCCTTGCTTAGGATTTGAGACGAAAGGCTACGACCAATGCCGTAGATATAGGTAAGGCCTATTACGCCCCTTTTGTTCTTAGGTAAATCAACACCTACTATACGTGCCATTCTTATCTTTTTTGATTATTTACTAAAAAATATTTGTCTTGGTGATTTGCTCTGTCGTAAAACACTATTTGCTTTACGTACTCAGTATTACAAATCTATTTGCCCTGGTCTAAAACTAACCTTGGCGTTGCTTAAACTTCGGATTCTTCTTACAAATCACATAAAGTCTACCTTTGCGGCGAACGATCTTACAATCTTCGCTACGTTTTTTTACTGATGCTCTTACTTTCATTTTCTTAAAACTTTTTTTTCCTGTTTGATTGTCACAGAGAACTACTTGTATCGAAAAGATATACGACCTTTGGTCAGGTCATACGGGCTCATCTCTACTTTTACTTTGTCGCCGGGTAGAATCTTTATGTAGTGCATACGCATCTTGCCCGAGATATGGGCAATGATAACGTGACCATTATCCAGCTCTACTCTAAACATAGCATTTGACAGCGATTCTATCACTGTTCCGTCTTTCTCTATTGAAGGAAGTTTTGCCATTTTTTACGTTTTTAATTTCTTCTTTTTACTCGCTCAAGTTCCAACTCCTCGTATGCTCAGTGCTTTTTGTTAACTCTTTTCTTGCATTCTTTGCCTCTGTTTTTACATACAAACTCGGCATTTATCGCTCCGTCACTCTGGTTCACTCTCAATATTAAAGTTATAACATTGCTGCACTGTTGCAACCTCCACAATACTTTTATGACCCTTGTTCTATATAACTGAAAGTGGATAGTATATCTGCTTGACCGTCGACTATTGCTATACAGTGCTCAAAGTGCGCTGCGGGTTTAGCGTCTTGGGTTCGGCAGGTCCAGCCATCGTCATCGAATTTTATCGCATATCTACCGAGCGTGATCATCGGTTCGATACATATTACGAGTCCCTCTTCGATTTTTGTTCCAGTTCCTCTTCGTCCATAGTTAGTAACCTGGGGTGATTCGTGTAGGCTTGTGCCTATGCCGTGTCCCACCATTTCTCTGACTACTCCATAGCCGTGTTTCTCTGTGTGAGTTTGTATCGCGTGGGAAATATCGCCAATTCTATTTCCTACTTTTGCGCTCTCGATACCTCTAAAAAGAGCTTCCTTGGTTACTCTAAGGAGGTCTGTGACCTCTTGCTTTACAGCGCCCACCGTAAAGGTATAGGCGGAGTCTCCAAAAAAACCATTTTTAATTGTACCGCAATCGATCGACACAATATCACCACATTTGAGGACTGCATCTGGGCTTGGTATTCCGTGCACCACTACATCGTTTATGGATGTGCAAAGTGTTCCCGGAAAGTCTCCATAGCCTTTGAACGCTGGTATTGCACCGTTATCGCGAATAAACTCCTCGGCAATTCTATCAAGCTCTGCTGTTGAAACACCTTCCTTGATATGTTTTGCAACCTCACCGAGGGTTTTGCCAACCAGTTGGTTGGCTTCGCGCATTAGTTCAATTTCCTCCCTACTCTTCAGTTTTATCATAACGCCCAGTTGGGTAAGTTTTAGGCATTACGTCCTTTGAGTTTACCGCCCTTCATCATACCGTCGTAGTGGCGTAGTAGCAACTGACTTTCGATTTGTTGTAGGGTATCGAGTACAACTCCCACCAAGATCAGAAGCGAAGTACCACCATAGAACATTGCAAATTGACCATCTATACCAATAAGAGTGGCAAATACGGGAAGAATTGCAATAAAGCCCAAGAATATTGAGCCAGGTAGTGTGATTCGAGTCATCACTTGGTCGAGGTAGGAGGCCGTATGCTTACCGGGTTTGATGCCTGGTATAAAACCTCCGTTTCGCTTCATATCGTCCGACATTTGGTTCGTATTAACTGTAATTGCGGTATAGAAGTAGGTAAAGAGCACTACTAATATAAAGAACACGAAGTTATACCAAAATCCATATATGTTAGCGAATGTAGCTGCTATTCCTTGTGTAGCTTCAAACGAGCCGAAGAGTGCTGGTAGCATCATAATTGCTTGCGCAAAGATGATTGGCATAACACCTGCAGCGTTAATCTTCAGTGGGATGTATTGGCGTACTCCACCATACTGACGATTTCCAACGATTCTTTTAGCATATTGCACAGGTATTTTGCGAACTGCTTGCACCAGTGCTATTGTAGCTGCAAAGATAAAGAATAGTAGTACGAGTTCAACGATTATCATTACTGGGCCACCACCTGACGTGCCAAGACGTGCGCTGATTTCAGCAAGTAGTGCTTGTGGCATACGAGCGATGATACCCACCATAATGATAAGTGATATACCATTTCCGATACCTTTGTCCGTAATTTTTTCGCCAAGCCACATACAGAACATCGTACCTGCAATAAGTATCGTTGTTGCTGTCATTGTAAAGAGTATAGGCGAGCTACTGAGCACGAATGCCGATGATGGCACAGTGCTTTGTAGTGTTACGAGGTATGCAGGAGCTTGAACCAAGAGAATTGCAATGGTTAGATATCGTGTCCATTGGTTCATTTTGCGCCTACCGCTTTCACCCTCCATTTGAAGTTTACGGAAATATGGAACGGCAATACCGAGCAGCTGGATAACGATAGATGCCGATATATATGGCATAATACCCAGTGCAAATATAGATGCGTTGGAGAACGCACCGCCCGAGAATATATCGAGTAGTCCTAATATACCGCTTGAGGTTTGGTCCTGAAAACCAGAGCTTGCAAGTGCCTCAGGGTTGATTCCCGGAAGTACAACAAAGCTACCAAGGCGATATATTAGCAATATACCCAACGTATAGAGTATTCGCTTGCGCAAATCCTCTATACGAAATATATTACGAATTGTTTCAATAAATTTTTTCATAAAGATTTATTTGCAAGGATTAAAGTGTTGTTGCTTTACCGCCTGCAGCTTCGATTGCTGCAATTGCGCTTTTCGAGAATTTTTCGGCTACAACCTCAACTTTAACTGTTAGTGCGCCATCTCCAAGAACCTTTACGCGGTCGTTCTTTGAGATAAGACCCGCTGCGTATAGCTCTTCGTGACCAACCTTCTCAGCTTTTGTCTTTGCTGCAAGCAGCTCGATTGCACTAAGGTTTATGGCTTTGTATACAATTTTATTGATATTTGTAAATCCAAATTTTGGTAGGCGACGTTGAAGTGGCATTTGACCTCCCTCAAAACCGCGCTTGCGTGAATAACCCGAGCGTGATTGCGCTCCTTTATGACCACGTGTTGATGTGCCGCCACGTCCTGAGCCTTGCCCACGACCAATTCGCTTTTCACTATGTGTAGAGCCTGCTGCAGCTTTTAGTGTAGATAAGTTCATTATTTTACCTCCTCAACTTTTACTAAGTGTTTAACCTTTTCAACTTTGCCCATAATCTCTGGACAGATGTTGTGCTCTACTGTCTTATAGTTGCGCTTAAGCCCCAGAGCATCGAGGTTGGCCTTTTGGATCTTGGTTGCTCCAATTCGGCTGCGCACTTGTGTGATTTTTATTATTGCCATTTCTTTGTTACTCTTAACCGTTAAAAACTTTTTTTAGAGACACGCCACGCGTTTGCGCAATAGTGATTGGATCGCGTAGTTCGAGCAGAGCTGCGAAGGTAGCCTTCACAAGGTTGTGTGGGTTTGACGACCCCTTGCTCTTGGCAAGAACGTTGTGAATACCAACACTCTCGAATACTGCACGCATCGCACCACCGGCGATTACTCCAGTACCAAGTGCTGCTGGACGCATCATAACCTGAGAACCACTATAACGTGCTTCTTGAGGATGAGGTATTGTGCCGTTGAGAACCGGGATTCTTACCAAATTCTTCTTTGCATCTTCTATACCTTTTGCTATTGCAGAGGTTACCTCTGAGGCTTTCCCCAGACCGTACCCGACAATACCTTTCTCGTCTCCTACAACCACGATCGCTGAAAACGAAAAGGTACGACCGCCCTTTGTAACTTTCGTCACACGCTGGATACCCACGAGTCTATCTTTTAGTTCTATGTCGCTTGTGCGAACTTTTTTTGAGTTTTCCATTTCTTCTTGTTTTTGTTTTAGAATTTAAGTCCGCCTTCACGGGCTGCTTCTGCAAGGCCCTTTACCCTACCGTGATAAAGATAGCCATTTCTATCAAACGCTACCTCGGTGATACCTGCTGCGAGTGCGCGCTCGGCAACGACCTTGCCTACAAGTGCACTTTGAGCTTTTTTGTCCATCTCTTTTGTTATTTGTGCTGCCACGTCTTTCTCGGCGCTGCTTGCATAGCAAAGAGTTGCTCCTTTTTGGTCGTCAATGAGTTGTGCGTAGATATGTTTATTGCTACGGAAAACTGTTAGTCTTGGTTTTGAGGCGGTACCGTTTACCACCTTGCGAACACGCATCTTGATACGTGCACGTCTTTGTATTTTTGTTAGTGCCATTTCTTATGATGCGTTATTTAGAGTTAGCTGATTTACCTGCTTTGCGACGCAACTGCTCGCCAACAAACTTAATACCTTTACCTTTGTATGGTTCTGGCTTACGTAGTGAGCGAATCTTTGCTGCTACTTGACCTACGAGTTGTTTGTCGATACTCTTTAGAGTAAGGATTGGGTTATTTTTTTTCTCTGTAACCGCTTCTGCTTTTACTTCGGCTGGTATCATCATATGGATATCGTGAGAGAAACCGAGGCTCATCTCAATAACTTGCCCCTTAACCTCACATTTGTAACCCACACCTACAAATTCTTGTTTAATTTCGTAACCTTGCGATACTCCCACTACCATATTGTTGATAAGGGCACGGTATAGGCCGTGCATTGAGCGGTGGCGAGGTTGGTCTGTTGGACGAGTAACATTGATTTCGCCATCGGCGATAGTTACCGTGATGTCCGGATCTACCTTCTGGGATAGTTGTCCCAAAGGCCCTTTCACACTAACCGTGTTGTCGGCTGCAACGTCTACTGTTACGCCACTTGGTAGTGCCACAGGTGCTTTTCCAATTCTTGACATTTTTAGTTTTGTTTATTATAAAGTTGATAAAAAAATTAGCTTACATAGCAAAGTACTTCTCCACCTACGTTTGCAACTCTTGCAGCTTTGTCGGTCATAATTCCCGACGATGTAGAGACTATTGCAATACCGAGTCCGTTTAGTACTCTTGGCATTTTGCCAGCGCTTGCATACCTACGAAGACCTGGGCGAGATACTCGTGTAATGGTTTTGATTGCTGGCACTTTGAGTGTTGGGTGGTATTTGAGCGCGATTTTGATAACTTCAAAACCTTTGTCATTTTTGTCCACTTTCCACGCGAGGATATAGCCTTGTTCGTGTAGCACACGTGCTATTTCCTTTTTCATTTTTGACGCGGGAGCTTCAACCACTTTATGGTTGGCTTTCACCGCATTCCTGATTCTTGTCAGGAAGTCTGCAATTGGATCTGTCATTTTAATCCTTTGATTTGTTTGTATAATAAATTATTAATCAATGCTTTAGGTATAGCAATAGCACGCCATACTCCACAGCAAAGAGTTGCAAAGATACTAAAAATCTGTAAATCAGCAACTTTTCGCACAACTTTTTTGAAGAAAATTTTAGCTAACCGCAAAGTTCTGTTTAGTACGTAGAGCCTATATGCAGATCTTTGCAGTGCGAGGGACGGCCATTGAGCGGACTCCACCAAGGTTTAGACATAATCCAACATTACACATCGTGGCAAAATAATGTTCCAAGATCCTTGTATGAAATAGTTTTACATTACATCAAAGTATAGGTATCCCAACGCTTAGAAGGTACTCATAGGTCGAGTCGTAGAACTCAGACTTGCGAGTTGGGTCGTCATCACACCCACCGGGTACGACAATTACCATTCCTTGGCGAGCGCGAGTAAGTAGCACACGATATGCATTCTTCAGGTACATCTTCCGCTCTGCTTTTTTAATGTTATGCCATTTATTGCCCACAAATGAATATGTACCCCACTCATCTTCACTGTATCTAAAATCAGCATCCCATACCACACACGTATAATCAAGCTCTAAGCCCTGAATATCAAACTCAGTTACCACATCCTCCAAGTAGTAGGACGAGCGCACATCCTCTCTGTCGGCAAGGAACCAATGCACTGGATCTGGCTTAAATCGAACGTCTATCGCTAAAGGTTTTAACCTATATGCTTGAGATGATACAATAATTCCGTACCGTTCATTTCCTCTTGCCTTTGATTTTAGCCACTCCTTAGCACGCTCAATACTGCGGGTTAGCACAATTGGATACTTCGTTATATCCTTAAAAGTTTCACTCGCTGTTAGCATCTCTCGATCCAACAATTGGTGAACAAACATTGCCAGTTTTTCTGCTCTAAAACTACGTAACGACACTGCCAAATGTAGCTCGTCCGTGGTGTAAACATTAGGGTGTTCGGCAAGCAAACTTAAAGACTCTCCTGCTGCATACTCCTTATCTACAAGCCGAGAAGAGATGTGCACGTGCCAATCCTTAAATCTGTTTTTTATTGCCCTTATCCATTCACCTATTCCTGCCTCACCCGTATTAATCTCCTGACCACCTCCCACAAGGCATACTATCATTGCCCAATCTTTGTGTCGATCCATACACGAAATCAAAAACTCTGGCTCTGAATATGGGAAATTTGGCCTATTCTTCTTGCGACGCATAAAATCTGCCGTCTGTTCCTTAGTCCAAGCACGTTGAGCTTCATCAAAAATTGTGATGTGATCAATAGGGGCAAACGACTTTTCTTTGTTCTTCTCACTGCGATAATAGTCAATATCGGCGACTATCTCTTCATCCTCAACAAGCGTGCCTTCGAGACAAGCATCTCGAAAGTGGTGGACATTATGAATAAAAGATTTCACCTTTTGCCCAATCTCCTTTTTTGTGCACTTTTCGCCTTGCTCCTTTAGTTGCTTTACCTTGTCACGAGTCAGTGCTTCGGTAAGAATCTTAACCAGTGGGCCATTGCCCGATAGATACACAGCATTTTCCCCCTCTTTAGATAGACTCTGAGGAGATATATTAAGCCCGACAAGTGTTTTACCTGCACCTGGAACGCCCGTTACAAAACAAATTACTTTGTCTTCATTCTCTTTTGCTCTTTCAATGACTTCAAATATGTAGTCACTTGTATGGCTTAGATTTTCTGCATCGGAGCGTGAGATCTCCTCGACAGAGTGGTTCTTATAGAGAAACTGAGCCGCCTCTATTATTGTCGGGGTTGGTGCATAGCGACTAATCCCCCACAGATAGTTATCTATTTCGCTGTTTGGTAAAATGAGAAGCGATTGACGAATTATGTTGGATAGATTATCGCCATTACTCAATATTGGCATCACTACCTGATCGTCATATTGGTAGACTGTAACATCGCTCTCCTTTGCGTTAGTTGCTACAAGAATCGGCACTATTGGTAGCATATGGCTCTGCTCGTGAAAGTACTTCAGATCGAGGGCGTAATCCCAGACTTGGTTAATGTCAGCTGTAACAAACTCTTTGGCGCCAGTCTTAAACTCTATAACAAAAACTACACCTCGAACCAACACAATCACATCTACCCGCCTACCCATACGAGGAATAGTATATTCAAAAAATATATCTCCATCAAGTGCTTGCAACTCTCGCCTTAGAATCGCAATCTGCTCCATCCACGCCTGTTTCTGGGTTTGTAGCAAATCTCCACGTTCTACCGCAGTTAGCTCCCTCCATATTTCATCACTTCCATTGGTGATGAATTTTTTAATAACATTGTGATAATAGTATCTCATCTAACCAAAATTCTGATTTGTTGCTATATTTACAATTGTGCGTACGGCGCGCTCCATTGAACACAGAGATGCGTACTCAAAACGACTATGAAAATTCATACCTCCTGTGAAAATATTGGGGCAAGGCAAACCCATAAAACTCAAGCGTGCGCCATCGGTGCCTCCACGAATGGCGTGGATATGAGGAGCAACTCCGGCTCGACGCATCGCCACCTCTGCCAAATCTACAACATACATATTACCACCCTCCATAATCTCACGCATATTTCGATACTGCTCTGCAATCTCAATACTTACACCCTGATCTATGGCAAGTTCTCTAAGTCGCTGACACTTCGATGCCAAACCATCAACCTCAAAATCTCGCACGATATACTCGCTACGTGCACTCTCAACTCCACCACTCAGAGATATTAAATGTACAAAACCTTCTCGGCCGGAGGTCGTCTGAGGCTTCTCACTCTCTGACAACTCGCTATGAATAAACACCAACTTCTCTATCGCACTAACCATCCTACCCTTGGCATAACCGGGGTGAAAATTACGACCCTCAGCATTCAATACTACACTCGCAGCATTAAAATTCTCGTACTCCAAGCACCCCTCTGCTCCGCTATCCACTGTATATGCAAAGTCAGCTCCAAAGGACTCAACATCGAAATAATCAACCCCTCGACCAATCTCCTCATCGGGGGTGAAACCTACTCGAACCCTACCGTGCTTTATCTCAGCGTGCGAGATAAGATACTCCACTGCCGTGACAATCTCCGCCACTCCCGCCTTGTCGTCTGCTCCAAGTAGAGTGCGCCCCTTGGTCGTGAGCAGTGTGTGCCCCTTAAATAAATGCAACTCCTCGAACTCCGCCGAACTCAAAACATACTCGGTATCGCCAAGTCGTATCGGCTCCAAAGGATCATAATCCTCAATGACTTGAACCTCTATGCCACTACCACACATATCGGGAGAGGTGTCCACGTGCGCCAAAAAACCTATCGTATAGCCTCCCTCAACATTGCCCTCAACCGTAGCTGTCAAGTAACCATTGCTATCAACCACAACATCGGTACAACCTATCTCGATAAGCTCGCTGGCAAGCATATCCATAAATAATCGCTGGCTTTGCGTCGAGGGATAGGTCGTAGAGCCACTATCTGAGGTAGTGTCATAGGAGACGTACCTCAAAAATCTTTCTAATAATCTCGTTCTCACTCTCTTTTCTACTGGGCTAATAATTAAAACTCTGACCGAGCGTTATGCTACTAATCCTCTCCAGATGCTCCTCGCTGAAGGGCTCATAGTTCAATGCGCTAAGGTTCTCGTCAAGTTGTGCTGTGGAGCTCGCACCGATTATTACCGAAGAGATACGCTGGTGTTGCTCATTATCGAAAAGTTGCCAAGCGATTGCCATCTTTGCAAGGGACTCACCACGCTCCTCGGCAACCCTCGACAGCTCAAGTACTCTTGCACGGTTTTGCTCCACTTCGTCTACTTGCAGAAATCCGCTATGCTTGGCTGCTCGGGAGTCCTGCGGAATGCCGGCAACGTAGCGCGACGTGAGCTGACCTTGGGCAAGTGGGGAGTATGAAACACAACCCATAGAGAGATCTCGATGTGCGTCAAAGTGTTCTTTTTCGGCATCTCGCACCAACATCGAGTATTTGAGTTGATCGACAATGGCTGGAGTCCCCATACTCTTCAGGATACTCTGCGCCTCGCGAAGTTTATCGGCGGGATAGTTCGACAGTCCGACGTAAAGCGCACGACCACTTCGCACAATGTAGTCGAGCGCGCCCATAGTCTCCTCAAGAGGGGTCTGCGGATCGTAGCGATGCGAGTAAAAGATATCGACATAATCGAGTTGCAGTCTTTTGAGTGATTCATCGCACGAGCTGACCAAATATTTGCGCGAACCCCACTCTCCATATGGGCCTTCCCACATCCTGTAGCCGGCTTTTGTAGTCACTACAACCTCATTACGGTGTGCACTGAGTTCAGCGGAGAATATCCGCCCAAAGGTCTTTTCGGCAGAACCGGGAGGTGGGCCATAGTTATTGGCAAGATCAAAAACTGTGATACCACTCTCAAAGGCTCGCAAAACCATTGATCGCGACTCTACGAAATCATCATCGAGTCCAAAATTATGCCATAATCCAAGCGATATTTCGCTCATTAATAGGCCGCTACGCCCAACTCTTCGGTAGTTCATATCATCTTTTTTTTTAATTAAAACAAATTGTGGCACGCTTGTTGCAACAATTACTCAATGAGACAAAGATACAAAAAAAATCATACCACTATGTGCTAAAACAACTAAATACTAAAGAACAAAAAATGAAATAAAGGTCATTCTTTTTGGAGTTCATTTCTCTTCTCTTCTACACACACTACACTTTTCAAAAGAGTGGACTCTTTCTCTTCTACACAGACCTCTTCATCTTCTTAAATTTAGGTAATTAGCACATAAGCACAGAGGGAGCAAATATAATTTGCTCCCTCTACTTTTTGCCACCATTGGTGATCTCTAATTCGATAAAAACTTAAACAGTTTCTAAGCCTCTACAATAAATCGCTCAAAGATATGGCTTACTTATGAAATTTGCGAGGTTTTACCATATTCTCTGGCTTCAATACATCGTCAAGCTCCTCCTTGCTCATAAGTTTCTTCTCGAGAACAAGGTCGTAAACACCTCGACCACTCTCAAGAGCTGTTGCTGCAAGCTCCGTAGATACATCGTATCCGAGGTATGGGTTTAACGCAGTGACAAGCCCAATGCTATTATACACCATATTTTTCAGATGCTCCTCATTGGCTGTTATCCCTACCACGCACTTATCCTTGAGCGTGTTCATTGCATTGCACAACATCTCGATGCTCTCAAAGAGCGAGTGAACAATGATTGGCTCCATAACGTTTAGTTCGAGCTGGCCTGCCTCTGCTGCAAATGTAACAGTGAGATCGTTACCAAACACTTTATATGCTACTTGGTTCACAACCTCTGGAATAACGGGGTTAACCTTGCCCGGCATTATCGTTGATCCGGGTTGCATCGGAGGTAGGTTAATTTCATTAAGGCCGCAACGAGGCCCACTCGATAGCAGTCGCAAATCATTACAGAACTTCGACAACTTAACTGCCAGACGTTTAACGGCAGAAGAGAATATCACAAATGAGCCAGTATCATTGGTTGCCTCAATCATATTACCTGCAGCAACTATCGGAAATCCTGATATCTCACATAGATACTTAACACAAATCGGCGTATAATCTGGGTCGGAGTTGATACCTGTACCAATGGCTGTTGCACCCATATTCACCTCAAAGAACAACTTGCCGTTAGATATAAGACGATTAACCTCCTCTTCAAGGTTTGTGGCATAGGCCTCAAACTCTTGACCAAGGGTCATTGGAACTGCGTCTTGGAGCTGCGTACGACCCATCTTTATAATTCCTGCAAACTCCTCCCCCTTGGCTGCAATAGCTGCTACAAGATCCTTAACAACATCGATTAGTCGTTGCGTAGAGATTAGAAGTGCAAGTTTTACAGCAGTGGGGTACGCATCGTTGGTAGATTGACTGAGATTGACGTGATTATTGGGGTGAATCACTTTGTAGTGCCCTTTGCTATACCCCATAATCTCAAGTGCGCGGTTTGCAACCACCTCATTGATGTTCATATTGGTAGATGTACCGGCACCACCCTGAACCATATCTACAACAAAGTGCTCACGCAGCTTGCCAGTTCTTATCTCCTGGCACGCCTGAATAATAGCCTCGGCTTTGTCATTTTCGAGAAGACCCAAATCGCGGTTGGCTTTAGCTGCCGCCTCCTTGACCATTGCGAGGCCTTCGATAAGGGCTGGAAAAAAGTGTAGACGAACGCGAGAGATGTGAAAATTCTCCATTGCTCGCATTGTTTGAATACCGAAATAGTACTCCACAGGAATCTCTCTATCACCGAGAAGATCGTGCTCACGACGTGTTGCTCCGCATAGGGGCATCTTTGTAATATCCATAACTTTTTTTTTAGATTTTAAGTTTTATCCAACAAAGTTATAATATTTTTCTTACAAATACCACCTTTTTTTCTATAATATAACTTCCCTACCTGAAACGCGGGGAACAATATCCAAAACATCTCTACTCAAACAGTAATCAACATCTTCGCCTAAGCCAAGCTCTAAGAGTCGATAGTAGTGTTGGTTGTGGCTCATTGCGCCTATTAAATTGTCTTGATTGCGTTTATACACTTCACTTGCCCACCAAGCCAACTCCTCGATCTCGACACCCGATTGTTCCATCATCAAACTAACAATATAGCCTGCACACAGTGTATCCTCAATTGAGAATTTATCTGCTCTGCCCGAGCAAAAGAGCTCGACATCACGCCCACTTTCCATCAGTCGGCGAACAACTGCTTGTGCGTTCAGCATCGAGGCTATGAGTATCTCCGAGGCTCCATACTTCTGTGCCAACTCTATTGATCGTGTACCATTGGTCGTGCTCATAATGATGGTTGCTCCCTCCACCACGTCTTTTGAGTATCCAAGGGGTGAGTTTCCAAGATCAAAGCCATCGATGAGCAACATCTTTCGCTCACCGCCGAGTATAACTCTATGGTCTCCACTGTTGGCAGCCAGCTCCTCTTTTTTATCCCAGCACTGCTCCACTGTCGTATACGGAAGAACTCTTCGAGCGCCATTAGACATAGCCGTACATATACAAGATGTAGCGCGAAATACATCAATGACAACTACACTCTTACCATCAATTCTACTCTGCGACGCCTCTGGCGGGCAGTGAATAATATCTACTCTCATATATTTTTTTGAGTTTCTTTTGCTCAAGTTGGTTTACCAGTACGCAGTATTTATTATGCATACAATGACAATTAACAAATCCTACACACCCACCTATTCGCTCTTACACACTAAATCCTCTCACGCCTGAGCAACGTATCGAAGCATAGCACTTCGTTGTTGCAAAATCCTGCCTGCTCGACAGCTGTGAATATTTCTCCCTTCGCCTCACCATACTCCACCATATCCTCTATCTCTATTTGCAACGAAAAGGTAAAGTGCCCTTCGTGATGTTCGCTAAGGACTCGACACAGTGTCAAACTTCTTGAGCCGACAATGGGGCGAATCGCTCCACTGAAAAAATCTCGCCACTGCTCCTCTGCTTGTGGCTCAACCACAAACGTAACACTAAATATATACATTACACCTATATTCTTCTCTTCCCTGCCAACTATATAACATCAAAACCCGTATAGGGCACAAGTGCCTTTGGTATTGTAATATCTCCAGCTTCGTTTTGGTTGTTTTCGAGCAGAGCAGCCATTATACGAGGAAGGGCAAGCGAACTACCATTTAGCGTATGTGCGAGATTTACCTTACGATTTTCATCACGATATCTAAGTTTGAGTCTATTGGCCTGAAAACTCTCGAAGTTAGAGACGCTACTAACCTCCAACCACATATCTTGCGCAGCTGAGTAGACCTCAAAATCATAGGTAAGCGCACTGGTAAAACTCATATCGCCACCACACAATCTAAGTATTCTATATGGCAATTCCAACTTCTTTAGGATGCTCTCCACGTGCTGTACCATTGCATCGAGCCTTTGGTATGAACTCTCGGGCGCTGCAATCTCTACAATCTCCACCTTATCGAACTGATGCAAACGATTAAGCCCTCGTACGTCCTTGCCATACGAGCCTGCCTCGCGCCTAAAGCACGGAGTATAGGCCGTCAATTTAATAGGCAACTCACCACCATCGACAATAACATCTCGATATATATTGGTCACCGGCACCTCGGCAGTAGGTATAAGGTACAGATTATCGACACCGCAGTGGTACATCTGTCCCTCTTTATCGGGGAGCTGTCCTGTGGCAAAACCGCTCTGCTCGTTTACCACAATCGGAGGGTTCACCTCACAGTAACCTGCCTCGGTATTACAATCAAGAAAAAAATTGATCAACGCACGCTGCAACCTCGCACCCTTACCCTTGTAGACTGGAAAGCCTGCACCGGTAATCTTCACACCGAGCTCAAAATCTATGATATCCTTCTTCGATGTAAGCTCCCAGTGTGGTTTACTCTCCTTAGGCATAGAGGGCATAGCCCCACCCTCGGACACAACCTCATTGTCATTGGCGCTACTGCCCTTAGGCACAATATCTGCCGGAACGTTGGGCAGCGTAACGATCAAGCCATTGAGCTCCTCTGTCGCACCTACCATCTCAGCCTCAACCACACTCGCCTCACTCTTTAACTCCGCAACTCGAACCTTCTTTGCCTCCGCACCACTACTATCTCCACTCCTAAAGAGCTGACCTATCTCCTTTGCTATTTGATTCTGCTCGGCAAGTAACGCATCGAGACGCTGTTGTGAACTCTTCCTTGCGTCATCTGCCGCTATGATCTTCGAGATGGTCTCCTCTGAAGAAACACCCTTCTTCTGTAATCGCTGTATTGTATCTTCTCTATCCTCACGGATCTGCTTTAGTGTTAACATTGATTCTACCTTTTAACTATTCTTTTTAGTTTGTTGCCAATTTCTTCTCAACATAGTCCTTCGTAACTCTATATGATGTACGACCTGAACCCGGGATCTCGTACATTGCATCGAGCATTACCTTCTCGCATATTGCCCGCAATCCTCGCGCTCCCAACTTATCCTTGATCGCCTTGTCAACGATAAGACCCAAAGCCGCCTTGTCAATCGTTAGCTTCACACCATCCATTGCAAAGAGCGCCTTGTACTGCTTTACTATCGAATTTTTAGGCTCCGTTAATATTGCAAGTAGTGACTCTCTATCAAGCTGGTCGAGATAACACAGCACAGGAAGTCGACCCACCAATTCTGGTATCAGCCCATATGCTCGAACATCTGCCGAGGAGATATATTTCAAAAGATTATCTCGGTCAATTTCCGCACGCTTATCCTGCTCGCCATAACCCACTACACGAGTGTTCAATCTCGCTGCAATCTTACGCTCAATACCGTCAAATGCTCCACCGCCGATAAATAATATATTCTTCGTATCTACCTGAATATACTTCTGATCGGGGTGCTTACGCCCCCCCTGTGGAGGAACATTTACTACTGTCCCCTCTAATATCTTAAGCAGAGCCTGCTGAACACCCTCACCACTAACATCACGCGTTATCGAAGGGTTGTCGCTCTTCCGTGCTATCTTATCAATCTCATCAATAAAGACTATACCACGCTCTGCGGCCTGAACATTATAGTCGGCAGCCTGCAACAATCTCGACAATATGCTCTCTACGTCCTCGCCAACATAACCAGCCTCGGTTAGTGCTGTTGCATCGGCTATGGCAAAGGGTACGCCAAGCATTCGAGCTATCGAACGTGCTATGAGCGTCTTTCCAGTACCTGTCGGACCGACAAGAAGCATATTACTCTTCTCGATCTCTATGTCATTCTCCGTGTGCTGAATAAGGCGCTTGTAGTGATTATACACCGCCACGGCAATATGACGCTTTGCCATACCCTGACCTATGATATAACTGTCCAAAAACTTAACGATATTTGCCGGCGTATCGTGCTCAATGGTAGATGCTATCCTCGAGGTAATCTCACTGCCGTGGAGATTATTAATAGCATTATAGTTAGCCTCAAACATCTCCGAAATCTGTGTATTACACTCATCACAAATGCTTGCTCCTGCTCCGCGAATCAACATCGCTACCTCACCCTCACCTCTGCCACAAAATGAACAGATATCAGATGAATTATTATCCTTTGAGTTTGCCATCTTGTTTCTCTCGTTTTACTACAACTCTATCAATAAGCCCATACTCCACTGCCTCAGAGGCTGAGAGCCAAAAGTCCCTATCTGCATCACGCTCGATAACCTTGATCGACTTACCGCTATGAATGGAGAGTATCTCGTACAACTCCTTCTTGGTATTTGCTATGAGCTTTGCAGTAATTTCGATGTCCGAGGCCTGACCTTGCACACCGCCCATTGGCTGGTGAATCATCACCTTGCTATGAGGGAGTGCCTTTCGCTCACCCTTTGCCCCAGCGGTAAGCAATATTGCTCCCATCGATGCTGCTATACCTGTGCACGTTGTACGAACATCACACTGAATTAACTGCATTGTGTCATATATACCCAACCCTGCACTAACAGAACCCCCAGGTGAATTAATATACATCGTTATGTCTCTTGTAGGATCCGTGCTCTCGAGAAACAACAACTGCGCTTGAATAATATTTGCCGCATCATCGTCTATGGGCACACCCAGAAAGATAATTCTATCCATCATCAATCGAGAGAAAACATCCATCTGCGCTACATTGAGCTGACGCTCCTCGATTATCGAAGGAGACAAGTATCTCGACACAAGCTGTGAGTAGCTACTCAAACGCCCTGAGCCTAAACCCTGACTAACTGCAAATTTCTTAAAATCATTCATCGCTACGCTATTTTGCTGCCGAACCACTCACCATCTCCGAAAACTTCTCCACGCTCATCTTCTTGGTCTTAACCGTCACCTTAGCTGCAATAGCCTCGATGGTCTTCTTCTCGCCCGTTCTATCAAATATCTTGCGAGCTTCATCCTTATTCGATAGTATCTGCTTGGCATAGTTCTCCAACATATCATCGGCAACAGACGCCATACCATACTGACGGAACTGCGCAAGTGCCATACCCTTTGCCTCGGCGATGACATCCTCCTCCTTTATCTCAAGCCCCTCGGACTTAACCACAGCACGCTTTACTAAATCCCACTTCATCATCTTTGCAAACTGAGGATACTCCTCCTCGATTTGCTCCATTGTGAACTTACCCTCGTTGATCGAATAGAGCCACCTGCGTAAAAACTCATCTGGCAACGTTAGATTTGCCTTCTCAAGGCTATAATCACGAATGTTATCCTCCCACTTAAACTCAGTTTGTGAGGCGAGCTCCTGCTCTACATTCTTAACCATCTTCTTCTCAAATGCCGCCTCATCCTTCACACCCCCCTCGGGAAATGCCATAGTTAAAAACTCATCATTGATCTCGGGATTTACAAATGCTCTGATCTTGGTTATCTCAAGCTCAAACTCAGGATTCACCTCCTTTAACTCCTCAGCCTTGAGCGAGAGAATAGCTGCACGTTGTTTTTCATCGGGATAAAGCTCATTGACATTAACCTTCATCTTATCTCCTACCTTCTTACCAATAAACGGTGCGCGCTGTTCATCACTCATAGAGATAAGCCCTACGTAGGCATCTTCGATCTGCATTTCGCTATTGTCAAGCGTGCAGCTTATCGCCTCCTCCTTTACCACCACATCAACGTCTTCGAGCTTACCGAAACGACGCAAAAAATTCTCCCTATACCCACTAATCATCTCCTCGGTGGGCGTAATGACATACTTCTCAATCTTATCCTCCTTGCTAAACTCAAGCTCAACTTTGGGGGCAAGTCCTATCTCGAAGATAAACTCAAACTCTTCGCCATTATCGAAATCAAGTTTTGGTTGATTATCGGCAGGCATAAGATCTCCAATAGGGTCAATCTCTTGGGTTTTAATCTCCTCGAAGGCGGCATCTGTTGCCATTTTATATGCCGTGTCAACAAGGGTCGATTTGCCATACATCTTTTGCACGAGGCTCATAGGGGCCATTCCGGGTCTAAAACCTGGTATGTTAGCCTTTTTGCGGTAGTCCTTGAGTTGTTTTTCTACACTCGGTGCGTAGTCCTCTTTTTGAACTGTAATTGACAAAAGTGTTGTTTGTTCGGCTTGATCTGTACGTGTTACTTTCATTGTATTTTTTTAGTTCGTTTTGTATTTTATGGAGTACAAAGGTATGATTTTTTTTTGAGATTTATAAGCTCGGTGCAACATCGAGTGTCGAAAATTCACCTTCACGAGCCTTGAAATAGCCCGCAACTCCAATCATAGCTGCGTTATCGGTGGTTAGAAATCTTTCGGGGATGTGCACCGTCCACCCCTCGCGAGCACCCAATTGTGCAAAGGCATCACGAAGCCCCGAATTGGCGGAAACACCACCTGCTATGGCAACCTCCTTAACGCCGTATCGCTTCACTGCCCTCTCCACTCGCTTGAGTAGTATATCGATGATCGTTTGCTGAAGACTTGCACAGAGGTCAGCGAGATTTTTCTCAATAAAGTCCTCATCTGCCAACACCTCGTCTCTAACCTTGTACAAAAACGAGGTCTTGAGGCCCGAAAAACTAAAGTCAAGCTCTCCGACCTGCGGCTTTGCAAACTTGAATCTGTGTGCGTCGCCAACCTGAGCAAGTCTATCAACGTGCGGCCCACCTGGGTATGGCAACCCCATAACCTTTGCACACTTATCGAACGCCTCACCCGCAGCATCATCTATGGTAGTGCCCACAATCTCCATATCGAAATAGCTCCTCATTAGCACAATTTGCGTATGGCCGCCAGATACCAGCAAACACAAAAACGGAAACTTCGGAGCTCGATACTCCTTGTCCTTGAGTCGAAGAAAGTGCGCAAGGATATGCCCCTGAAGGTGATTAACCTCCACAAGTGGCTTGCCTGTGGCAATCGACAACCCCTTTGCAAAGCTTATGCCCACCAGCAAAGATCCGAGTAGCCCTGGCCCACGAGTAAAGGCAATAGCATCTATCTGATCAATCTCAACCCCTGCATCTCGCAGTGCGGCATCGACAGTTGGCACAATATTGGATTGGTGCGCCCTTGAGGCAAGCTCGGGCACAACCCCACCCCACCTCTCGTGCACAGCCTGAGACGATATAACCGAACTTAACAGATCGACACCACGAACTACTGCAACCGAAGTGTCATCACACGAAGATTCAATACTCAAGATTAACATATTTTTTTTTGTTGTTTTATTGTGAATGATAGCTAAAATAATTAATTTTGTAGCTACAAAGCTATGAAAAAAGCTCTAAAAATCATACTGCGCACCATATCAGGGCTAATTATTTTCCTAATTACGCTCCCTCTTCTTGTCAGCATTATACTCCAAATCGAGGCTGTGCAGAAGTTTGCCGTGGACAAAACCACCGAGATCCTCTCCGAAACGTTAGGAACAAATGTCAGTGTGTCGTCCGTAGCCCTGAAGTTCTTTACCTCGGCAGAGCTCGGAGACATCTATATGGAAGACACAAACGGAGATACGCTAATATCAGCCAATAAACTGCTAGTAGATATCCGAGGCATTAACTTCCTTACCGGAAAGATCACACTGGGCGAGGTCGAACTCACTCAAGGTGTTGTGAATCTCAGGCAGGACTCCCTGGGGCAGATGAACATCTCCGAAGTATTTAGTAAACTTTCGAGCGACACGTCCTCATCGCCCATAGCGCTTGACATCTCTGCCACAGAACTCAACCTGCGTGATTGCATCTTTTCGTTCAAAAAAT
The DNA here is from genome assembly GCA_964371475.1 of uncultured Rikenellaceae bacterium. Lineage (GTDB taxonomy): Bacteria > Bacteroidota > Bacteroidia > Bacteroidales > Rikenellaceae > Mucinivorans. The sequence continues at coordinate 10,291 of CAYJMA010000008.1, read as the reverse complement.
ATGGAGCAACGCCAAGTAGTAGAGTTAACTTCTCTGACCTTGAGCTTAGCAACATCGAGCTTGAGGCTCGAAATATCTATATAAATGGTAACGATCTCAACTTCTCGCTAAAGGGTATCACACTTAAGGAAAAATCAGGTCTGCGGTTAGAGAAGTTTGGTATTGAAAGAGTCAGTATAGATAGCACGGGGATGCACTTTAGCGACATTGAGTTGCAAACTCCATATAGTGATGTTAGGCTACAAAGCGTGGCTATGGAGTTAGCAAATACAAGTCCGAGAGATTGGGGCAACTTTGCCGACAGTGTTCAACTGCTCGTAGAGCTAACACCATCAACGGTGTCGAGTGCTACACTAGATCGATTCTTTCCAGTCTCTCTCCCCTCGGTTCAAAGCGTAAAGATTGCTGGGTTTAAGCTGGAGGGCACACTAAGCAACATAGAAGGCGAACTTCTTGACTTGGATTTTGTAGGCAATAAACTAAATGCCAGATGCCATATAACTGGACTACCGAACCTTAGAGAGACTCGCCTTGAGGGTGAGATTACTCAAATCCTGGCAACGCAAAGTACCATCGAAAGTGCACTTAGCGCTATTGGAGCAAGTCCGATTAAACCTAACGAGGAGGCAATACTTGCCAACCTTGAACAGATAACACTCAGCGCCAAGGTGACCAGCAGTGTGAGAAGACTTGACTCAAAGTTTGAGATCGTGTCGAGCAGCTCTGGAAACATTAACGGGGAGTTGAATATGATCAACGATGGCAAACAAATCGAACTACTCGGATCGCTATCGACCAGCGACTACAACCTCGGCAAAACACTGGGCGTGGAACAACTGGGTAGAACCTCAATCGGTGGTGGATATATTCTGAAACTGGAACAAAACAACCGAGACAATCAAGTTGTCTTTGATGCCGATCTAAGGGTCAGCAAATTAGAGTTTGCGAAGTATGTGTATAGTGATATAGTGGTCGACGGGGAGTTTCGCTCGGGGCAGTTCAACGGGCTTATCAGCTCAAAGGACAGCAACTTTATGATGGATATCAATGGACTCTTTGATTATAGCGACATAATACCTCACTATAGACTCAGTGCTGACTTCCACCGCGCAAACCTTCGCGCCATTGGACTAAACCCCAGAGATAGCCTCTCGATACTATCGGCAAAGTTCACTGCCAATTGTAGTGGAACATCCATTGATGACTTGAATGGCACGGCAAGGTTTGATAGCATATTCTATGTCAACGAAATAGATACTGTACAAGCTGCTGCCATAGACTTTGAGGCAATAGCCGAACCTGAGTTTAGAGAGATAAACATCAACTCACGCTTTGCAGATATTCGCCTAAGGGGGCGAAACTCGTTTAATGAAATCATACCATATTTGTCCAACTCGTTGCGACGGTTTTTACCATCCTTTCCCGAGGTCTCTTCAATTGCGGGTAGTGATAACAACAAGAGTAATATACCAGCAAAAGAAACCACATTCCCCTTTTCCGATGGATACTACCTCTTTAGCGTGGAGGTCAAAGAGGGGAATAATATAGCGTCTGCCTTTGTGCCAACGCTGGAAATTGCCGAAGGCACTTCGCTTAACTTCTTCTTTAACCCCTATCTCGACCAACTATCGCTTCGCCTAAAGAGCGACTATATCACCTCCGACGACTTCCTCATCGAGGGCATAAATGTAGATAGTCGCAACATTTCCGACTCTCTTTCAATCTATGCTACTGCCAACTTCATTGCAATTCAAGCTCGATTTTTCCCTAATTTCGCCCTACTTGGTGGTATACACGACAATGTTATATCTCTCGGTGTACAGTACAGAAACAGAGTGGGCAGCAACTCTGCACTGCTCAACACAACCACCACACTCAAACGATTGCCAAGCGGTATGGCGCAAATGGAAGTAGAGATTCACCCTGCGGCAGTGGTCGTTGACTCTATGATATGGAACATCTCGCCATCTATTATTACACTCGATACGACTGCCGTAAAGATTAATCACTTGGCGGTGTATAACAAAAATCAACGCTTTGACCTCAACGGTACAATCGGAAAAAGAGATGAAGACACCATTAGCTTTAACCTCATTGATGCCGATTTGTCTCCTCTAACACTACTTGTTGAGAGTCTGGGGTATAGCGTAAAGGGGAGGGCAAACGGAGCGGTTGATCTGGTCAGCGCTATGAGCACCCCTAAGATGTTTGCCGTGGTAGATTTTACCAATCTGGAGCTTAGTGGTACTAAAATTGGGGATGTCGAACTACGAAGCAATATTGACAACCAAAACAAACGAATCAACTTCTCTGTGGGGGCGAAAGACTCACCACCACCTATCTCTGGAGCATTCGAGTTGCCAGACAGTGAGTTGCACGTCGATATCGACATAGCTGATCTACCATTAAAACTACTCGACCCTATGCTCAGTGGTATCGTATCCGCTACATCGGGTAGTGCAGACACCGAGCTTGAGCTAAAAATTAGAGGAGGTGATGTACTGCTTAATGGTGAGATTGCGGTGAAAGATTTTAGCTCCACGGTGGACTTCAGCAAGGCTCGCTACTCGATAGCCAATAGTACCATCGAGGTTAAAAACAGCTCGTTCTTCCTGCCCAAAACATCCCTCTCGGACTCTAAGCAAGGGAGTGGCACTATCTCCGCTGCACTGACCACAAAAAACTTTGCCGACCTTAAGTACGACATTCAAGTGGAGTTCAACGACCTGCTCGCTCTAAATACTACGATTCGGGATAATAGCAGCTTCTATGGTACGGCATACGGCACAGGTAGCGTTTCGATAAAGGGTAATGAACAAAAGACCTCTCTAAATATTGTTGCCACAACGGCGCAAAACTCACAAATTACACTGCCACTGTCGGGAGCAGCAAACATTGAGGAGGCAAACTTTATTCGCTTTGTCCGCCCTCGCAATAATACGTATCAGTCAGTAAATATTCGCAGATCGTATCGCAAGAAACTACAACTAAAGTCATCGCAGAAGAGCTCCAGCGAGATCGACATCAATATTGATATGACCGTACTTCCCAACACTCTGGCTCAAATTGAACTTGATGCCAAGGTTGGCGACATAATGAAGGGGCGAGGACGTGGTAAACTACTGATGCATATCAACCCAACCCTCGGCGAATTTACGATGACCGGGCCCGTTGAACTCACCGAGGGCAACTACCTCTTCACGCTTCAGACGATCATAAACAAACGCTTTGTCATTGATCCCGGTGGGCAACTCGTCTGGACGGGGGATCCCACCAACCCCGATGTTAATCTAACGGCTGTCTATAAACTAAAGACCTCGCTTAGCCCGCTCACGGGAGATGTAAACGATAAGAGCAAGACAGATATAGACTGTGGTATTAACCTTACTGATAAGTTGATGACCCCAACGATAAACTTTTCGATAACAGCACCAACATCTGACGCTGAGGCGCAAAATGCACTGCGCAATGCACTCAACACAGAAGAGGCACTATCGATGCAATTCCTATCGCTGATGCTCGCAAATAGCTTTATGCCAGATATGGGTACGTCGTCGATTGGTACTATGGGTAGTAGTGTTGCTGGGGTTACAGGTTTGGAGTTTCTGTCCAACCAGCTCTCTAATCTAATATCAAGTGAGAGGATTAACATCAGACTGGGGTATAGTCCACAGAGCGAGACATCGTCGGATGAGTTTTCTGCAGGCGTCGGCGCGGAAATCATAGACGATGTGTTGTCGCTGGAGGTCGATGGAAACTATAATATGCAGAACAACAGCTCATATAACTCTCAAAATCCATTCTCGGTTGATGCATACCTTACGTGGAATATAAACAAGAGTGGAACTCTGAAGCTCAAGGGATTTACTCGTACGATTGACAGATTTGACGAAACTCAAGGTATGCAAGAGAGCGGTGCTGGGATCTACTTTAGTCAAGACTTTAATGATTTCAAGGATCTAAAGGAGCGACTAAATAAAGCTTTTTTGGTGGATAGCACGCATAGAGCAGAACGGCGTAAAGAGAAGGAGCTCAAGAAGCAAGAACGTGAGAGAAAGCGAGAGGAGAAAAAGAAAAAACAGGCACAATGAAAGTTAATGAGTTTTTAGACACGATACGTGAGTGTGAGAGCTATGGTAGGCTTCAATCGGGGAGGGAACAGACAGTTAGACTCAGTGGAGTGAGTGGATCGCTATTCTCAGTTGTGATGACCATCGATTGGATCGAGCGCGGTGGTGTAGTGGTGGCGGTGATGGAGGATAGAGATAGTGCTTCGTACCTATATAATGATATTTATAATATTTTGGAGGGGTTGGAGCTGCAACACAGGGTGCTGCTTATGCCAACTGCATATAGACGAGCTATAACCTCTGAGCGAGTTGACCCCAGCGGTATTGTACAACGCACCTCAGCACTCGAAGCTCTACAAGGCGACGAACCGCTCATAATATGCTCGTGGAGCGATGCCCTTGCCGAAAAGGTTGTAAGCGATGTGGAGCTACGCCAAAAAAGATTGGAGTTGAGTGTTGGACAGAGCATCACAATGGATGACCTTGAGAGTGCCGTTGAGGACTTTGGTTTTCGCAGAGTTGAGTTTGTGGTCGCCCCTGGTGAGTTTGCCATAAGGGGAGGTATTATAGATATATTCTCATACTCGGCAAGCAAACCATACAGACTCGACTTTCTTGGCGATGAGCTCGACTCGATACGAACCTTTACTCCCTCGACACAGCTTAGCGACAGTGATCGAACCACTATAACGATTGTCCCGAACCTTAGAACCGGAGAGATTGCCAAAGAGCAGCGACTTGCCTTTACTGACTTTGCTGCACGTGTTCGAGATGTATCGAGTCTCACATTGTGGTTCTCTCAGGGCGAGGAGTCGCTAAAGGGCTTTGATGCACTTCGCGCAAAGTATCGTGGAGAGGACATTGACACTCAACTTTGTAGCACCGAGGAGCTTAGAGATAGTATTTGCGGGTGGAGGGTTGTGACCAAAAATTCTGACTTAGCGCACCGAACATCAGATATAACCATTGATTTTGGAGCTACACCACAGCCATCATTCTCGGGAAACTTTGAGCTATTTGCAAAGGATGTGGTGCGTAACTACTCCAATGGTATATTATCGTATCTGGTTACTCCCAATGTTGAGCAGCGCGAGCGAGTAGAGAGGATATTCTCTGAGATAGCCATTGGCGATAGTCGCCCTACTCTACTCTCAATTGCACTAACTCTCAAGGAGGGCTTTGTGATGCCATCAACCAATGTTGCTCTATATACAGACCATCAACTCTTTGAGAGATACCTTAGGTATAGGGTACGAGGAGAGATCGACAAGGCCGAGGGTATGACTCTCTCTGAGTTTTCGGCTCTGAGGGTTGGTGACTATGTCGTGCATATTGACCACGGTATTGGTAAGTTCTCGGGGTTGGTTCGCCAGCGCGAGAAAGACAATAGTGATGTCGTACGAGAGTTTATCAAGCTCACCTATCGAGACGGTGATGTACTCTTTGTGGGGGTGCAAAACCTGCATAGAATCAGCAAGTATAAGAGTGGAGATAGTATTGGCGATGGCCCAGTGCTACAAAAGCTCGGTAGCAGTGCGTGGTCGAAGCTAAAGCAAGCAACCAAACGTAAGGTCAAAGATATTGCACGAGAGCTAATACGGCTCTATGCCCAACGAAAGATGAGTCGTGGTTTTGCCTTTAGCGAGGATAGCTACTTGCAACAGGAACTCGAAGCATCGTTCATATATGAGGACACTCCAGATCAGCGTGCAACGACCGAGGCCGTAAAGACCGATATGGAGAGTACAATGCCGATGGATAGACTTGTGTGCGGTGATGTAGGATTTGGAAAGACAGAGATTGCTATTCGTGCTGCCTTCAAGGCCGTTTCGGACTCAAAGCAAGTGGCAGTACTTGTCCCAACGACGGTTCTCTCGCTGCAACACTTCCGCACGTTTAGTCGAAGGTTAAAGGGCTTTCCGGCTCGCATCGAGAACTTCTCAAGGAGCAACACAGCGGCAAAGACCAAAGAGATAGTTGCGGATCTCGAAAATGGTAAGATTGATATCATAATTGGCACGCATAAACTGCTCGGAAAGGGTGTGCGCTTCAAGGATCTTGGACTACTCATTGTGGATGAGGAGCAGAAGTTTGGTGTGTCTGTAAAGGAAAAACTGCGAGAGCTCAAACACTCTGTCGATACTCTAACGTTGACCGCTACGCCAATTCCTCGAACCCTGCAATTTTCTTTGATGGGCGCTCGTGATATGAGCATTATTAATACCCCACCGCCTAATCGCCGACCTGTATCAACCGAACTCCATACCTACAATGATGAGATTATTCGCGAAGCCATCGAGTATGAGTTGTCAAGGGGTGGGCAAGTCTTCTTTGTGCACAATCGAGTGCAAACCATTGGAAAAGTAGCAGCCCTTGTAGAGAGACTGGTGCCAGGAGCGAGGGTTGGCATCGGGCACGGGCAGATGCCACCCAAAGAGCTCGAACAAGTTATGATGGACTTTATCTACGGAGAGTATAACGTACTTGTGGCAACTACAATCATCGAGAGTGGCATTGACATACCGAATGCTAATACCATCATTATTAACCACGCCAACCACTTCGGACTATCAGATCTGCACCAACTCCGAGGCAGAGTCGGAAGAACCAATCGCAAAGCATTCTGTTATCTGCTTGTGCCATCTATGGAGGCTATCACAGCAGATGCACAACGCAGGTTGAGAGCCATCGAAGAGTTCTCGGATCTGGGCAGTGGGTTCAATATTGCTATGCAGGATCTGGACATACGAGGCGCAGGAAATATACTCGGTGCTGAGCAAAGCGGATTTATGGCAGACATCGGCTATGAAACATATCAGAGAATCGTTGCCGAGGCAATGGGAGAACTCTACGAGGAGATGAAAGATGAAATCGGAGATGACCTATCGCCAGCTGTCGTCGAAAGACTCGGCGTTATGGACTGCACCGTAGAGCTCGACACCTCGGCACACCTGCCGGACAACTATATTGGATCTACCTCCGAAAAACTTAAACTGTATCGCGAGCTCGATAAGATAAACTCAATCGAGGCACTCGATGAGTTTATCGTGAGACTAAAGGATCGCTTTGGAGAGCCTCCAAAGGAGGCTCAAGAACTCTTCGAGGTTGTGCTTCTTCGTGGCGATGCCGCCAGACTCGGCTTCGATAGAGTCGTCATAAAGGGTACCACAGCTACGCTTACCTTTGCACACGATGCACAAAGCTCATACTATAGTGGCGAAACCTTTAACAAAATTATGGGACACATTATAATGCACCCAAAAGATTTTAAGCTCAAAGAAGGAGGTAGGTTATCATTGCTGGTCAATGGTGTAAGATCTGTTGAATATCTACGTAAGTTATTAATGTTTTAAGATAAGATATGATATTACAAAAAAGACAACTCGCTCCAGAGGTATGGAGTATGGTCGTGGAAGCTCCATATATTGCACGGGCAGCTATGCCTGGGCAGTTTCTCATTGTTATTGCCGATGAAAAGGGGGAGAGAATCCCACTTACGATCTGTGATTTTGACAAAGAGGCAGGTACGGTAACTATTGTTATTCAGGCAGTCGGGCTGTCGACGCAAAAGATGGTTGGGTATAGCGTAGGAGATAGTTTCAGCTCGCTTGTAGGGCCGCTGGGGCACCCTTCGGAGTTTTGCAGTCTGGGGGACGAAGAGCTGCAAAACAAAACGTATTGCTTTGTAGCAGGTGGGATCGGCGCAGCACCGGTACTACCCCAAGTCAAATGGCTGAGCGACAAAGGTATTGAACCTCACGTAATAATTGGTGCAAGAAGTAGTGATCTAATTATTCTCGAAGATGAGTTTAGGGAGCTAACACCAAACGTACACATTACCACCGATGATGGTAGTGGCGGAGATAGAGGTCTGGTGACTACAAAGTTAGAGGAGCTCATCGACAATGGCACGATCTTCGACGAAGTGGTGGCAATTGGCCCACTTGTTATGATGAAGTTCGTGGCTATCTCCACAAAGAAGTATGGTATTAAAACAACGGTGAGCCTAAATACGATAATGGTAGATGGTACGGGGATGTGTGGAGCGTGCAGAGTTACCGTAGGCGATACAGTGCGCTTTGCGTGTGTCGAAGGCCCCGAGTTCGATGGGCATCTTGTGGACTTTGACGAAGCAATACGAAGAGGTACAATGTACCGCAAAGAAGAAAATCATAGGTGTAACCTTAGGCATAAAAAAATAGAGAAAGATGGCGCTAAATAGAGTTAGAACAAGGGTTGGAGAAGAGGATGGAGCTCGGCGAGCTACAAATTTCAAGGAGGTGTGCTATGGCTATACTCTCGACGAGGTACAGAGTGAGGCCGCACGGTGCATCGAGTGTAAGAGACCACGGTGCGTTGAGGCGTGTCCTGTTGGGGTGCAGATTCCACAGTTTATTGCCCAATTAAAGAGAGGTAATATTGATGGTGCAGCCAAGATAATTGCACAAGACAATCTCCTGCCGAGCGTATGCGGTAGAGTCTGCCCACAGGAGGTGCAGTGCGAAGGGAGTTGCGTTATGGGGGTCAAGGGAGATGCAGTGGCTATTGGACTGCTTGAACGCTTTGTTGGGGATTGGAAGATAGAGAATAACTCAGAACTCGATGTAAGGAAAGTTACAACGTTAGGGAAGAGGGTGGCTGTGGTAGGTAGCGGTCCGGCTGGTCTTGCATGCGCTGCGGACTTGGCAAAATATGGTTATGATGTAACGATATTCGAGGTTCTACACAAAGCCGGCGGAGTGCTTCAGTACGGCATACCTGAGTTTCGACTACCGAAAGAAAAAATCGTAGAAAAGGAGATCGAAGCCATTAAATCCTTGGGGGTAAAAATCATCACGGACATTGTGGTTGGTCGGACAGTTACGATCGAGGAGCTGATGGGTGAAGAGTGGGGATTTGAGGCGGTATTTATCGGCTCTGGGGCAGGGTTACCAAAGTTTATGGGCATTGAAGGAGAGTCGTTAAATGGAGTGCTCTCTGCCAATGAGTTTCTTACACGTGCAAACCTTATGAGGGCGTATGACGATAGTTACGATACTCCGATAATTACGGGTGATCACGTGGTGGTGGTTGGTGGTGGCAATGTGGCTATGGATGCAGTGAGAACCGCAAAAAGACTTGGTGCTAAGGCGTCAATAGTGTATCGCCGTTCGCAGAGTGAGCTTCCTGCTCGTCTTGAGGAGGTTCATCACGCCAAAGAAGAGGGCATTGAGTTCTATATGCTTACGAATCCGACCAAAATTCTGAGCACAAATGACGGCTGGGTAAGAGGTATTGAGTGCGTTAGGATGGAGCTGGGAGAGGCAGACAGCAGTGGCAGAAGGTCACCAAAGGTTGTGAAGGGGTCGGAGTTTGAGATGGAGTGTTCCACAGTGATTATGGCACTGGGAACTTCTCCAAACCCACTTATTGCGCAAAGCACCACTGGACTTGAAACAAAAAGTTGGGGAGGGATTGTAGCCGATCATAGCGGAGTAACCTCGCTGGAGGGAGTTTTTGCAGGTGGAGATGCTGTAACAGGCGCTGCAACTGTGATACTTGCTATGGGAGCGGGGCGCAAGGCGGCGCAAGCGATTGATCAATGGATAAAGAGTAAATAGCTCTGGATTTAGGTTCACAAGATAAGTAGGAATTGATCACCGTGATATTGCGGCGGTATGGTAAGTTATGATCAACTGCAAACTCCCGTGGGAATACTCTATTTATGTCTGGTTGTAGAATTTTGGTATAGGTGTGAACTATGTTGATTTTTTGGTAATTTCTATTTATAGAACAAACTAACTCAAGGCGGACGTATCACTGAACAAACTACCAGATTGCGGACGGTCGCCACCCCACGCGACCTCCGCAAAATCGCTATTCACTCATTTGCGTAGCTCCCTGGCAACTTTTTTGTTATTTTTTCCCAATGATTTAGAGCAACCAACCCAAGGCGGACGTACCACTGAGCAAACTACCAGATTGCGGACGGTCGCCACCCCACGCGACCTCCGCAAAATTCTTTTGCGTAGCTCCCTGGCGACCGTTTTGCTTTTTTACCACTGATTTTAGAGCAACCAACCCAAGGCGGACGTACTACTCCCCCCTATTGTCAACAGAAATGGAGTCCGCCAACTTGCGTTGCCTTTCTGGACTCCCTCAGTCGTACGTCTATGTGCACTTGACACAGCTAACACTGCCTGCCGGCGGCTTCACTTTTTCCGCAGATTAAAGTTGTAAAT